>JAJYWE010000064.1:0-10599 GCA_021791675.1 Actinomycetes bacterium | reverse complement strand
TGGCGGACCTCGCTCGGCGGGTTGGCGCACCTGGTTCGCCGGGGTGGCGGGGCGGTCCCGGCCGGCGCTCCGGCGGGGTCGCCCGGCGACCTGGGTTACGGTCTCCGGGTGGCAAACGGGGAAGCGGCCGGTCGCGATACCTCGTCCTGGCGGCTCGAACGTTCGTGGTGGGATGTCGCGGGCGTCGCCCACGAGGTTCCCCAGCAGACCGCCGACGCGGTCCTCGCGGAGCTCGCCGACGATGGCGCCGGCGCCACGAGCGACCCGGTCTGGGTCGTGCGAGCGGGGGTGTCCGTCGAGACCGGCGGGGAGTGGGCGCTCACCCTCGAGGAGGGAGGCGAGCTGGAGGGTCACGGGAGCCTGCCGGCGAGCATCCCGCTCGGCTACCACGTCCTCCACCGGCCAGGCCATGCGGGGACCACCCAGCTCGTGGTGACTCCCGGCTCCTGTCACCTGGCCGACGACCTCCACGTCTTCGGGCTGGGCATCCAGTGCTACGCGCTCCGGTCGCGGGAGAGCTGGGGGATCGGCGATCTGGGTGACCTCCGCACCCTCGGCGTCTGGGCGAGCGAGGCCGGAGCGGGGATCGCGCTCCTCAACCCCCTCCACGCCACGGCTCTCACGTCCCCCCAGGAGCCGAGCCCGTACTTCCCCACCAGCCGGATCTGGCGAAACCCGCTCTACCTCCGGATCGAAGCGGTCCCCGGAGCCGAGACGCTCGGGGCCGAGCTGGCTGGTGCCGCCGCAGCCGGGCGGGCGCTCCTCGCAACGCGACACCTCGACCGGGATCGAGTCTGGGCGCTCAAGTCCGCTGCCCTCGAGGAGATCTATGCGGCGGCGCCACCGGGGGCGGACTTCGCGCGCTGGCGACGTGACGCGGGAGCCGGGCTCGAGCACTTTGCCCGCTTCTGTGCCCTCGAGGAGCTCCACGGCCCGACGTGGACGCGCTGGCCGGGCCCGCTCCGGGAGGTCGGCTCGCCCTCGACGGCCGCCGCCGTCGCGCCACTGGCCGACCGCGTGCGCTACCACGCGTGGTTGCAGTGGCTCCTCGACGTGCAGCTCTCGGAGGTGGCGGCGGAGATCCCGCTCGTCGCGGACCTCGCCGTGGGAGTCGACCCGGGCGGGGCGGACACGTGGGTCTTCGGGGACGCCTATGCCAAGGGCGTCCGCCTCGGCGCCCCACCGGACGACTTCAACGTGGCGGGTCAGGACTGGGGCGTCGCGGCCTTCCACCCCGAGCGGCTGCGCCAGCAAGGCTTCGCCCCCTACGTCGCCGCGCTGCGGGCGAACCTGCGCCGTGGTGGGGGCATCCGCGTCGATCACGTCATGGGGCTCTGGAGGCTGTGGTGGATCCCGGACGAGGCCCGTGCCGGAGCCGGTTGCTACGTCCGCTACCCCCACGAGGAGCTGCTCGACATCCTGGCGCTCGAGTCGGTGCGGGCGGGAGCCTTCGTCGTGGGCGAGGACCTCGGGACCGTCCCGCCGGGGGTGCGCGAGGAGCTCGCTCGCCGCTCGATCCTCCGTTCCGCCGTCGGGCTCTTCGAGGACGAGCCGCCGGGCACCTGGCCGTCGCTCGCCGTCGGCTCGATCTCCACGCACGATCTCCCGACGCTCGAGGGGCTGCGCTCGGGGGCCGACGTCGCGGCGCGCCGCCGTGCGGGGCTCGTCGTCGACGGTGCGGCGGACGCCCGGGCGCGCGAGCGGCTCGGCGCGTGGCTCCCGGTCGCTGGGCTCGGTGCGGTCGAGGCCTCCGGGCACGGGGCGGTCGAGACCTCCGGCCTCGGCGCGGTCGAGACCGCCGGGCACGAGGCGACCGGGGAGCAGTGCGGGGGGAGCACACCGCTTCGCCCAGTCGACGCCCAGGCGGTCGCGCTCCATCGGGTGCTCGGAGCGTCGCCCTGCCGGGTCGTCGTCGCGAGCCTCGAGGACCTCCTCGGGGTTGCGGAGCGGCCGAACATGCCCGGTACGACCGACTCCTGGCCGAACTGGTCGCTCGCGCTCCCTTGCGTGCTCGAGGAGCTCGTCGAGGATCCACGCGCCCTCGCGGTGCTCGGAGCGCTGCGTGCTGGTCGTGCCCTGAGCGGCGGCTGAGGAGCCCGAGCGGCCGAGGCTGGCTCATCGGCGTCCGACCGGTCACACTCTTCCCCGTGGAGCATCTCGTCCAGACGTTCGGCTACTTCGCGATCTTCCTCTTGATGGCCGCCGAGTCTGCCTGCATCCCCATCCCCTCCGAGGTCGTGATGCCGTTCGCCGGGGTGCTCGCCAGCCAGGGACACCTCGAGCTGGTCGCGGCGATCCTCGTCGGTGTCGTCGGGAACGTCGTCGGGAGCCTCGTGGCCTGGGCGGTGGGCAGGGCCGGTGGGCGGCCGGCGTTGCGCCGCTTCGGCCGCCTCGTGTGGTTGCGTGAGTCGGATCTCGACCGGGCGGAGCGTTGGTTCGCTGCCCACGGCGAGCCAGCGGTGTTCTTCAGCCGCCTGCTCCCGGTCATCCGCACCTTCATCTCGCTCCCGGCCGGCGCTGCCGAGATGCCACTCGGCCGTTTCAGCCTCTACACCGCGGCGGGGAGCTTGCCCTGGAGCGCTGGCCTCGCGATCGCCGGTTTCGCGCTCGGAGAGAACTGGCGGGTCATCGATCGCTACGTCGCAGACGTCGGCTACGTCGTGGCGGTGGTTGCCGTCGTGGTGATCGTGGCCTTCTTCGTCCGTCGTGCGCGGCGCACCCGTCAGGGGGTCGAGGCGCAGGCCTGAGCTGCTGCGCGATGGCGACGAGAGTGCGGCGCGGACGGCAGAACGCCCCGGGGGGCAGGTCCCCGGGGCGTTCTTCGTCGCACTCGGCTCGGCGGGTCACCGTTGCGGCGCCCCACCCGTTCCGGGCGACCGGCCCTCCGGTGTGCGGAGCACCGGCGAGGGCGACCCGGCGGCGGACCTGCCTCGCACTCGGGTCGTCGCACCCACCAGGTGCTCAGGCCGTTGCGGAGTGCCGCTCGGTCCGGCCCGAGTGCCGGCCCAGGTGGGCCAGGCGGGAGAGCGGGCTGCCGGCCTGCCAGGGGGTGCCGAGGCGAGGGAGCAGGTAGCCGTCGATCCCGAGGTACCCCGCGTTCCGCCAGGCGAGCACGAGCAGCACGCCCAGGATGATGAAGACCGGGTTGGTGGACACCGCCCCGGAGAACACGTAGGTGAAGTTGAGTGCGAGCCCGCCGAGGGCTGCGATCCCCGTGAACAGCCCGAGGATGAGCGCCAGCCCGACCGCGATCTCGGAGACGGCGACGAGCTTCGCGATCCAGACGTGGTTGGGGATGACGAAGTTCCGGAGGAACGCCACCCACCACCCGTAGCTCACCTGCGCGTTCGGGCCGTGTGACTGGGCGATCGCCCCTTCGGCGAAGCCCTTCACCGCGAGCCCTCCCCGCCAGAAGCCGGCGCCCTCGGCACCGAAGATCTTCGACAGGCCGGCGTGCAGCCACTCGTAGCCGAGCCAGACCCGGACGATCAGCCAGATCCACGAGGATCCCGGGCTCGCGAAGAGCCAGCGAGCGAGCCGCGGCTCACCGATGCTGTCGATGTGCGTTGTCTCCATGTCCTGCCTCCTTCTACCGTGCCACCCGGCGGTGCGCCGGGTTCGCTGTGGTCCTCGCTCTCGACGGTACGAAGAGGGCGTGGCTGTCCCCAGGGTCGAATGGCCCGTCGGGCCTGGGTCGCCTGGCAGGACCTCCGCGGATGCCGAGGACCCGGGGGGTTGGACCTGCGATACTGCGGAACGTGCGAGCTGCCACGCTCCGGGCGCTCAGCGAGCGCCGCGTCAGGGGGGCAGACGGGAGCGAGAGCACCAGGGGCGAGAAGACCTGGAGCGAGAGAACCGGAGGCCAGAGAACCGGGAGCCACGAAGCTGGAGCGAGCGGGGCCGGAGCGAGAGAGGAGACCCAAGTGGACGAGAGCGAGGGAGCGGCGAACGGGGGAGCCGGGAGTGAGCGAGGGAGGGAAGAGCGAGCGAGGAGTGGGGGAGCCCGGAGCGGGCGGCACGCCCTCGGGAGATGGGTGCGGCTCCCGGTCGACTTCGAGGAGGCGAAGGACCGCGCGGTGCGGGCGTTCGGCGCCGCCGGTTTCGCGCCGCTCACGACGATCGACGTGGCGGGGACGCTCGCGGCCAAGCTCGGGGCGGAGATGGAGCGCTTCGAGGTGCTCGGGATGTGCAACGCGGGCTTTGCCCGGAGCGCCCTCGAGATCGACCGCACGGTCGGCCTGCTCCTCCCCTGCAACGTCGTGGTGCGGGAGGACCGGATGCAGCCCGGTGTGACCCTGGTCGAGGTCCTGGACCCGGGCGTCCTGTTCGAGGTGATCGACTCCGACGTGGTGGCGGAGCTCGCGCTCCAGCTGACCTCGGCGGTGACCACGGCCATGGCGCACCTCGCCGAGACCGCCGACGCGCCGGCCGACGCGCAGGCCTCGTTCCGTTCGGGTGGGGGCTCCCGGTGAGCGGATCCCACTCCTGCGGCCGGGCGGTGCTCGACGAGCTGGCTCCGGAGGTCGCTGCGCTCCGCCAGGCCATTCCCGACGTCTGGTCCGCGTACGCCGGGCTGCACCGGGCGGCGCTCGCTGCCGGGGCGCTCGACCAGAAGACCAAGGAGTTGATCGCGCTCGCCATCTCCGTCACCCGCATGTGCGACGGGTGCATCGCCTCCCATGCGCGGGGCGCGATGCGACGGGGGGCGACCGAGGAGGAAGTGGCCGAGGCGCTCGGCGTCGCGGTGCTCATGAACGGCGGGCCGGCGACGGTCTACGGCCCGCGCGCGTTCGCAGCGTTCCGGGAGCTCACGGGGGGGACTGCGCCATCGACGGGAGGTGCAGCGGGCGAGTGAGCACCTTCCTGCTCTGTCCCGAGTCCGCCTTCGGGCCTACGAACAACCTGATCGGGATCGGGGCGGAGCTGCTCCGACGCGGAGAGCGCGTCGTCTTCGCTGCGGAGTCGTCCTGGCGGGGCCGGCTCGAGCCCTACGGCTTCGAGGAGCGTCTCTACGAGCTCGCACCACCTCCCGGGCACGATTCGTCCGGCGGGACCGCGGCAGGTCCGTCGAGCTCGGACCGGCCGGCGAGCGCAGCCCCCGTGGTCACCGACGAGGCCGAGACGCCCGAGGAGAGGGTCTCGTCGCTCCCCGAGGAGCCCGAGGCGGGGCAGTTCTGGAAGGACTTCGTCGCAGCGACCGCGCCGTCGTTCCGGCTCGGCACCTCGGAACAGCTCGAGGCCTTCATGCTCCCCACGTGGACCGAGCTGGTCGCCGGTGCCCGCTTCGCAGAGCAGCGCCTCACCGAGATCGTCGACGAGGTGGAGCCGGACGTCGTCGTCGAGGACAACGTCGTGTGCTTCCCGGCCCTCGCTCGGACAGGCGAGCGCTTCGTGCGCGTCGTGTCCTGCAACCCGCTGGAGCTCCCCGACCCGGGCCTCCCGCCGGCCTACTCGGGCCTGCCCACGGCGGACCCGACGGGCTGGGCATCGTTCCGTGCGGCCTACGACCGATCACACCGAGCGCTCTGGGGCGAACTGTCCGGGTGGGTGCAGGAGTGTGGCCTGCCGCCGCTCCCGGACCTCGAGTTCGTCCACTCCGGTCCGCGACGGAACCTCTACCTCTACCCGGCGGAGCTCGACTACCCACGGTCCCGGCCGCCCGGGGGCAGCTGGGTCCGCCTCGACTCGTGCGTGCGCGCCACCGAGGCGGGCTGGGAGCCCCCTGACGCCGCCCACGTCGCGCTCGGCGAAGTCCTCGAGCGTCGGCTGGAACGGCGCCGACGCAGCCTTGCCGAGGGTGCTGGCCCCGCGGCCGGCTCGGTCGACGCTCGGTCCGCCCGCAGGGGAGGCACCCTCGTCTACCTCTCGCTCGGTTCGCTCGGTGGCGCGGACGTGGAGCTCATGCGCCGGCTCGTCGGCGAGCTCGCCGAGGCCGAGGCGTCCTTCATCGTGTCCAAGGGGCCCAGGGGGGCGGAGGTCGAGCTGGCAGAGAACATGTGGGGCGCCGACATGGTCCCCCAGACCGAGGTCCTCCCCCTCGTCGACGCCGTGATCTCGCACGGCGGCAACAACACCGTCACGGAGGCGATGCACTTCGGCGTCCCGTTGCTCGTGCTCCCGCTCTTCTGGGACCAGCACGACAACGCGCAGCGCATCGCAGAGACCGGTTTCGGGCGTCGTCTCGATCCCTACGGCTTCGCAGGAGGAACGCTCCGTCGCGCGCTCGATGCGGTCCTCGCCGATGCGTCACTCGCTGGCCGCGCACGCGAGGCAGGGGAGGCGATCAGAGCCCGCAACGGACGGTCGCGAGCGGCGGACGCGCTGCAGGAGGTCGCGAGGGCGCTCTCCCGACGGTGAACGCCTGGCGGCCCCTGGGCGCGGGGCGCACGGCGTCTCGAGGCTCGCGCCGGTGACCGGTCAGCCCGAGGCACGCCCCGCCAGGAGCGAGGCGACCTCTCGGCGCCTGACCTTGCCGAGCGAGGTGGTCGGGAGGGCCGGGAGCACGTGGAACTGCTTCGGCACGGCCCACGGCGACACCGACGCACGGACGAGGCCTGCCAGCTCGTCAGTGTCGGGGGGCTCGGCGGGGTCGGTCACCACGACCGCCGCGACCACCCGTTGGCCCCACTCCGGGTCGGGGATCCCGACGACGCAGGCGTCCCGGACGCCCGGGTGTTGCCGGAGCACCGTCTCGACCGGTGCCGGCCAGACTTTCTCGCCGCCGGTGTTGACGACGTCGCCGAGGCGCCCGTCGACCGCCAGTCTTCCGTTCGTGTCGATCCGGCCCCCGTCGCCGGTGTGGAGCCACCCCTCCGCGTCCACGACGGGCGTCCCGTCCCGGTAGGTGCGCGCCACCATCGGGCCGCGGAGCAGGATCTCGCCAGCTGGCTCGGTGACGCGGATCTCGACGCCGTCGAGTGCCACGCCGTCGTAGACACAGCCGCTCCCGGTCTCGGTCATGCCGTAGGTGGAGACCGTGTTGGCCGGACGCTCGGCGGGTGGGGGCGCCGCGCCGAGCACCACCACTCGGAATCCGCCGACGTCCATGCGACGGAGGGCGGTCGGCACCAGGGAGACCAGGGTCGCGCCTCCTCGGCGCGCCTCGTCGACGGCTGCAACCTCGAAACCGGCCAGCACGCTGAGCGGCGTTCCCGTGTGCAGTGCCCTGAGCACGACGGAGAGGCCGCCCACGTGAGCGAGCGGGAGGCAGGCCAGCCAGTGGTCACGCGACGGGTCCACGCCGAGGCGACGGCTCGTGGCGTCGGCGGAGGCTGCAACGGCCGGATGGTCGAGCACGACCGCTCGTGGGGAGCCAGTGGTCCCGCTCGTCGCGACGACGACCGCGGTGCCGTCGTCGACGGCACGACCGGTCTGCAGCCGATGGCGCGTCCCGTCCGGGTCGACGAGGAGGGCGGGCGCGGCGGCTGCGAGGGCCTCATCTCGTGGCCCAGGTGGGAGCCGCAGGTCGAGCGGGAAGACGGCGTCCCCGGCATCCCAGGCCCGGCGCAGCTGGTCGACGAAGGCGGGTCCCCCGGGCATCGCCAGCGCCACGAGCTCGGCCACGCTCGCACGTTACCGGTGCCGAGCGACGAGATCGGGCCCAGCCGGCTTCGCCTTCCGGCGCTCCGCCCGCGAGAATGAAGGCGTGAGCGAGCGCAGCGAAGACCAGGGCGAGGCAGCGAGCCGGGTGTGGGTCCCGGCTGGGTCCTACACCGACATCCGAGCGGAGAAGTCCGGTGGGGTCGCGAAGATCACGATCTGCCGGCCCGAGGTGCGCAACGCGTTCCGTCCCCAGACGCTCGTGGAGCTGGCCCGGGCCTTCGACGTGGCCCGCGACGACCCGGAGGTCGGGGTGATCATCCTCACCGGCGAGGGCCCGGACGCCTTCTGCTCCGGCGGTGACCAGCGCATCCGAGGGCAGGACGGCTACCTGGGCGACGACGCGCTCGCCAAGGCGGGGATCGGCCGGCTCAACGTGCTCGACCTGCAGGTGCAGATCCGCCGTCTCCCGAAACCAGTCGTCGCGATGGTGGCCGGCTACGCCATCGGGGGTGGCCACGTGCTGCACCTCGTGTGCGACTTGACCATCGCAGCCGAGAACGCCCGCTTCGGCCAGACCGGCCCGAAGGTCGGCAGCTTCGACGGGGGCTACGGCGCCGGGCTGCTCGCGCGCACGATCGGGCTCAAGCGGGCGAAGGAGATCTGGTTCCTCTGCCGGCAGTACGACGCCCAGACCGCCCTCGACTGGGGCCTCGTCAACACCGTCGTGCCCCTCGAACGCCTGGAGGAGGAGACGCTTGGCTGGTGCGACCGGATGCTCGAGCTCTCCCCGATCGCGCTCCGGATGCTGAAGGCGGGCTTCAACGCGGCCGACGACGGCCTCGCGGGCATCCAGCAGCTGGCGGGGGACGCGACCATGCTCTTCTACATGACCGAGGAGGGCCAGGAGGGCCGGAACGCGTTCCTCGAGAAGCGCCGCCCCGACTTCGCTCACTTCCCCCGGCGCCCCTAGCCCGGTGGCCGAGCCCCCGACGCCCCGGGCGATCCTCGCGCGGCTCCAGCTCCGCCGGCTCGGTTCCCTCGGGAAGGCCCGTGCCTTCGTCGCCGGGGCGCGCCCGCGCACCCTCCCGGCGTCGGTGGTCCCGGTGGTCGTCGGCACGGCGGTCGGGGTCGCCCTCGGGGGCGCCCGCGCGTGGCGGGCAGGAGCGGCCTTGGTCGTGTCCCTGGCGATCCAGGTCGGCACGAACTACGCGAACGACTACGCAGACGGCGTGCGCGGGACGGATCGCGACCGGGTGGGTCCGACCCGGCTGGTCGCAGGCGGGCTCGCCTCGCCGCGGGCGGTACGGCGGGCCGCCCTTGCCTCCTTCGGTGTCGCCGGGGTCGCAGGCCTGGCGCTCGCGTCGGCCGTGTCGTGGTGGCTCGTACCGGTCGGTGCCGCGTGTCTCGCGGCCGGGTGGTTCTACACCGGCGGCCCGCGTCCCTATGGCTACGCCGGTCTCGGCGAGGTGTTCGCCTTCGTGTTCTTCGGGCTGGTGGCGGTGGTCGGCACGACGTTCGTCGTCTGCGGCCGGCTGAGCGGGGAGGCAGCCCTCGCTGCGGTTCCGGTCGGGCTCCTCGTCGTCGCCCTGCTGGTCGTGAACAACCTCCGGGACCTCGACGGTGACGCGGCGGCCGGCAAGCGCACCCTCGCGGTCCGGATGGGCGAGGCCGGGACCCGCCGGCTCTACGCCGCCACGATGCTGGTCCCGGCCGCTGTCGTCCTGCCAGTTGCGCGTCGCCGGCCCGGTGCACTCGTCTCGCTGGCGGCGACGCCGCTCCTCGTCGGCCCTGCCCGGACCGTGCTCCGGGGCGCAACCGGCCGGGCGCTCGTCCCCGTCCTCGGGGAGACCGGTCGCGCCCAACTCGTCTTCGGCGGGCTGCTCGCGCTCGGGATCCTCTGGGGAGGACGAGGCCGGTGACCGATGGCCCGCGGCCCTCAGCCGGGGTTCGTCGCACCGGTCGCGCCCTCGAGGACGCGGCCCGCCGTTCAGCCGGGGTTCGTCGTGCCGATCGTGCCCTCGAGGAAGTCGCGCACGATCGCCGCGAAGGCCGCCGGCGCCTCGAACGGGACGGCGTGGCCGGCGCCGGGCACCACTGCGAGCTCGATCGGCCGCTCCGCCGCCGTCGCCATCCGTTCGGCGATCCGGCGGTAGCGGGCGTCGTCCTTCCCGACGACGAGCAGGGTTGGCACCGCGAGCGCCCCGAGGCGGTCCCACAGGGGCTCCATCGCACCTGCCCCGGCCAGCCGGAGGCTCGCCGCGAGGCCGGCACAGGTGTTCTCCCGCCGAGCCTCGAGCCCGGCGGCTTCCCGTGGGAGGTGCGCGAAGAGCGGCCCTGCGAGCCACTCGGCGAGGAAGGCGTCGAGGCGTTGCCGCTCGTCGGTGGCTTCCCTCCCGTCCCCCGAGCTGGCCTGTCCCTCTGGCCCCGGCCGACCCTGCGGCCCTGCTCGGTCGCGCGGGCTCGGCCCGCCCTCCGCTCCGGCCTGGCCCGGCGGGTCGAGCCGGTCGGCGAGGGCCTCGTCCGCAGCTCGGCGGGTCCTTCGATCCTCGGGGTCGACGATCCCTGGCGAGGCGCCCACCAAGACGAGCGCCGTGACGAGCTCCGGATGGTCGAGCGCCAGGCGGAGGCAGTGGCGGCCCCCCATCGAGTACCCGACGTAGGCGGCTCGTCCACCTGCTGCGCCGAGGAGGGTGGCGCCGTCCTCGAGGCTCGCCATCACGTGTCCCGACTGGCCATGCCCGGGCAGGTCGGCGAGCACCACGCGGTACCGCTGGGCGAGCATCGCCCCAACCGACCCCCACGAGCGTCCCGTCTGCGTGAAGCCGTGTGCCAGGACGACCCGGGGGCCGGCACCGAGCTCACTGGTGGCGAGTGCTTCCGTGGACAGGGGGTGCAGGCCCCCGGACGGCTCGGGGCGAGGGGAACGCGCCACGGCGGCAGGCTAGCCACCCATCTCGTCCCGGGACCTGAGCCGGACCTGGGACGGGCTCTGGGTCCGGTCGTGGTCCCGACCCCGGCACTGGGTCTGGCCCCGGCCCCGACCCCGGCCCTGGGTCT
>JAJYWE010000014.1:36239-53068 GCA_021791675.1 Actinomycetes bacterium | reverse complement strand
CCTCGGCCCGCACGGAGCGCCAGGAGAGCGCCGCGTAGACGGCACCGCCGACGACCATGCCGAGCACCCAGGAGAAGTCGGCACCGCCGGTGGCCCTCGACAGTGGTCCGACGAAGGAGGGCTCGTAGAAGGCCGCGTCGATGAAGAGCATCGCGCCAGCCATGCCGACGAGGAGCGAGACCACCGCCCGCCAGTTGATCCCACCGGAGCGCCAGTAGAGCCCGCCCGAGCGGGCGAAGAGCCCGGCGTGGTCGTAGCGGCCCTTCCGGAGCGCGTAGTCGACGACGAGGATGGCGAACCAGGGCGCCAGCCAGACCACGATGTAGTCGAGGAAGCCCGAGAGGTAGGTGTAGAAGTCGCCGCGGAAGATCACGAGTGCGGTGACGGCCCCGGCCACGATGGTGTCGATGATGACCGCCCCCCAGCGCTTCACGGGCACCCCGAGTGCCTGGAGGGTCACCCCCGAGGAGTACAGGTCCAAGGTGTTGATGGCGAAGAGCTGCGGGAGGGCGAGGACGAGGAAGGGCCAGAAGAACCAGCTCGCGAAGGAGCTCGGCACCCCGGTCACCGCGGCGGCGTTCGGGCTCACGACGTACGCGGCGGCTCCGAGGCACTCGAGCAGCACCGAGGGGATCGCCCCCCCGAGGGTCGCCGCCCAGATCGTCTTCTGCTTCGGGGTGCGCCGGGGGAGGTAGCGGGAGTAGTCGTTGCCGTTCTCGGTCCAGCCGAGCCCGCCCGCCGAGACGATGAGCACGAGCGCGGTGGTCCAGACGGCGAAGGAGGTGCTCTTGTGGTAGCTCGAGAGATGGACGTGGGGGATCACGAGCACCGCCATCACCGCGAAGACCACGATGAAGACGAACGAGAGCCAGCGCAGCACCTTGGTGATGGTGGCGTGCCCGAGGAAGGGCACCACGAACTGCACCGCCACGGCCGCCACGATGAGGACGACCTTGAGCCCGGTCCCCGCGCTCACCCCGCCCCGGTGCAGCATGGCCTCGACGACGAGCACCACCAACACGATGCCCTCGATCTCGAAGCCGACCTGGGTGATCCAGTTGAACAGCGACGGCAGCCGGTTGCCGTTGCGCCCGAAGGGTGCCCGGCTCACCCCGAAGGCGGTCGTCCCGGTCTCGGGGCCCTGGATGCTCGCGAGCCCCAACAGGACGTAGAAGACGTTGCCGATGAGGATGGCGGCCACCGCCTGGAGGAACGAGAGCCCGAAGGACATGATGAGCGCCCCGTAGACGAGGAACTCGACGTTCCAGATGGCCCCCGCCCACAGCCAGAACAGATCCGCCGGGCGCATGGGCCGGTCGCTCTCGGGGACGTGCCCGATGCCACGCTGTTCGAGCTTGAAGGCCGCGTAGGCGTCGGAGTCGTCCACGCCACCGTCCCGGAGGCCGTCCCCACCGAGCGCTCCGGACCGAGTCTGGCTGCTCACTTCGCACCCCCCTCTCTCCCACCCCACGGCGTACCCACCGAGACGGCGAGCGCGCCGTGGAGTCCGCTCCGACGGGGGCCGCGTCCCTCCCAGCACTACCGAGCGCAGACTCCCGCTCCCCCTACCCCACGCGTCCCGGATGGCCGATGCTCGCCTCGAGCTCGGTCCGCCCAGGCCGCGCCCAGGCTAGGGAGCGATCAACAAAGTGTCAAGGTCGGCGCGGCAGTGCGAGGGGCGGCGGTTCGAGGATCACGACGGCGGCGCGGCACGACCGGTCGAGGCAGCCATGGCGCCGGACGCGCCGGCGCGCCACGGCGCACGGGGAGCTCGTGCGCCGTGGCGCGGGACCTCCGTCCGCTCGAGGTGCCAGCTGACGGATCGGCGAGGTCGCAGAGCTCCGTCAGCTGGTGGAGGTCTTGGATCCTGCCATGTGGTGGCACGGCGGCGCCGATGGGGTCGTCGCCGCACTCCGGCTGGCCGTTGCGACCGCGAGCGACGCGGCCGCGGGCGTGATCGGGGCGACGACGGACGCGAGGCCGAAGCCGCCGGCGACGAGCCCGGCCGAGAGGGCGGTGACGCCTCCGACCCAGCGGAGCAGCTGACGTGGGGTGCGCATGGTGGTTCTCCTCTCACGCGGAGCCGGACGGCTTCGCGTGAGAGGAGTCTCTCGGCACGGACTGTGCCGGGCCTGGGGAGAGACCGAGAGCCTGCGTAGAGTCCCGCGCCGCCGGCACGGCCGCACTCGCACCTGGGGTGGGGAGGGTGCACCGCCGGGGTCATCGGCTCGTCGCAGGCGGCGAGTTCGCCGAGCGATGGCGGCCGCGGCTCGGCCTCGCCGGGACCCACCTCCGGGCCCTGAGCGCTCAGGCTCCCGGATCCCCCCAGGCGAGCTGGCCGGCGACCCACGTTGCCCGCACCGCTCCCGTCCCGTCCAACCAGACGAGGTCGGCCGCCGCGCCGGGCCGGATCCTCCCGAGGTCTTGCCGCCGGAGGAGTGCGGCCGGGCGCTGCGCTGCCGCGTTGCAAGCAAGCGCGGGCTCGACGCCGAGTGCGAGCAGGTTCGCGAACGCCTGGCCCGCCAGGGTGGCAGAGCCCGCCAGCCCACCGTCCGCGCCGCGGGGAGCGTCACCGGCCTCGAGGTAGACCGTCCGGCCAGCGAGGCGATAGGCACCAGGCCCCATCCCCGCCGCCGCCATCGCATCCGACGTGAGCACCACCCGCTCGCCCGCGGCGGCGAGGACGAGCCGGACGACGAGCGGATCGACGTGGACGAAGTCGGCGATCAGGCCCACCGAGAGCCTGGGGTCGGTGAGCGCCACGCCAGGCAGCCCCGGCGCACGGTGTCCGAGCGGCGAGGAGGCGTTGAAGAGGTGGGTGACGAGGCGCGCACCGGCTGCGGTTGCGGCCGTCGCCTGCGCTGCAGTGGCGTCGCTGTGGCCGAGGGCAACCACCACACCCCGAGCGGCGAGGGCTTCGATCGCCTGGAGCGCCCCTGCCCGCTCGGGTGCAAGGGTGAGAACGGCGAGCGCGCCCCCCCCGGCCTCGTAGAGCGCCCGGATTCGGTCCCGCGTCGGGTCACAGAACAGGCCCGGGTCGTGGGCACCGGCCCGGGCGGGCACGAGGAACGGCCCCTCCACGTGCGCTCCGAGGATACGCGCGGCCGGAGGGCGCCACGCGCGCTGGGCTGCGGCAACGGTACCCAACCAGTCGGTGAGCGCCCCCATCGGGGCGGTCACCGCGGTCGGGAGGAAGCTCGTGACACCCGCCCTCGGCAGGCGAGCGGCGAGGTCGGCGAGGTCGCGAGAGCCCGCCTCGGCACAGTCGATGCCATACGCACCGTTCAGCTGCAGGTCCACGAGCCCCGGCACGAGCATCCCCTCGCGCAGCCGGAGCGCCCCGGGCGGGGGAGGCCCCCCCCAGGTGTCGACCACGACTCCCCGTTCGACGGTGACCCCACCGGGCTCGACGACCGAGAGCCGGGCTCGCTCGGCAGCCGACGAGCCGGGAGCCACGTGTCCGGCGGTCGCCCCACCCCCGCCGGCGACGAGGACCGACGGCGCCGCGATGCGCAGCGGCGCGGTCAGTCCCGCTGGCGCCGGGGGCGCAGGTTCGAGAGGAACCCGCCTCCGCCGTCGAAGTTCCGCGGGGCGCGCGGTGCCTGCAGCACGCCGCTCGGGACTGCGCTCGCCTGGCTCGGGGCTGCGAGGCCGGCGCCAGCTCCGACGAGCTCCGGGGTGGAGGCGCCGTTGGCGTGGGCGCCGACAGCCTCGGGGACGGGCTCCGGTTCGAGCTCTCGAGGCTCGTCACCGGGCCGGTAGTCGGCGGTGGTGCCCACGTAGGAGCCGTCCGCCGAGCGCAGGATGATCGTCGGGCGCTTCCGCTCGCCGACGTCCTCCCAGGTCTGCAGCTCCTTGCAGATGCGATGCGCCACGAAGCCGACGATGATCGGCACGGTCGGCACCAGGATCCTGAAGCTCCAGAGCACGATGTTGAGCGAGATCCCGAAGAAGTTGGCGAGGACGTCCGTGGCGCTCGCCGAGAAGAGGAGGAAGTAGAAGGCGAGCACGCCCGAGCCGATCGCGGTGCGGAGCGGCCGGTCGCGGGGTCGGTCGAGGAGATGGTGCTCTTGGCGGCTCTCATGGGTGAAGTGGTCCTCGATGAAGGGCCAGGCGTAGAAGACGGTGAAGGTGATCCCGGGGAAGAGCACCGCGGGATAGAAGATCGTCGGGATCATGTGCCCGAACGCCACCGTCTCCCAGCTCGGGAAGATCCGGAGCGCCCCGTCCAGCCAGCCCATGTACCAGTCGGGCTGGACGGCGTAGCTCACGTGGTAGGGGATGAACGGCCCGTACTGCCAGATGGGGTTGATCTGGGCGAGCCCAGCGAGGCCGGCCAGCACCGCCGCGGTGAGGAAGAAGTAGCCGAGCGTCTTGAACGCGTAGGTGGGCCAGGCGACCGAGCCCACCACGTTCTTCTCGGTCGCCCCCTTGCCGCGGAACTGGGTGTGCTTCTGGTGCACCATCATCCCGAGGTGCGCAGCGATCAACCCGGCGATGACCGCAGGGATGATGAGCACGTGGAGGATGAAGAAGCGGGGGATGATCGACGTACCGGGGAAGTTGCCGCCGAAGACGAAGAACGCGAGGTAGGTCCCGACCACGGGGACGGAGAGCAGGATCGAGAAGGCGATACGCAGCCCGGTCCCCGACACCAGGTCGTCCGGCAGCGAGTAGCCGAGGAAGCCGTTCACGATCGCGAGCATGAGCAGCGTGACCCCGACAGCCCAGTTCAGCTCGCGGGGACGGCGGAACGCCCCGGTGAAGAAGATACGGCACATGTGCACGGCAATCGCACCGATGAACACGTCGGCGGCCCAGTGGTGCATCTGGCGCATCACCAGGCCGAACCGGACGGAGAAGGACAGGTCGATCGTGGACGCGTAGGCCTCGGAGACGCGCTGGCCGTCGAGGGGCTTGTACGGGCCGTGGTAGACGACCTGCGCCGTGGAGGGGATGAAGTAGAGCGTGAGGAACACCCCGGTGAGCACCAGGATGATGAAGGAGTAGAGCGCGATCTCCCCCAGCATGAACGACCAGTGGTCGGGGAAGATCTTGTTGAGGAGCTTCTTCGAGCCCTTCCCGAGCGTGAGCCGGTCGTCCAGCCACGTGGTCTGACGCTCGAGCGTCTGGGTCAGCATCAGTCGTTCCCCCGGTACCAGAAGCCTGGGCCGATCGGCTCGTCGTAGCCCGCCTGGGCGCGGATGTAGCCGTCGGCGTCGATGTAGAGCGGGAGCTGCGGGAGCGGCCGGGGCGCAGGGCCGAAGACGGGGTTCGCGCCCGAGAGGATGTCGAAGAGGGACTGGTGGCAGGGGCAGAGGAGCTGCTGCGTCTCCTCCATGTAGAGCGCGACGGGGCATCCGGCATGGGTGCAGACCTTGGAGAAGGCGACGTAGCCGTCGGGGCCCCAGGTCTCCCGGCCGGGCTTGGTCACGATGGAGCTCCCCGGCACCCCGGGGCGGATCAGGAGGGTCTGGGAGATCGCAGAGCCCGCGTCGCCCTCGGGGAAGACGGTGGTCACCCCGCCGGTTTCGAGGAAGCTGGCGTCGATGACCCGGCCGTCCGCGGTGACGAGGCGGGAGCCACGCTTCCACTTGGTGGTGAAGAGGCTGTTGCCCGGTCGAGGGCCGAGCGAGCGGAGGAGCGGGAACGCGAGCACGATCCCGAGCGCCGCACTGCCCGCACCGAGCAGGCGGACGAGCAGCTTGCGCCGGCCGATGATGCCTACGCCACGCTCGACGGTCGCATCGAAGACCTCACGGTCCTCTGCCGAGCTGGAGAGCTCCTCCCTCGGCTCTTCGAACGGCCCTTGGGGCATCAGGTACTTGCCCCAGGCGGTGACGCCGATCCCGAAGCCAGCGAGCGAGATCGTGAAGATCGTGCCGAGCCAGATCTCGGACCAGGCGAGCGAGTAGCCCACCGCGAGCACCACCGCAGCCGCCAGGCCGACGAAGAGGAAGCCCGCGATGATCGCCTCCATCCGCCGGTCGTTCTCGATCGGGAGCGAGAGATGCGGGTCGTCGATCCGCTGGCGCGCCGCGCCGTCTCCGCGTTCCTCCAACGTGTCCGACATCCTGCGCTCCTAGTGTCCCGCGTGCCCGGCCGCGCCGGTCACGCCGTGTCCCTCGTCACCCTTCGGGGGAGCCGCATCCGGGCCAACCGCCCGGTCCCCGATCCAGTAGGCCAGAGCCATGAGCAGGCCCACCCCGATCGCCAGCGCCACGAAGCCCTCGGCAACCGGACCGACGGCACCGAGGCCGAGGCCACCGATGTCCACCGGGTGCTGGATGTACTTGTGGACGTAGGCAACGATGTCGGTCAGCTGCGCCGGGGTGAGCTGGGTGGGGCTGAAGCGGGGCATGTTCCCCGGCCCGGTGCGCATTGCCTCGGCGATCTGGGTTGCGGTCGCAGGGTAGAGCGAGGGGGCGTAGTAACCACTCGCCAGCGCATCTCCGGCGCCGGTGATGGTGTGGCACCCGGCACAGTTCAAGCTGAAGAGGATCTGGCCCTCCGAGACGTCGCCCGCGGCCACGTCCACGTAGGGAATGCCAGGCCCACCGGGATGCAGGTGAGTGACGTAGGCCACGATGGCCTGGGTCTGCTTCGCGTCGAACAGCGGCGGCTTCTCCGCCGCCTGTGCGGTCGGGTAGGCGAGGGGCATGCGCCCGGTCGAGACCCAGAAGTCGATCGTGGCTGCGCCGAGGCCGAGCAGGCTCGGGGCGCGCGCCGAGCCCTCTGCGTTCGTCCCGTGACACGAGGAGCAGTTCTCGATGAAGAGGGTCCGGCCGGACGCGATGTTCGAGGGCGACGTGTCCACGGCGATCGTCGTCGGGGTCGTCGTCTGCGACGACGCCGCGACCGCGCCACCAGGACCGTCGGCGAAGAAGGTGATCCCGACCGCGGCGACGAATCCGACGAGCCCGACCGGCAGCAGCGACCAGGGTGAGCGAGAACGCATCGTGCCTCTCAGTGGACGTAGAACAGCGAGGCGTAGAGGAAGATCCACACCACGTCGACGAAGTGCCAGTAGTAGCTGACCGCCTGGAAGGCGTCGAGCTCGCCAGGGTCACCGGCCTTCCCGGCGAGGCGCCCGAGCATCGCCGTGAGCGCCACCAGCCCCAGGATCACGTGCAGCCCGTGGAGCCCGGTCATGAGGAAGAACATCGAGCCATACGCGTTCGTACCGGGACCGAAGGAGACGGTGAACCACTCCACCCCCTGGTTCAGCACGAACGAGGCCCCCATGATGATCGTGAGCACCAGCCACCACCGGGCCGACCGCCGCCGGCCCTGCTCCGCCTCGTAGAGCGCCTTCTGGCAGGTCACCGAGGAGAGGACCAGGAGGAGCGTGAACGCCCCCGACTGGAGGTAGTCGAGGTGGACGTCCGCCGGGGGCCAGGGGCTCCCGTCGTGCGCACGGATCGTGAAGTACGCCGCGAAGAGCGAAGCGAAGAACATGAGCTCGGAGCCGAGCCAGATGATCACACCCACCCCGAGCAGGGAGGGTTTGCGCATACCTCGGTGCGCGGCGGGCGGAGCCACGGCGACGGCTTGAGTCATCGGGACATTCTTAGTCGAACCACCGCAGTTCCTTCACATCGGGAGCTCGCGGCGGCGCGGCGGCCTTCGAGGCGCCGCCCGTTCGCGGACCCATCCGTTCACGGTGCCAGCCTTTCGCGGACCCACCCGGCCCCGACGCGGCGATACCGGATGCGGTCGTGCAGGCGATCCGGCCGTCCCTGCCAGAGCTCCACCGACTCCGGGTGGATCCTCCAGCCACCCCAGTGCGGGGGACGGGGCACGATGCCGCCGTCGCGACCCCCGAAGCGCTCCTCCGCCCCGGCCATCGCCACCTCGAGCGCGGCGCGAGACGGGACCACGGCGCTCTGCGGGGAGGCCCAGGCTCCGAGCTGGCTGCCCCGGGGTCGGCTCGCGAAGTAGGCATCGGACTCTGCGTCCCCGACGCGACCGACCCGGCCCCGGACACGAGCCTGACGCTCGAGCTCCGCCCAGTACAGGCAGGCAGCCACCCGCGGCTCGGCCTCGAGCTGGCGGCTCTTCGCGCTCTCGTAGTTCGTGTAGAACACGAGACCGCGCTCGTCGAGGCCCTTGAGCAGCACCATCCGCACGTCCGGTCCGCTCACTGGATCCCCGGTCGCAACCGCCATGGCGGAGGGCTCGGGACAGCCGGCCGCCACCGCCTCGGCCAACCAGCGGGCCAGCTCCGCGATCGGCTCGGGGCCGAGCGACGACTCGTCCAGGCTCGCCCGCCGGTAGGTCGTACGGAGCGTCGCCAGATCCGGGATCGCCAGATCCGGGATCGGCGCCTCGCCGGGCGGGCGAACACCGCCCGGGTGCCCTCCCGGGGTCTCGGGCATCCCGCGACCAGGCTCGGGCATCCCGTCCCCCTCCTCGGGCACACCGTCCCCTGCCTCGGGCATCCCTTCCACCTCCTGGGGCATCCCGGCCCCGGCCTCACGCATCCCGTCCCGGGTCTCAGGCGTCGACCGGCGTCGCCACGGCCCTCGCAAGGGCGGGAGGCAGCGGTTGGGCATGCACCACGGTGAGGGAGCGTGTCGCCCGGGTGAGTGCCACGTAGAGTGCTCGGAGCCCTTCGCCCTCCTCGACGAGCGCGGTGGGCTCCACGACCACGACCGCGTCGAACTCGAGGCCCTTCACGATCCCCACCGGCAAGACGGCGATGGGCGCCTCGAGGGGGGAGTCCGACCTCGCCGCGTCCCCGAGGGCCTCGGCGATGCGGGGCTGGAGCGCAGCCGGGCAGACGACACCGACGGTGCCGGCCCCGAGCTCCTCCCGAAGGGCCGTGGCCGCCCCCGTCACCTCGGCGACCAGCTCCGCCGGGTCCACCTTCCGCACGTCGGGGACGTCGCCGTCGCCACGGAGGGAGACGGGGGCCACGAGCCCCGGGGCGGCCTCCTCGAGAACCGCCGCTGCGAGCGAGAGCAGCGGGGCCGGCGTCCGATAGTTCACGCCGAGCTCGACGAGGCGCAACGGCGCCGCGACGCCGAGGTGGCGGGTCAGGTCCGACCAGCTCGTGGGTGCAGCGGGCCCCGTTGCCTGCGCGAGGTCCCCGACCAGCGTCATCGAGCCCGCAAGGGAGCGGCGAGCGAGCACCCTGAGCTGCATCGGGGTGAGCTCCTGCACTTCGTCGACGAGGATGTGGCCGTAAGTGCGGACGGCGTCGGGCTCGGGACCACCACCACGGGGCGGGCCGAGCAGCGCCCTCGCCTCGTCGACGAGCGCAAGGTCGGCCGCCGTCCACGGGATCGCCTCCGCGTCGGCACTGCGCGGTCGCTCGAGGGCCGCCAGCTCGCTCGACGAGAAGAGGCCGGCACCGGCGAGGCGGAGCAGTGGTACCGCCCCGAACAGGTCGTGCACCAGTTCCTCACCGGTGAGCCGGGGCCACATCCGATCGAGCGCTGCGAGGACGGCCGCGTCGCTCCGGAGCTCGGCTCGGAGGTCTCCGTCCGCAACAGGCGGGAGCCCGCTCGACGGCGCCTGGTCGGCACGCACCTGCCCGGCGAGGTGGGCGAGCACGAGCCGCTCGACGAGCCCACGCCGCGCGTTGTGCGCGCCACGCGCGCTCCGTGCGGCCCGGACGATGCGAGCGCTCTCGTCCGGCGTGAGACGGAGGGTGGTGGCCCCGAAACCGACCTCGAGCGGGCGGCGCAACGGCCGTTGGCGATCCCGGACCGCCTTCGCCAGGAGCCGAGCCATGCGGGCGTCGCCCTTCAGACGGGAGAGCGAGGCGGGCTCGCTCGCACGGGGGCGCAGCCCGGACACCAGGCCCTCGACCGTCGACAGCACGACGCCGCTCTCGCCGAGCGACGGCAGGACCTGGTTGATGTAGCGCAGGAAGACCTGGTTCGGCCCGACGACGAGCACGCCCTGGCGCTCGAGCGGGAACCGGTACGTGTAGAGGAGGTAGGCCGCGCGATGCAGCGCGACGGCCGTCTTCCCCGTCCCCGGCCCCCCCTGCACGACGAGCACGCCCGGGAGCGGTGCGCGGATCACCTCGTCCTGCTCCGCCTGGACCGTCGCCACGATGTCTCGCATGTGGCCCGACCGCGCGCGTGCGAGCGCGGCGAGCAGTGCCCCGGAGGGCGCGTCGCGGTCGGTGGCGTCCACGCCGGCGAGTGAGAGCTCCTCGTCCTCGATGCCGAGCAGCTCCTCACCCTCGGTCGCGAAGTGCCGGCGGCGGACGACCCCCATCGGGTTGCGGCCGGTCGCGCGATAGAAGGGCTCCGCGATCGGCGCGCGCCAGTCCACCACGAGCGGCTCGAGCGAGCCGGAGAGCACCCCGAGCCGGCCGATGTGGAACGTCTCTACGGGGGCCTCGCCGGCGGCGGCCCCGTCGTCCCCGCCGGGCGCGAGCCGATCGATTCTTCCGAACACGAGTGATCGGCCAGTCAGATCGAGCTGCTCCAGGCGTGCGAGGCCCGTCCGCACGACCACGTCCCGCTCGGTCCGTGCCTGGGGGGTCCCCCCGCGCCCGCTGGCGAGCGCCTCCTCGACGCGGGCGGTGACTGCGGCGCGCATCTCGGCGAGGCGGGCGTAGGCCTCCTTGATGAATGCCTGCTCGGCTGCGAGGTCGGGATGTGGCGCCACGGCTCCGTCTCGGTTGCGTCGATGGGGAACCACGATCCTAGGGTTGCCATTCGAACACCAGGTGTCGGCAGTCTTTCGTTCCGGTTCCGCGCCGGCTCGAGCGGGCGCGGGGTGCCTGGCGTTCGTTCCGGTGCGCCGCCGGGGTGCGCGGACTGGGGTGCTCCGGCACGGGGACGCATCGCCCCGACCAGAGGCTGCCGGGGGAGCCCGGTAGGGTCGATCCGTGCGCACGCTCGACGCCGGTGGCGAGACGCTCGAACCGGGTCGAGGCCCGCACGACTCCGGCGCCGGCGCCGGAGTCGAGGAGCCACCCTTTCTCGCCGCGTGCTTCGGGCGGCCGGCGAGCAGGGTCCCCGTCTGGTTCATGCGCCAGGCGGGCCGGTCGCTCCCGGAGTACCGCGCGCTCCGCCGGGACGGGGCGATCCTCGACGCGATCCGCAACCCGGAGCTGGCCGCCGAGCTGACCCTCCAGCCCGTTCGTCGCTACGGCGTCGACGCTGCGATCCTGTTCTCGGACATCGTGGTGCCGGTCGCTGCGATGGGCCTCGGGGTCGACGTCGTCGCCGGGCGCGGCCCGGTCGTGGCCGAGCCGTTCCGCAGCGAGGCCGACCTCGGGCGGCTCCGCCCGTTCGCGCCAGAGATCGACACGCCCTACGTGCTCGAGACGGTGCGGATACTCGCCGGCGAGCTCGACGTGCCGCTGATCGGTTTCGCCGGCGCACCGTTCACGGTGGCGAGCTACCTGGTGGAGGGCGGACCCTCGCGAACCTTCGCGGCCACGAAGCGGCTCATGACGAGTGACCCCGAGACCTGGCACGCGCTCACCGACGCGCTCGCGGAGACCGCGCTCGCCTTCCTCCGGGCGCAGGTCGCCGCCGGGGCGCGCGCGGTGCAGCTCTTCGACAGCTGGGCCGGGGCGCTCTCGCCGGCGCAGTACCGCGCCGCAGCGCTCCCCGCGGCACGGAAGGTCCTGGAGGGGCTTGCGGACCTCGGGGTGCCGCGCATCCACTTCGGCGTGGGCACGGGCGAGCTGCTCGCGGACATGGCCGCCGCCGGTGCGGACGTCGTCGGCGTGGACTGGCGGGTCCCGCTTTCAGTCGCCCGCCGCCGCGTCGGAGAGCGGCCGGCGCTCCAGGGAAACCTCGACCCGGCGATCTGCCTGGCGCCGTGGGAGGTCGTGCAGCGCGAGTGTCGCTCGGTGCTCGCCGAGCTCGGGGGCGAACCGGGGCACGTCTTCAACCTCGGCCACGGCGTGCTCCCCGAGACCGACCCGGACATCCTCGCCCGCGTGGTCGACCTCGTCCACGAGGAGGGGCGGCGGGGGTCGGGAGCGTGAGGGACAGCTCCGCCGAGGGCTCGCCCGGACTCGCCCGACCCGGCGGCGGGCCCGACGCCCCGGTCGTCCTGGTCGTGGGTGGGGGCATCGCCGGGCTCGCCGCCGCGCGGCACCTGCAGCGCCACGGCGCTCGCGCGGTGGTGCTCGAGGCGAGCGGACGCCTCGGGGGGAAGCTCCAGACGACGACGTTCGCGGGGCGTGACGTCGACCTCGGCCCGGACGCGTTCTTGGCACGCGTCCCCCACGCCGTCGCGCTCGCCCGCGAGCTCGGGCTCGAGGAGGACCTGGTCCCACCAGCCACCGGCCAGGCCTACCTGTGGTCGCGCGGCGCACTGCGGCCGCTCCCGCGCGACCTCGCGCTCGGGGTGCCCACGCGGCTCCGGCCGCTCCTCGGGAGCGGCATCGTGTCGCCGATGGGGATCGCCCGCGCAGGGCTCGACCTGGTCCTGCCCAACCGAGGGGCCGAGCCCGAGGAAGCGGTCGGCCACCTCGTTGCCCGCCGCCTCGGTCGCGAGGTCGCCGAGCGCCTGGCGGACCCGCTCATCGGAGGCATCAACGCCGGACGCAGCGAGCTGCTCGAGCTCGTGACCGCCACTCCTTCCCTCGCGGGGCCTGCCAGCCACTCGGGAAGCCTCCTGCGCAGCCTCCGTCACGCGGCACCGGCACCGACCGAGCCGGGCGGCCCGCGCCCGCCGGTCTTCTACGGCCTGCGCAGGGGCCTCGGGTCACTGGTCGCCGGCCTCGCCGCCGCGCTCGAGCGCGAGGGCAGTGAGATCCGGCTCTCCAGCCCGGTCGGCGCGCTGGAGCTGGCCGGGAACACCTTCACCTGCCGGGTGGCCGGCGAGGCGCTCGTCGCCGCAGGGGTCGTCGTCGCGCTCCCCCCGTCGCCGGCGAGCCGGGTGCTCGCTGGTCTCGTCCCGGGCGCGGCGAGCGAGCTCCGGGCCATCGAGTCGTCCTCGGTGAGCGTCGTCACTTTCGCGTACCCGAGCGACGCGGTCGGAGTGCTCCCCGCCGGGAGCGGCTTCCTGGTGCCCCGAGGGGAGGGGCGGCTGCTCACGGCCGCCACCTGGCTGTCGGTGAAGTGGCCACACCTAGCTCGTCGGGGCGACGTCCTGATCCGAGCCTCGGCCGGCCGTTACCAAGACGGACGCGCGGCTTCGCTCTCGGACGGAGGGCTCGCGCGGCGCCTCCACGGCGAGCTGACCGAGGCACTGCACCTGTCCGGCCCGCCGGACGAGGTCCTCGTCCAACGCTGGCCGGATGCCTTCCCGCAGTACGCGCCGGGCCACGAGCGCCGTGTCCGCCGAATCGAGCAGGAGGTGGCCGCATGCGGCCCCCTCGCCCTCGCCGGCTCGGCCTACCACGGCGTCGGGATTCCGGCGTGCATCGCGGGGGGTGAGCGGGCAGCCTCGGCGGTGCTCGAGGCGCTCGCCGGCCGCCGCCGGGAACAGCTCCCCGGCGGGCAGCCCGGCACCCCGGGGCACCCTGCCGGCCTGGCGGGACCGTCGTGAGCCGCCCGCCGGCGCCGGCAACCGGAGCACCGCCTTCTATCGGGGGCGCCGGCGACCCCGACCGCGCCGTGGCCGGTCGCCCGGCTCGCCCCTCCCCCGAGCGTCGCCTCCGGGATTCGGCCGTCGGGCCGGTGCTCCTGCGCCGCCGGGGCGTCCGTGCCGCCCTCGTGGTGGTCGGAGGGCTGCTGGCGGCAGCCTCACTCCCACCCTTCGGGTTCTGGCCGCTCGGACCGATCGGCCTCGCGGCGTGGTTCCTCGCGTCGGAGAACCAGCGGAGCCGGGGGCGGCTGCTTCTCGGGTGGCTCTTCGCGCTGGGCCAGCTCGGCCCGTCGCTCGCCTGGGCCACCGACTTCACGAAGATCGGCTACGTCGTCCTCGTGCCGGTCGAAGCCATCCCGTTCGCCCTCGCCGGCCTGCTCGTCCCCGCTCGGCGCGGGAGGAGCCTTGCGTTCCCGGCCGCCGTGACCCTGGCCGAAGCGGCGCGGGACCGCTTCCCCTTCGGTGGCCTCCCCATCGGGAGCATGGTGCTCGGGCAGGTCGGCGGGCCGCTCCTTCCCGCGGCGCGCCTGGTCGGAGGGCTCGGCCTGCTCGCCCTCGCCGCGCTCGCCGGGGTCGGGCTCGCGCACCTGGCCCGGTCGGGCGGGCGAGCGTGGCAGCGGCGGGCGGGTCACCAGGCGAGTCCGCCCGCACGCCCGGCGCTCGGCACGCTCGGCGCCGGCGTCACCGCGCTCGCGCTCGTCGTCGGGTTCGCAGTCGGAGGTCGGTTCGCTCCGGCCGGCGGGCGCCCGATCGGCTCGGTCCCGGTGGCGGGCGTCCAGGGCGGTGGGCCGAGGGGCCTGCGCGCAGTGCTCGGCGGCCAGGTGGGGGTCTTCTCCCGCCACCTCCGGCTGACCGAGACGATCCACCCCGGACCGTCACTGGTCCTCTGGCCCGAGGACGTGGTCGCGCTCTCCGGCCCCCTCGCAGGCAGCCCCAAGGCAGCCGCACTGGCCGCCCAGGCACTGCGGCTCCACGCGACGGTGCTGGCCGGCGTCACCGAGCCGGTCGGGTCGACACGCTTCCTCAACGAGGTCGTGGCGTGGAGCCCGAGCGGGAGGATCATCGGACGCTACGAGAAGGTGCACCGAGTCCCCTTCGGCGAGTACGTACCCGACCGTGCCTTCTTCTCCCACCTCGTCAGCCTCGCCGACGTCCCGAGGGACGCCATCCCGGGACACGGCCCCGGCTTCTTGCGTACCCCCGCCGGCCCGCTCGGCATCATGATCTCCTACGAGGTGTTCTTCTCCTCGCGGTCCCGGCCCGCGGTGGCTGCGGGCGCCGAGGTCCTCCTCGTGCCCACGAACACCGCGTCCTACACCACGAGCCAGATCCCGACCCAGGAGCTCGCCGCCTCACGGCTGCGAGCGGTGGAGGAAGGGCGGAACCTCGTCCAGGTCTCGCCGACCGGGTTCAGTGCGTTCGTGAGCCCGTCCGGCACGGTCTCGCAGCGGTCGAACCTGGGCAAGCCCGCCCTCATCGAGGCGACGGTCCCACTCAGGCGTGGTGAGACCATCTTCCAGCGCCTCGGGCCCCACCCTTGGCTCGCCCTGCTCGGGCTCCTGCTCGTCCTCGGGTGGGTTCTCGGGGCCGTCGCCGACGCCACCGCTGCGCCGGGCACGCCCGCCGAGACCTCGTAGCCGGCGAGTCAGGGTTGCTCGGGCAGGGCCACGCCCTCCGAGCCAGGGTTGGCAGCGGCGCCGGCAACCCGGAAGCGCTGTGGCCGCCACCACAGCGCCAGCGCGAGCCCGGCAGCGGTCCCGGCGAGCCACACCACCCGACCCGGCCACGAGAGCACGACCCAGCAGTTCGGGACCCAGAAGAACGTGCCCGCGAGGCTGACCCCGATGACGAGGCGGCGCAGCGGGCCAACCGCCACTGCGGCGAGACACGAGAGTCCCCAGACGAGGTACCACGGCTGCACGGCAGGCCCGAGCACCACCACCGCGAGGAACGCGAGGCCGAGCGCAACCGGCAGGCGCAACTTCCCCGACCACCAGAGCAGGCCCGAGGCGATGAGCACCGAGGCTGCCTCGCCGGCGGCGCGGACTCCCGAGCGCACGAGCGACGCGGGGAGGACGGAGTGGAGCGGCGCGAGGACGAGGGCGGCGAGGCTCCCGATCGCGTCGGTCGGCGTGAGCACGCTCCAGACACTGCCCGGCGTCGCCAAGGCGGAGAGCCAGGCCCATCCGAGGTGCGTGACCTCCGCTGCGACGGCGAGGACGACCACGAGCACCCCGCCCGCGGTGACGACCGGGCGGACGCGCTCGCGCCAGGGAACGTCCGGCCCGAGCCACTGCCAGCCGAGGAAGACCACGGCACCGAGCGCCGGCGCCTTCACTGCCGCTGCCAGGCTGGCGAGCAACACCCCGAGGAACGGGTAGCCACGCCGGTTCGCAGCGAGCCCCGCGACCACCAACCCGACCATCAGCGCATCGTTGTGCCCCGCCGACACCAGCCCGAACAGCACGAGTGGGCTGAAGACACCGAGCGCCACCGCCGTCGCGGGATCGAAGCCGTACGAGCGCGCGACGGTCGGCAGGGAGACAGCCATGAGCACGACGCCACCCAACGCCGAGAGCCGGAGGAGGATGATCGTCCCGAGGACGTGGTGCGCCGACAGCTGGACCGCCGCACCCGCGAGCGAGAGGAAGAGCGGGCCGTAGGGTGCCGGCGCCCAGAGCCAGATCGGGTCGACGAGGTGCTGGTAGGTGGGATCGCCGAGGATGCCAGGCCCGAACCGGGTGGGGTTGAGGCCGGCAGTCACCATATCGCCCTGCGCGGCGTAGCTGTAGACGTCCCGGGACAGCATCGGCGCGGCGATCAGGACCGGCAGCACCCAGAGCACGGCGATCGGGACGAGGCGCCGGGGCGACACGCCTGGGCTCGCCCGGAGGATCTGGACGAGATCCAACCACGCCCATGCGACCGCGAACAGCCCGAGCCACGAGGCGAGCACGGCGATGGCTGCGGCGTGACCACCGTTCGCGGCCGTCCCGAAGAACCAGGCGCCCGGGAGCTTCAGGGAGAACGGCGAACCGGGAGCCGACGAGCCCGCCACGGTGGCGAGCACGCCGAGCGTGCCGACCAACGTGGGGCGCGCGAGGCTGACCTCGGCCGCAGGCGGCCCGGTTGGGGCTGCGTCACGGGCCCACAGTGCCGCCCAAGAGCGCGCAGCCAACCCGCCGAGCACCTCGCCGGCACGGCTCCGGGGATGTCCGGCGCCAGGGCGCGCCCTGTCCCAGAACGTGGCGGACATCCCACCAGCCTGCCAGATTCCCTCACCACCTGCTGCGCACGTGCTGCTGCGCACGTGC
>JAJYWE010000014.1:34154-36139 GCA_021791675.1 Actinomycetes bacterium | reverse complement strand
CTGCTGCGCACGTGCTGCTGCGCACGTGCAGGCCCGGCAGCAACCCCGGCACCGCTGTCGCCGCTGGCTCGCCGTGCAGGTGCCGTCACGTTGCGCCGACGCCGCCCGCCACGAGAGGTCAGCCGAGCCGGCCACGGGCATCGATCGGGAAGCGTCCGACGAGCCTGCCCTCGCGGACGAGGACTGCCTCGTCGAAGAGGTTGACGGCCGTGCAGATGTGGTTCGGCACGACACCGACCACGCTCCCGAGGGCCGGCGGGGCGTCGCGGAGCTCGACGACGGCATGGTGCTCGGAGAGCGACCGCACGACCGCCCCCCCGAGCGCAGGCACCACGCCGAAGCCCTCGAGGAGCGGCTTGCTCTCCCCCGCGAGCGCCTTGCTCCCGGCGTCCAGCACCGCCTGGCCCGCGACGGCGGTGCTCACGACCGTCGCCGCAACGACCCCGGCCACGTCGCCGGGCGCACAGCTCCCGAGTGCGACCTGCTGGCGGTCGTTGAGGGCATAGGTGCCCGGGCGGACCTCGTTCACCGGCCCGTGGGCGAGGGCAGCCGTCGGCGTCGACCCCGCGCTCAGCACCGCCGCGCCGACGCCGACGGCGGCGAGCGATTCGGCCCCCCGGGCGAGCGCGCGAGCCTCGTCCTCGGCGGCCCGTGCCACCGAGGACGGGCCTGCGTAGGAGTGCCCACCGTGGGTGAAGAGGCCTGCGACGACGAGGCCTCGGTCGGCCGCCGCCCGCGCAACCCGGCCGGCGAGCTCCGGGGCGACCCCACTGCGATGCTGGCCGCAGTCGACCTCGATCGAGACCTCGACGGAAGCGGGGTTGTGCAGCGCCCCTGCCAGCGCCGCCACCCCCTCGACCGAGTCCACGCCGACACGCAGTTTCGCGACCCGTGCGAGGCGATCGAGGCGCTGCCCCCGCTCAGCGGTCATCCAGAGCGGGTAGGCGACGAAGAGATCCTCCACCCCGGCCGCGGCGAAGACCTCGGCCTCGCCGAGCGTTGCGACGGTGAGCCCGTTCGCTCCGTGGTGGAGCTGACGCTGCGCCACGAAACAGGACTTGTGTGTCTTCGCGTGGGGACGGAGCGCAATGCCCCTCGCCGCCGCATGGGCGGCCATACGGGCCAGGTTCCGCTCGAGGGCCACCTCGTCGACGACCAGGGTGGGCGTCTCGAGACCGGTCGGGAGCGGGAGGACCGGCCACGGAGCAGTGACCCCGCCGGGCGCTCCCCCAGCCGGCTCACCACCGTCCCCGTCAGACCGGCTCAGGCCGGGCGCCGTCCCGCCATCCCGACGCACGCCGGGCGTGGCGTCGCGCCGCATCGGGGTGGGCCGGGAAGGATTCGAACCTCCGAAGGCTGAGCCGGCAGATTTACAGTCTGCTCCCGTTGGCCACTTGGGTACCGACCCGATGGTCGCCAGGATAGCGTCGTGGCATGCCCACCTTCGACGTCGTCTCGGAGGTCGACCTCCAGGAGGTCCGCAACGCCGTCGACCAGGCGAGCCGCGAGGTCGCCACCCGGTTCGACTTCCGTAACACCGACTCGTCCGTCCAGATCTCGGGCTCGGAGCTCGTGCTCGAGTCGAGCACCGAGGACCGCCTGAAGGCCGTGGTCCAGGTGCTCGAGGAGAAGCTCGTGAAGCGCCAGGTCTCCTTGAAGGCGCTCCAGTTCGGCAAGGTCGAGGAGGCGTCCAAGGGCCGCGCCCGCCAGCGCGTCCAGCTGGTACAGGGTCTCGATGCGGACAAGGCCCGCCAGGTCAACCGCGTCGTGAAGGAGCTCGGGCTGAAAGGCGTCTCCTCCCAGTACCAGACGGAGCAGGTTCGCGTGTCTGGCAAGAAGCGTGACGACCTGCAGGCCGTGATCGCAGCCCTGCGCGCCGCCGAGCTGAGCTTCCCGGTCCAGTTCACGAACTTCCGGGACTGACCCCGTCGGCCACGGCCTCACCGGGCCACGGCCTCACCGGGCCACGGCCTCACCGGGCCACT
>JAJYWE010000014.1:27746-34054 GCA_021791675.1 Actinomycetes bacterium | reverse complement strand
TGATCGCAGCCCTGCGCGCCGCCGAGCTGAGCTTCCCGGTCCAGTTCACGAACTTCCGGGACTGACCCCGTCGGCCACGGCCTCACCGGGCCACGGCCTCACCGGGCCACGGCCTCACCGGGCCACTCCTCCTCCGGCTTCGGGCCCCAGTTACCCCCTGGCATCATGGGGACAGTGGCGACCGAGGGGCTCGAGCGACCGACGACGCAGCTGGAACGGCCTCGCGCCGGCGCGGCCGGAGCGGCCCCGGCTGCGCCTGCGGCCGAGGAGGTCGGACTGCGTGAGGTCGAGCTGGCAGTCGGCGTCCGGGTTGCCGTCGTCGGGCCGCTCCTGCTCGCTACGAGGCTGGAGGGTGTCGCCGCTGCGACGACGGAACAGCTGGTGGTCCTGCTCGAGAGCTGGGAGGGCCCTGGCTGCGTGGTACTGGCCGGCGACGTGGTGGACCTGATCGCCACCGACGACCCCGACCTCGACGCCATTCTCGACGCGAACGCCGCGGTGGTCTCCACCCTCCGCCGGTTCGCCGAGGGCCCCGCCCACCAGCTCTTCCTCCTCCCGGGGCTGCACGACGCGGCACTCGCCCGGGACCCTGTGCGCTGCCGCAACCTCTGTGACGCCATCGGAGCCCGAGCCGCCAGCTCCCTCGAGCTCCGGTTCGCGACGGCAGCCGGGGAACGGCGGGTGCGGGTCGAGCCCGGGGCACGCTTCGACCCCCGCGCGGCGCCGAGCCACCCGGGGGACACGCCGCTCGCGCACCATCTCTTCGCGGAGATCATCCCGAGCCTCGGTCCGGCGCGTTTCGGGTGGCTGGCCGGGATCGACCGTCTTCCCGATCTCTCGGCGCTCCCGCGCTTCTTGGTCTCGCGCCTCACCTACCGGGCAGTCTTCCGCTACGCGTGGTGGCTGGTCGTCCCGCTCGTCTTGGCGCTGCTCCTCAAGCTCCCCCTGGCGGCGCTCATCCCGGTCGTGGGACCGCGCGCCCACGCCTCGGTCTGGCCCGCCAGGGTCGCGCTCATCGCCGTGTCGACCCTGGTCGACCTCGTCCTCGTGGCCGCCGCGGTCGCCTTCGCCTCGCGACGAACCTGGGCCGCCGTCGCCGGCCTCTCGCTCGGTGCGCCAGCGGGGAACGAGGGCGCGCGGGCTGTCGCGCGCGAGCTCGTGACGGAGGGGCTCACCGGCCTCGTCACGGCACACACGCTCGCGCCAGAGCTGACGCCCCTCGGGCCGGGCTTCTACGCCAACTGCGGGGCCGGCACCGAGGTCGTGGTCGAGCACCGGAGCCGGTTCGGCCTGCCGAGCGTCTTCCTCCCGACGGCCGTGCTGTCGTACCTCGAGCTCGAGGGCGGGGCAGACCTCCACGTCCGCCTCCTCCGGGCCGCCCGCGTGGTGCCCGGCGCGACCCGCGTCGAGCGCTTCCTCGCCCGGGGCGGGCGCGGGTCCGGGGAGCTCGAGGCGGTGACGAGCTGGCCGAACGGCGAGCGGTGGCCACCTCCCGACGACGGGGCCCGCCGCGACCGCCGGGTCCGCAGGGTCGCCGCTGCAGCAATCGGGCTCGCCGGCGTCGCCGATCTCGTCTTCGCGCTCACGCCACCGCTTCGCCCTCGCCTCGACCCGCTCTTCGACATCCTGCCGCTCGGGCTCACCCAGGCCGCATCTGCCCTGGTCGCGCTCGCCGGCCTGTCCCTGCTCGCCCTCGCCGGCGGGATCCGGCGCGGGCAGCGCCAGGCGTGGCTCGTCGCGGTCGGCCTGCTGGCCGGTACCTCGGTCCTCCAGATCACCAAGGCGGGGAGTCGGCTCACCGCGGTCGCGAGCATTGCGGTCCTGGCGCTGCTCCTCCGCTTCTCGCGCAGCTTCACGGCCCGGGTCGACCGGCCCTCGCTGCGCCGCGGCCTGGCCGGCCTCGCCGTCGGGCTCGTGGCGGTCGCCACGGCCGGGACGGTCGTCGCCGTGGCGACGACCCGGATCACGGAGGGTCGCCACGCGCTCGGGATCGGCGAGGTGGCGCTCGCCGTGGTGGAGCGGCTCGTGGGGGTGACCACCGTCGCCCTGCCCCGTCACCTCGCCGACATCCTCACCCCGATCCTGCTGGTGTCCGGCATCGGCCTCGCCGCCTGGGCCGCCTTCCTCGCCTTCCGACCCGCCGTCAACGCGAGGCGCGACCAGGCCGCCTCGACCCGCCAGCGCGCTCGCGAGCTGGTCAGCGCCTACGGTCGGGGGACCCTCGACTACTTCGCGCTCCGCGACGACAAGCAGCTCTACTTCTTCGGCCAGACCGTGGTCGCCTACGGCAACTGGGGTGGCGTCTGCCTCGTGTCCCCGGACCCGATCGGCCCGCCCGCCGAGCACGAGGCAGCCTGGCAGGCGTTCCGCCGCTTCGCCGACCGCAACGGCTGGACCGTGGGCGTGCTCGGAGCCGGCGAGGAGTGGCTCCCGACCTACCGCGCGAGCGGGATGCGCGACCTCTACGTCGGGGACGAGGCCGTCGTGGACGTCCGGCGCTTCACGCTCGCCGGTGGCCGGCACAAGGGCCTCCGCCAGGCCGTGCACCGGGTCGAGCGTCACGGCTACAGCCTGCGCTTCTTCGACCCGGCACGCCTCGAACCGGAGCTCGCGGCCTCGCTCGCGGCGATGATGGACCAGAGTCGCCGTGGCGAGGCCGAACGAGGCTTCTCGATGACGCTCGGGCGGATCTTCGACCCGGCGGACCGCGGCCTCCTCCTGGCGGTGGCCTTCACGGCGGACGACACACCCGCCGCCTTCTGCCAGTACGTGCCCGCACCAGGGATCGACGGCTACTCCCTCGACCTCATGCGCCGCGACCTCGGCGCCCACCCGAACGGGCTCTTGGACTTCGTCGTCGTCGGCACGATCGAGGAGCTGCGCCGCCGTGGTCAGCACCGGCTGGGGCTCAACTTCGCCACCATGCGCGTGGTGCTGGCCGGCGAGACGGGCGACGCGCTCCCCGCTCGGGTCGAGCGTTGGGTGCTCCGGCGGATGTCCGGCTCGATGCAGATCGAGTCACTGTGGCGCTTCAACGCCAAGTACGACCCGAGCTGGCAGCCCCGTTTCGTCGTCTACGAAAGCCCCGAGCGGCTCCCCGCCGTCGCCATGGCGATCGCGCGCGCCGAGTCGTTCTGGGAGCTCCCAGGCCTCGGACGACTGCTCACGCCCCCCGAGGCTCGCAGGCGCAGCCCGCTCGCGGGGCTCGGGTCCGGGTCCCGCCAGCGCTGACAGCGGTTGGCGATCGGGCTGCAGGAACGCCGACGCCGCTGCCGGGACACGGGACCGCCAGCACCGCCCGGTCCAGGGCACCCGGGCAGTCCAGACGAGAGGGAGACGAGCTGGCGCTCAGCGCAGGCCGAACAGCAGCGTCGCGTGGCGCGCGAAGTCCACGACCGGTGCCGGCCAGATGCCGAACACCACGGTGAACGCGACGCAGAGCGCGAGGACGACCTTGGTGGCATCGGGGAACGGAACCGGATCCCCGTCTCCCGCGGCCAGGCCCTCGGGAGCCGCTACGAGGCCCTCGCCCGAGATCGCCTGCTCGACCCCCGTGCTGGTCGCCGTCGCGAGCGCCAGCCCACCTCCGCCGCCGAGCACCGCCAGGTCCGGCTCACCGCCGCCACCGGCTCCGACTCCAGCGAGGCTCGTCGTGCCGGCTGGCAGGACCACCTCGCCTGCGCCAGCCGCATCCGCATCCCCGACCGGACCGACGGCACCGGCACCGGCACCGGCACCGGCACCGGCCCAGCCGTACATCACGAGGACCAACCGCAGGTAGAAGAACGCGACGGCGACCGCAGCGAGCATCGCGATCACCGCCAGCACGTAGCCCCCCTGGGCGATCACGGCGGTGAGGACGTAGAACTTCGCGAGGAAGCCCGTGGTGAACGGCACACCTGCCTGCGCGACGAGCAGGATCGCGAAGCCGAGCGCGAGCAGTGGCTGGCGGCGCGCCAGGCCGCGGTAGTCCTCGAGGTCCTGGTGGGCATCGGCGGGGCCCCCGACCACGGTGACGACCGCGAAGCTCCCCATGATGAGGAACGTGTAGGTGAGCAGGTAGTACCCGACACTCGCGGCACCGGCCGCGCTTGCGGCGACCACGCCGACGAGGATGAACCCGGCATGGGAGATCGAGGAGTACGCGAGCATGCGCTTCACGTCCCGCTGCACGACGGCGAGGATGGCGCCGACGACGAGCGAGAGCACCGCCAGCGCGTACAGCACCGGCTGCCAGTCGAGGCGAAGGGTGGGCATCGCCGCGAAGAGGATCCGCACGAGCGCCGCGAAGCCGCCGGCCTTCGCGACCGCGGCCATGAAGCCGGTCACCGGGCTCGGCGAGCCCTGGTAGACGTCCGGCGTCCAGGTGTGGAAGGGCACGGCGGCGACCTTGAAGCCGAGCCCGACCAGCAGCAGTGCGAGCCCGGCGAGCAGCAGCCCCCCGTGCGTGCTCACGTTCGCGGCCAGGTAGGTGCCGATGCGGGCGAGGTTCGTCGAGCCGGTTGCGCCGTACGTGAGGGCGATGCCGTAGAGGAAGATCGCCGAGGAGAACGCCCCCAGCACGAAGTACTTGATCGCCGCCTCACCGGACGCCGCCCGGCGACGGTTGAGCGCCGCGAGCACGTAGAGCGCGATCGAGAGGATCTCGAGCCCGAGGAAGATCACCAGCAGGTCGTTCGCCGCGGCCATGAACATCGCCCCGGATGCGGAGAGCATCCCGAGCGAGAGCAGCTCCGCGCCATCCTCGCCCTCGCGCTCGATCCAGGGGTGCGCCGCCAGCGCGAAGAGCACCACCGCGGCGGAGACGAGCACCAGGAAGAGCACGCTGAAGCCGTCGACGGCGAGCGCGCCGTCCACCGCCGCGAACGCCCCGTGGGTCTCCACCCGCCGGCCGAGCAGGACTGCCAGCGTCCCGCTCGCGAGGCCCGTTGCCATCGTGACGAGCGTCCAGACCGCCGGTGGCAGCCCGCGCCGGGTGAGCGACCGCGCGCCGAGGGTGACGAAGGCCATCCCCGCCATCACGATCTCCGGCAACAGCGCGAAGTAGTCGACCTGGGGGAGCCGGAGGGCCGGCACCTGGGCGACCAGGAGCGAGAGCAGTGGTGTCATCCCTTGCCTCCGAGCGCTGCGACCCGGCCGGTCGTCGTGACCGACGGCGCCACGTAGGACGTGCTGGCCTCGACGTGGTGGACGATCGCCACCACCGAGGGCGTGATCCGGTCGAGCAGCGGTCGTGGGTAGATCCCGATCGCCACGATGAGGATGAGGAGCGGCGCGAGCACCGCCCCCTCTCGCCACGAGAGGTCCTTCGCCTTTGCGTTCTCCTCGCTCGGCTGCCCATGGAAGGCCCGCTGGTACGCCCAGAGGAGGTAGATCGCGGCGAAGACCACGCCGGTTGTCGCGGCAACCGCCCACCAGCGATGCGTCGCGAAGGTCCCGATCAGGATGAGGAACTCGCCGACGAAGCCGTTGAGGCCCGGCAGGCCGATGGCCGCCAGCATGGCAACGGTGAACACGCCGGCGAGGATCGGCATCGAGCGCTGGAGCCCGTTCAGCTCGCCGGTGCGGAAGGTCTTCCGGCGCACGTACACCATCCCGATGAGGAGGAAGAGCGCTGCGGTGTAGAGCCCGTGGTTGGTCATCTCGAGCACCGCACCGTCGAGGCCCTGCTGGGTGAGCGCGAAGAAGCCCAGCACGATGAAGCCGAGGTGGGAGAGCGAGGAGTAGGCGACCATCCGCTTCAGGTCGCGCTGGCGACAGGCGACGACCGCGCCGTAGAGAATGCTCGCGACCGCGAGTGTGAGCAGCAGCGGTGCCAGGCGCACCGTGGCCTGCGGGAAGAGGTCGAAGTCGAAACGGATGATCCCGTACGAGCCCAGCTTCGCCATCACCCCGGCGATGACCATCACCCCCCCGGTCGGCGACTGGGAGTAGGCCTCCGGGGACCAGGTGTGGAAGGGGAAGACCGGGGCCTTCACGGCGAAGGCCGCCGTGAAGGCCAGGAACAGCAGGATCCCGACCCCCCCGCGGAACCCCCCGTGGGCGGAGAGCGCGAGCAGGTTGAAGGTCAGCTGTCCGGTCTGGCGGTCGTGGATGAACGCGACCGAGACGATGCCGACGAGGAGGAACGCAGAGCCGAGGAAGGTGTAGAGGAAGAACTTGAGCGCCGCAGGGCCACGTCGCTCGTAACCCCACCCCCCGATCACGAAGTACGCGGGCACCAACGTGACCTCGAAGAAGAGGAAGAACAGCAGCAGGTCGAGCGAGAGGAAGCTGCCGAGACAGGCGGACTCGAGCACGAGCATCCA
>JAJYWE010000014.1:7078-27646 GCA_021791675.1 Actinomycetes bacterium | reverse complement strand
ATCGAGACCCCAGCCCGCCCGGAGCACGGCGGGCTCGAGGGCCGGGCGCTGCCAGACCGAGCGCCAGAGCAGGATCGCCGCCACGATGCCGATCACCGCGGCCAGGGCATCTGCGCTCTCGAGCAGGTCACGCTGGGAGCCGCTCATGACGAGGTCGTGGAGTCCACGACCGAACACGGGGGTCAGGAAGCGATCGAGCTCGTCGAGGCGCGAGCCGGCGAGGTCGAGGAGCCCTCCGAAGGCAGCCAGCACGGCGAGCACCACGAGCGGCACCCACATCACCGGCGGCGACTCGTGCGGCTCGCCGTGGACGGCCCCGTGGCCCTCGACGTCGCCGAGGGAGAGCCCCGGGACGGGGGCCACGGACGGCGACGGCGGCGCTCCGGCGGCGCCAGCCAGCTGCGGGTCCTTCCAGCGCGGCGTGCCGAAGAAGGCGAGCATGGTCTCCCGTCCGATGTAGTACGCCGTGAGCACGGCCGTGAGCACCCCGAGCGCCCAGAGCAGGCGGTTGTCCTGGAAGGCGTTGAGGAGGACGTCGCCCTTCGCGAAGAAGCCCGAAAAGGGTGGGAGCCCGGCGATGGAGAACCACGCCACGATGAAGGTGGCCGACGTGATCGGCAGGAGCTTCCGGAGACCCCCCATGCGCCGGAGATCCTGTTCCTCGTGCATCCCGTGGATGGTCGACCCGGCGCCGAGGAAGAGGAGCGCCTTGTAGAAGGCGTGGGCCACCATGAGGAAGATCGCCGCGACATACGCGTGCGCGCCCACCGCCAGGAACATGTACCCGAGCTGTGAGACCGTCGAGAAGGCGAGGACCTTCTTGATGTCGCTCTGCGCGCACGCCGCCGCAGCCGCGACGAACGCGGTCACCGCCCCGATCGAGGCCACGACCGTCGAGGCATCGTGCGACAGGTCGAGCACGGGCGAGATCCTGCACATCAGGTAGACACCGGCGGTCACCATGGTCGCGGCGTGGATCAGCGCGGAGACCGGCGTGGGACCCTCCATGGCGTCGACCAGCCAGGGGAAGAGGGGGATCTGCGCGGACTTGCCGACCGCCGCCAGGAACAGCAGGAGCGCGGCCGCGGTCGCGGTCTCACCGGAGAGCCGCCCGGCGGCGATGGCGGCGAAGATCCCGTGGTACGTGACGCTGCCGGTCTTCTCGAACAAGAGGAAGGTGCCGAGCATGAAGCCCACGTCGCCGATCCGGTTGTAGACGAAGGCCTTCTTCCCCGCCGTCGCCGCGCTCGGCCGCCCGAACCAGAACGACACGAGCCAGTACGAGCAGACTCCGACCCCCTCCCAGCCGACGAAGGTCATGACCAGGTTGTTGGAGAGGACCAGCACGAGCATGGAGAAGACGAAGAGGTTGAGGTAGACGAAGAACTTCGGGTACTGCGCGTCCCCGCGCATGTAGCCGATCGAGTAGAGGTGGATGAGCGCGGCGATCCCGGTCACGAAGAGCGCCATCGTGATCGAGAGGGGGTCCACCAGGATCGCGACGGGGATGCGCAGCCCCCCCACCGCGAGCCAGGTCCAGAGGTGCTGGGTGAAGCTCCTCGTCGCGGCGGGCCGAGCAAGGAGCCCGACCCAGGTCACGACCGCGGCGACGAACGCCCCGGCGACGGCGATCGTGGCCACCACGCCGGCGAGCGGGTCGCCGAGGCGCCGGCCCGTCGCGAGGAGCACGACGAAGCCGGCGAGCGGCAGGAGCGGGATCAGGAACGCGGCGTCGAGCATCTCATCCCTTCAGCATGTGGAGGTCGTCTGCGGTGGCCCCCGCACGCCGGCGGAAGATCGCCACGATGATCCCGAGGCCGACCACGACCTCGGCGGCCGCCACCACCAGCACGAAGAAGACCGCCGCCTGGCCGCCGACGTCGTGGAGCATGCGGGCAAAGGTCACGAAGGTGAGGTTGACGGCGTTCAGCATCAGCTCGACGCACATGAACATCACGAGGACGTTCCGGCGCACCAGCAGGCCGATGGCCCCGACCGTGAACAGCATCGCTGCCACCACGAGGAACCAGGATCCCGGGATGCTCATCGTGGTGCCCCTTCTCGCTCGGGAGACCGAACGGTGCCGGTCTCGTCGGCAGCATCGGGCTGGCTGGCTCCGTCGAGCGCCGGCCGTCCCGTCGCCCCGCCAGGCTGCCCGATCGCTCCGCCGGGCTGCCCAGTCGCTCGGCCGGGCTGGCCGGTGGCAGCGCCCGGCTGCCCCGCCGACCGCGGCGGGCGGCGCGCGAGCACCACGGCACCGACCGTTGCGATCAGGAGCAGCGCCGAGGTGATCTCGAAGGGCAGGAGATAGGTGGTGAACACGGCACGTGCGAGGTCCGCGACGTTGCTGCTGGGACCGCCGACCGGCCCGGCGACGTGGGGCTGGCCGATCGGCCAGGAAAGCCGGGAGAGCACGAGCACCTCTGCCAGTACGAGCAGGCCGAGGAGGACGCCGAGCGGTCGCTGCGCGCGGAGGGGGTCCTTCCCGATCGCCTCCTCGCGGTCCACGCCGAGCAGCATGATGACGAAGAGGAACAGCACCACGATCGCGCCCGCGTACACGATGACCTGGACGGCGGCGAGGAACTCCGCGTTCTGCTCGACGAAGAGGACGGCGATCCCGAACAGGGTCGCGACCAGGCACAGCGCCGCATGCACGGGGCTGCGCGAGACGACCACGCCGATCGCTGCGACCAACACGATCGCCGCCGCGAGGACGAAGGTCACGAGGTCGGGAATGGTGATCGTGACGGCGAGCATCAGCGGGCCCGCCCCCCGAAACGCACCGGGATCTTCGCAGCCTCTTCCTTGCGCAGCTCGAGGCTCGGCGAGGCCTCCGCGGGGTCGAGGCCGGACTGGCCGCGCTCGGGGGCGCGAGAGCCGTAGCCGAGCTCACCCGACCAGTGCCGCCTCCCCTCCTGGTCCGCTACCCCGGCCGGCGAGGTCGCCCGCATCCAGCCCGACGTGAGGAGGTCGTCACCCTCGCGCCAGTCCTCCCACGGCAGCTGCTGCGGCTTGCCGTCGTCACGCACGACCAGCTCTGCCTTCGTGTAGATCGCGTCGTTCCGGTCGGTGAAGGAGAACTCGAAGAGCTTCGACTCCGTGATGGCCTGGGTCGGGCAGGCCTCCACGCAGAGGTCGCAGTGAATGCAGCGCAGGTAGTTGATCTCGTAGACGAAGCCGTACCGCTCGCCGGGGGAGACCGGATGGTCCGGCGGATTGTCCGCCCCGCGCACGTAGATGCAGTCGGCCGGGCAGACCCCCGCACAGAGCTCGCAGCCGATGCACTTCTCCATGCCGTCCTCGTAGCGGTTGAGCACGTGGCGCCCGTGGAAGCGGGGCGGCTTCGGCCGCTTCTCGTCGGGGTAGGACGAGGTGACGCGCGGCTCGAAGATCTGCTTGAACGTCACCTTGAAGCCCTTCAGGGCATCGAGCGCGCCCATCTAGCCTCCCACCCGGTCGAAGTCGTGCCCGCCGCTCTCCTCGTGGCGAGCCTTGCCGACGGCGAACGCACGGGGCAACACGAGCGCCACGAGCACCGCAGCCCCGAAGGTCGCGGCGCCGACCGCGAGAGAGATCTGGAACCCGGCGACGACGAGCAGCCAGCCGAGCGAGATCGGGATGAGGTACCGCCAGCCCAGGTTCATCAGCTGGTCGTAGCGGAACCGGGGCAGTGCCGCTCGGAACCAGACGTAGAGGAAGAGGAAGGCGAAGGTCTTCACCGCGAACCACGCGATCGGCATGAGGAAGTTGAGCACCGGGACGTGGAAGACCGGGCCGTCCGGCCCGCCGAAGAAGAGGGTGACCATGATCGCCGACCAGGAGATCGTGTTCATGAACTCCGCGAGGTAGAACATCGAGAACAGCCACGACGTGTACTCGGTGTGGAACCCCCCGACCAGCTCCGAGTCTCCCTCCGCGAGGTCGAACGGCGGCCGGTTGAGCTCTGCGGTCGCGGCAATGAGGAAGACCACGAAGGGCACGATCCCGAGCCGGATCACGTTCCAGTTCCAGACGTGCGGCGCCTGGCTCCCGACGATGCCGCTCGTGGTGAGCGAGCCCGTGACCAGCACGACGGCCACGACCGACAGCCCGAGCGCCGCTTCGTAGGAGACCATCTGCGCGCTCGCCCGCACCGCGCCGAGCAGCGGGTACTTCGACCCCGACGCCCAGCCCGCGAGCATGAGCCCGTAGACGCCGACCCCGGACATCGCGAGCAGGAACAGGATGCCAATCGGCGGGTCGGCGACCTGCAGCAGCGTCGTGTGACCGAGGATGTGCACCGCGCCGCCGATGGGGACGATCGTGAAGATGAGGAACGCCGGGATCGCCGCCAGGAACGGCGCGAGTCGGTAGACGACCCGGTCCGCCCGCTCGGGCAGCAGGTCCTCCTTCAGCAGCAGCTTCGTGCCGTCCGCGAGCGTCTGGAGCAGACCCCACGGGCCGGCGCGGTTCGGGCCGATCCGGTTCTGCATGTCCGAGATGAGCTTGCGCTCGAACCAGATCATGAGGATGACGGAGACCAGGAGCAGTCCGAACGCGAGGAGGACCTTCACCACCACGATGAGCACGGCGGTGAGGTCGACCCCGTGCGCGAACACCGGGTCGGAGGTCACGAGGGCGATGCGTGGGGTCATCGGCACGGCAGTCGTCATCCAGCCTCCAGGGTCTCCAGGCGGATCTCGGTTACCGGGTCCCCCGCCCGGACGAGCGCGCTCGCGCCCGGGGCGTCAGCCGCCGGCGGGACCGCACCGAGGACGGCGACCCCTTTCGGCACGCCCGCATCCGCCTCCAGCACCAGCTCCAGCCGACCGGGTGCCGCACGCACGGCCACCTTCGTCCCCGACGCGACCCCGAGGCGCTCGAGCTCGGAGGGATGGGCCCTGAGCGCCGGGCTCGCTGCGAGTGCTGCGAGCGACGGGCTCGCCTGGACGGCGGTCCCCCCGTCGTAGCACCGGCGGGCTGCGACCAGCCGGAGCGAGTACGCGTCGACCGGGGGGGTCGCCGGGAGCGCCTCGGGGGGTTCCCAGGAGAGCAGCGCCGCCGGGCCGTCGTCGCCAGCCGCCATGCGTCCGCCGACGGGCGCAGCGACCACAGGCCCCGCAGCCCGGACCACGCCCGCCTCGGAGGGCGCGCCCTGACTCTCGACCGACGCGATGCCCGGCACGGCCATGGGGTCGAGCCGCTCCAGGCCTCCGGTTGCGCCGGCGGGCCACTCCCCGAGCTCGCCGTCCGGACCGCGGCCTCGGAGCGGGAGCAGCGCACCCATCCGGCCGACCGTGCCGGCGAGCACCGCAGACGTCACCCCGGCGAAGAGCGGGGCGAGGCGGGCGCGCTCGGCCACGATGTCCGCGGGGGACGCGAAGCCGAGGTCGGCCCCGAGCGCCGCCGCGAGCTCCACGGCGATCGCCCAGTCCGGCCAGGCGAGCCCGGGGGCGACGACCTTCTGCCCGACCGGGCTCAGTCGCCCCTCACAGTTGGTCGTGGTCCCGGCCCGCTCCGAGGGTGCTGCAGCCGGGAGCACCACGTCGACGTGCTCCGACGAGGCGTTCGGGTGCGCCTCGACCGAGACGACCAGCTCGACGGCCTCGAGTGCCCTCCGGGCGAGGCTGCGGTCGGGGAAGTCGGAGAGGGGATCCGCTCCGAGGAGGAACAGCGCCCGCACCTGACCGGTTGCCGCTGCCTCCAGGAGCGCGCGCGCACCGCGCCCAGGTGCGCCAGGCAGGCCGCCCCACGCCGTCGCGAAGGCGCCCCCGTCGGCGAGGCGTTGGCGACCGGGGAGGAGGCCAGGTGCGAGCCCGGCGTCGAGCGCCCCGCGTACGTTGCCGCGCCGGAGCAACGGGAGGAACGTGGCCCCCGGGAGCATCCGGCGGAGCAGGCCGGCCGCAGCCACGGTCTGCTCCTCGCTCTCGGCGATCGAACTGCGCCCGAGCGCGACCACGACACCTTCCCCGCCGCCCGCCACGAGGCGGTCTCGTGCAGCCGCGACGGCGGGGTTGGCCGGTGGGAGGGAACCGAGCAGCTGGCGCACCAGGTCGACGAGCTGGCCCGGTCGATAGCGCAGGGATGCCCTCGCCAGGTCCGTGAGCGACGTGTCGACGGGCGACAGCTCCACCAGATCGAGTCCGTGGTCCCGCACGGCGCCGCGCAGGCGCAGGAAGAGGACCGGCAGCTCCTCTCGCGGGTCCGGCCCGAGGAAGAGGAGCACCTTGGCGGCGCAGGCGTCGGCGATCGTGGCTGGCGGCAGGCCAGCAACCAGCTCGGCCGGCAGGCCGTCGTCGAGCTGGGCGTCGACCGAGTCGGTCCCGATCACGGCCTTCGCGAGCTTTGCCCAGGCGTAGGCGTCCTCGTTGGTGAGCCGGGCACCGCCGAGCACCCCGACCGCACCGGGACCGTCCGTCGCGAGCACGGCCCGGAGCCGACCCGCCACCTCCGAGAGGGCGACCTGCCAGGACACCGGGCGGAGCCGGGCATCGGAGCGGAGGAGCGGGTGGGTCCGCCGGCTCGGAGCCGTGGATGCCTCGAAGGCGAAACGCCCCTTGTCGCAGAGCCAGGAGTGGTTGACCGCCTCGTCGTCCACGCCCAGGTGGCGGACGACCTCACCCGAGGAGGACTGCACCACCATCCGGCAGCCCAGCGCGCACGTGGTGCAGGTGGACTCCACCTGCTCGAGGTCCCAGGGGCGCGCCTTGAACCGATACGCGCTCGCCGTGAGCGCGCCGACCGGGCAGATCTGGACGGTGTTCCCGCTGAAGTAGGAGGCGAAGGGCCGGTCCGGGAACGTGTTGACCTCGGTGTGGTCACCCCGTCCCTGGAAGGTGATGAAGGGGTCGCCGGCCACCTCCTTCGCGAAACGCGTGCAGCGATCGCACTGGATGCAACGCTCCCGGTCCAGCTCGACGAGCGAGCTCACCGGGATCGGCTTCGACCAGTGGCGCTTCTCCTCGACGAAACGGGTCTCGCCTGGGCCGAAGGTGAGCGTCTGGTCCTGCAGGGGGCACTCGCCCCCCTTGTCGCAGACCGGGCAGTCGAGCGGGTGGTTCACGAGGAGGAACTCGAGGACCCCGTCCTGCGCCTTCTTCACGGCCGGGGACTCGGTGCGAACCTCCATGCCGTTCGCGACCGGCTGGAAGCAGGCGGGCTGGAGGGAGAAGCCGCGCGGGCCCTTCACCTCCACGAGGCACATCCGGCACATCCCGACCTGGCGCATGCGCGGGTGGTAGCAGAACCGCGGGATGTAGACACCGGCTCGCTCCGCGGCGGCGATGAGCAGCTCACCCGGCCGGGCAGCCACCTCCCGGCCGTCGAGGGTGATCGTCACCTCCTGCGGTGCGGCACCGGAGTCGCCTGCCGCCGCACCGCTGGCGCCGGCCTGGGCCGCACCTCCGCCGACCTCGGCTGCGCCCGAAGGGGACGGGCTCGGGGACGGGGTCGTCATCTCGCCTCCTCGGGGAAGGGGCAACGGCCCTCCTTCACGTGCGTGAGGAACTCGTCGCGATAGCGCGAGAGCGCCGAGCACACCGACGGCGGGATGGAGGGCCCGAGCACACAGATCGTGGTCTGCGCCGGAGGCCAGCTCAGTCCCGGCGAGATGTTGTCCGCCACGTCGAGCAGCAGGTCGAGGTCCTCCTCTCGCCCCCCGCCGGTCTCGATCCGGTGCATCACCTTCTCGAGCCAGCCACTCCCCTCACGACAGGGGGTGCACTGCCCGCAGGACTCCCGCCAGAAGAACTTGACGATCCGCCACGACGCGCGCACCACGCAGGTGGTGTCGTCCATGACCGTGATCGCCCCCGAGCCGAGCATGGCGCCCGCCTTGCCGACCTCGTCCTGGTCGAGGGGCATGTCGAGCTGCTCGGGGAAGAACCACGGCGAGGACACGCCGCCGGGCACGAACGCCTTGACGGCCCGACCCTCGCGCACCCCGCCGCCGAGGTGCTCAGCCTCGATGAGCTCCCGGAAGGTCGTCTTCGCCATCTCGACCTCGTAGTTGCCGGGCCGGCGCACGTGACCGGAGAGCGCGAAGATCCGGGTACCTGTCGAGCGACCCTGCCCGAGCGCAGCGAAGGCTGCACCGCCGTGGGTGACGATCCACGGCAGGTTCGACATCGTCTCGACGTTGTTGACGATCGTCGGCTCGCCGTACAGGCCGATCGCCGCAGGGAAGTACGGCGGCTTGATGCGCGGAAAGCCCCGTTTGCCCTCGAGGGACTCGAGCAGCGCGGTCTCCTCGCCGCAGATGTAGGCGCCGGCGCCGGGGTGGACGACGATGTCGAGGGAGAACCCGGAGCCGAAGATGTCCCGGCCGACGGCTCCGTAGGCGTACGCCTCCTCGAGGGCCTGCTCCACCCGCTCGAGCCCGAGCGCGAACTCGCCCCGGATGTAGAGGAACGCCTGCGCCGCGCCGATGGCGTAGGCCGCGATGACGATGCCCTCGAGCAGCTGGTGTGGGTCGCGCTCGATCAGCATGTGGTCCTTGAAGGTGGCGGGCTCGCTCTCGTCCCCGTTCACCACGAGGTAGCGGACCGGCTTGCCCGCCGGCAGGAGGGACCACTTCCGTCCCGTCTCGAAACCGGCGCCGCCACGCCCGAGCAGGTTCGACGCCGACACCTCCGCGGCGACGTCCTCGGGGTGGAGCCGGAGCGCCTTGCGGAGGCCCTCGTAGCCACCGGTCGCGAGGAAGCGCTCGAAGGTGTGGGAGTCCGGGTAGCCGAGACGGCCGGTCACGATGGCCGGGGGCGACGAAGTGCTCGGCGCGCTCACGACCGAGAACCTCCGTCGCCGGAACCCTGTGCCTCCGCTGCCTTCGCCGAGGCACGGGCCGCGCGCTCCTCGTCGGCAGCGCGCCGCTCGGCCGCGACCTCCTCGGTGGTCGTCGCGAGCCCACGACGGCGCCGGACCCGCGAGAGCACCCCGTGCGCCGGGACCTCTGCCGCGAGCGCTCCCGCCCGGAGCTGCCCGACGAGCTCGTCGAAGGCATCGGGCCCGAGTGGCCCGAAGTACCGCCAGTTCACAGCGGCGCACGGAGCACGATCGCAGGCGGCGACGCACTCGACCTCCTCGAGCGTGAACATGCCGTCCTCGGTGGTCGCGCCGGGCGCCACCCCGAGGCTCCGCTCGGCATGGCGGAGGAGCTCCTCCCCGCCTGCGAGCAGGCAGGCGAGGTTGGTGCACACGCCGATCAGGTAGGTCCCCACCGGGCTCGTGTGCAGCATGTCGTAGAAGCTCGCGGTGCCGAGCACCTCGGCTGGCGTCACCCCGACCAGCTCGGCGACCTGCTCCATCGCCTCGGGCGTCAGCCACCCGTCCTGTGCCTGGGCGAGATGGCAGAGCGGCAGCAAGGCACTCCTCGGCTCCGGGTAGAGCGAGAGCAGGAGCCGCGCGTGGGCGAGGTTCTCGGGGGAGAAGCGCGCCATCAGCGGTCCACGTCCCCGAGCACGGGATCGACCGACGAGGTGATCGCGATCGCGTCGGCGATCAGACCGCCACGCATCAGCACCGGGAGCGTCTGGAGGTTGACGAAGCTGGGCGCCCGGATGTGCATCCGGTAGGGCTTGTTGGTCCCGTCGGAGACCATGTAGCAGCCGATCTCGCCCCGTGGGGACTCGATCCCCACGTAGACCTCTCCCTCGGGAACCCGGAAACCCTCGGTGAAGATCTTGAAGTGGTGGATGAGCGCCTCCATGGACTCGTCGATCCGGCCCCGCGGCGGCGGCGTGACCTTGCGGTCCGCGACGCGGTAGTCCCCGGGCGGCATCTTCTCGACGATCTGGCGGCAGATCTTGACCGACTCGTAGATCTCCGAGAGCCGCACCGCGTAGCGGTCGAAACAGTCCCCGTAGGTCCCGACGACGACGTCGAAGTCGACCTGGTCGTAGGCGAGGTAGGGGAGCGAGCGGCGGAGGTCCCACGCCACGCCGGTCGAGCGGAGTATCGGCCCGGTGGCACCCAGCGCGACCGCAGCCTCGGGGGACAGCACGCCCACACCGTCCACGCGCTCGCGGAAGATCGGCTGTCCGGTGAACATCTCGTCGTACTCGTGCAGCCTGCCGGGGATCGTCTCGCAGATGGCGAGCACGTCGTCCTCCCAGCCGTCCGGCAGGTCGGCCGCCACGCCACCGGGACGGATGAAGTTGTGGTTCATGCGCAGTCCGGTCACCTTCTCGAAGAAGGTGAGCACCATCTCCCGCTCCCGGAAGCCGTAGATCATCATCGACGTCGACCCGAGGTCCATCCCGTTCGTCGCCATCCACATGCAGTGCGAGGAGATGCGGTTGAGCTCGCAGAGCAGCATGCGGATCCAGGTCGCCCGGGGCGGCAGCTCCACGCCGAGCAGCGCCTCCGTCGCGAGGGAGAACACCAGCTCGTTGTGCATCGGGGAGAGGTAGTCCATGCGGGTGACGTTGGTGCAGCCCTGGACGAAGGTGAGCTCTTCGGCGGTCTTCTCCATCCCCGTGTGCAGGTAGCCGATCACCGGCTTCGTGCGCAGCACCGTCTCGCCGTCCAGCTCGACCATCAGGCGGAGCACCCCGTGGGTGGAGGGGTGCTGGGGCCCCATGTTGACGATCATCGTCTGGTCCTCGCCCACCTCGACGTTCCAGTCGTCCGGGTCGAGGACGAAGCCCTCGGGGAGTCGGAGCACCGCGCCCGACTCGCGCTGGAGCTCCTCGGGGAGCGTCGCGTGGCGCGGCGCCATCTCCTGGGGCCCCTCGGAGGTCTCGGTGTGCAGCAGCGCCTCCACCGGATCCTCGAGCTCCTCGTCTGCCCCACGCGCCGCGCCGGCCGGGTCCGCCCCCGGGGCGAGCGGCGCCGGGCGCTCGAGGGTCCGCACGCCGGCAGGCGGTGCAGCCGCTTGCGCAGCGCCCCGTCCCTCCCCCTGCCCGTCGCGATCCAGGTGTGGCCCGGGCGCGCCGGGCGCGCCGGACGTCCCCGTCTGGTCGCTCATCGACTCCCACCTCGCTTGCAACGCTGCACCGTGCTCATCGGCGGCCCGGTGCCTCCTTGAACTGCACCGGCACGCGCCCGATCGCGTAGTCCTTCCGCAGCGGATGGCCCTCCCAGTCCTCCGGGAGGAGGATGCGGGTGAGGTCCGGGTGGCCGAGGAAGCGGATGCCGAGCAGGTCGTAGGCCTCGCGTTCCATCGCCTCGGTACCGGGGTAGACGTCGTAGAGCGAGTCGAGCTCGGGATCGGACTCGGGGACCTGGACGCGGACGCGCAGCCGGCGCGGGTCCGAGAGCGAGAGCAGGTTGACGGCGACCTCGAAGCGCTCGGGCGCCACCCCCGCCGGGAGCGAACGGCTCGGGTGGCGCAGGTAGTCGACGGCGCAGAGGTCCACGCACATCTCGAAACCGTCGTCGCGCAGCTCCTCGACGAGGCTCCGGTACCGGGCACGCTCGGGGAAGAGCACCTGCTGGCCCCGCGAGGACCCGACGATGACGCCGTCGGCACGTTGCGCGGCGAGCGCGGCGCCCGGCTCGCTCATCGGGGCGTCGCCACGTGGACGACCTGCGGCTCGCGGCGCATGCCGGCCAAGCTCAGCTCGGCCCCGCGACCGGTCTCGTCCCGCCGGCGCATGATCTCCCCCAAGCGGATCTTCTCGTGCAGTGTCAAGATCGCGTGCATCAGGGTCTCCGGGCCGGGTGGGCACCCCGGCGCGTACACGTCGACCGGCACGACCTGGTCGACGCCCTGCACGACGGCGTAGTTGTTGAACATCCCCCCCGTGGAGGCGCACACCCCCATCGAGATCACCCACTTGGGCTCGACCATCTGGTCGTAGACCTGGCGGAGCACCGGAGCCATCTTCTGGCTCACCCGGCCGGCAACGATCATCAGGTCCGCCTGGCGCGGGGAGTTCCGGAAGACCTCCATGCCGAAGCGCGCGAGGTCGAAGTCCGCCGCCCCCGCGGACATCATCTCGATGGCGCAGCACGCGAGCCCGAACGTTGCGGGCCAGACGCTGTTCCGCCGGGCCCACTTGACCATGTCCTCCATGCGACCGGTCAGGAAGTTGTGGTTGAGCGACTCGAGACCCATCGGCTCAGGCCGCCCGTTCCGACGAGGGGACCTTGCGCACCGTCGACGCCGTGGTCCGCACGAGCGGGCTCTCCACTCGCCGGAGCCGCTTCGCCGGGCCCCACTCGAGCGCGCCGTTCGAGACCAGGTAGGCGAAGGCGACGACGACCGCGAGGGCGAAGACGAGCATCTCGACCAGGCCGAACCGGCCGAGCTGGTGGAAGATCACGGCCCACGGGTAGAGGAAGACCACCTCGATGTCGAAGATGATGAAGATCATCGCGACCAGGTAGAAGCGGACCGGGAACCGCTCGACCGGCTCGAAGGCCGGCACGATGCCGCACTCGAAGGGGGCCTCCTTCGCGGCGGTGGGCCGCTGCGAAGCGGCGAAGCGGGACATACCCCACGAGACCAGCGCGAAGAGCGTCGAGAGCACCAGCATCACGAAGATCCCGAGGTACTGCGCCACAACCGCTCCTCCCAGACCACGCTTCGGACGCCCGCGTCACCTCCCAGAGGGCGACCGGGCCCTTCCATTCGTACCCGCTCCTCGTTCCTACCACGGCCGCGAACCAGCGACACGTTGGCCTGCTGGCGGGCTTCCCAGGCCGTGCACCGGGGCCGCCAGCCCGTTTCACGAAGACGCTGGCGCCACCCTACGCTCGAGGGGTGACCTCGAACCTCCGGAGCCACTACGACATCGTCGTCGTGGGCGCAGGGCCGGCAGGCGCGTCCGCGGCCTACTGGCTGGCCCGCGCCGGCGCCGACGTCGCGCTCCTCGAGCGCAAGCACCTCCCGAGGGCGAAGACGTGCGGCGACGGTCTCACCCCGCGCGCGGTTGCGCAACTCACGGACATGGGCCTCGGCGAGTTCCTCGAGGGCCACCACCGCTACCGGGGACTGCGCGCGAACGGCTTCGGGCGGACGCTCCTGCTGCCGTGGCCCTCGCACCCGAGCTACCCGGGCTACGGCTACGTCGTGACCCGCCACGACCTCGACGTGGCGGTGGCCCGCAACGCCGCTCAGGCTGGTGCCTCCCTCTTCGAAGGTGTCACGGCGACGCCGCTCTGCGAGGACGGCCGGGTCGTCGGCGTCCTCGCGGCGGGGAGAGGGGAGCCGGCGCCGGTGCGGTCCCGCTTCGTCGTCGTCGCCGACGGTTCGAACTCGCGCTTCGGGCGCGCGCTCGGCACGGAGCGGGTGCGCGCCTGGCCGATGGGGCTCGCGATCCGCGGGTACTGGCGCTCGCCGCGGTCGGCCGAGCCGTGGATCGACAGCACGCTCGACCTCCGGGACGAACAGGGCAAGGTCGTCCCGGGCTACGGGTGGATCTTCCCGCTCGGCGACGGGCGAGTGAACGTGGGCGTCGGGCTCCTCTCCAACTCGCCGCGCTGGAAGGGCCTCAACACGACTCACCTCCTGGAACGCTACGTCGAGACCCAGCGCGGGGCCTGGGCGCTGGAGCCAGACCCGGCGAGCCCGGCGCCCACCGGCGGGAAGCTCCCGATGGGGCTCGCGGTCCATCCCCGAGCCGGAGCCGGCTGGATCGCCGCAGGGGACGCCGCCGGGAGCATCAACCCGTTCAACGGCGAGGGCATCGCCTACGGCTACGAGACCGGCCGGCTCGCAGCGAGCGCGCTCGCCACAGCCCTCGCTGGCGAGGGGGACGCAGCGCTCATGGGCTACGAGCACGCCCTGGAGGAGGCCTACGCCCGTTACTACCGCCTCGGTCGGCTCTTCGTCCGGGTGATCGGACGGCCGGCGGTCATGCAGGCGGCGCTGACCGCGGGGATGCGCTCCGAACGGCTGATGGGCGGCATGGTCCGGGTGATGGCGAACATCCTTCGGCCCGGAGCGATCGCGGTGCCGGAGCTCGGCTACCGTGCCGCCGCGGTCCTTGCGGCCGCGGTCCCCGAGCCCGGGGGCCGCGCCGAGCGGGCTGCGGTGCCGGAGCAGCGGCCGCCAGCGCCCGCCATCGGGGAAGAGCCCGCGGCCTAACCCGACGCCGCCACGGCGCGCAGCGCCTTCCCGGCGGCCACGAGGGTGGCAGCACGCTCGGCATCGCCGTGGGCGAGGCTCGGGAAGAGGGCTTCGTACGCGCCAGGGGCGAACGCGACGCCTTCGCGGAGGAGCGCGTGGAAGAGGACCGGGTAGCGGCCCGTCGCAGCAGACGCCTTCGCCCCTTCGTAGTCGGTGACCGGCTGTGCAGCGAAGAACACCCCGAGGAGCGGCCCGACCCGGGGCACCTGGAGCGCCACCCCGGCATCCTCCGCCGCCAGCGCGAGCCCCGCCGCCAGCTCGGCGGCACCGTCCTCCAGGCGGTCGTAGGCCCCCCGGTCGAGCTGGCGGAGCGCAGCCAGGCCCGCCGCGGTCGCGAGCGGGTTCCCCGAGAGCGTCCCCGCCTGGTAGACGGGCCCGATGGGCGCGAGCACCTCCATCACGTCGCGGCGCCCCCCGAAGGCGCCGATCGGGAGCCCACCTCCGAGGACCTTCCCGAAGCAGAGCAGGTCCGGCCGTACCCCGAAGCGCTCGGCTGCCCCGCCAGGGCCGAGGCGGAAGCCGGTGATCACCTCGTCGAAGACGAGCAGCGCGCCCGTCTCGTCGCAGGCCGTGCGCAGCGCCCCGAGGAACCCGGGCTCGGGCGGGACGACCCCCATGTTCGCCGCAACCGGCTCCACGATCACGCACGCGACGCGCTCGTCGAGGTCCGGAACCGCGTTGTAGGGAGCGACGACGGTCTCCGCGACGGCCTCCGTCGGGACGCCCGCAGAGTCCGGCAGGCCGAGCGTCGACAGGCCGCTCCCGCCCCCGGCGAGGAGCAGGTCCGCGTGGCCGTGGTAGCACCCGGCGAACTTGACCACGCGGCTGCGCCCGGTGAAGCCTCGCGCCACGCGGATCGCGCTCATCGTGGCCTCGGTGCCGGAGGAGGTGAAGCGCAGCAGCTCCACGGCGGGCACTCGGCGGCGCACCTCCTCCGCGAGCAGCACCTCCCCGAGGGTCGGCGCGCCGAAGCTGGTCCCACCCGCCGCTGCGACCGCGATCGCGTCCAGCACGGCCGGGTCGGCGTGCCCGAGGATCGACGCGCCATAGGACTGGACGTAGTCGAGGTAGCGGCGGCCCTCGACGTCGACGACGTAGGCGCCCTCGCCCCTCGCCACGAAGTAGGGCGTGCCGCCGACGGAGCGGAACGCGCGAACCGGCGAGCTCACCCCTCCCGGGAGACAGTCGAGCGCACGGCGGAACAGTGCCTCGTTGGTCATCTCCCCAGCGCCGGGCACGCCAGCGGTCCCTGCGCCCGCGCTCGAGCCGGGCTCAGGCACAGCTCGCCGCCAGGTCCGCCGCGGCGTAGGTGAGCACGAAGTCCGCACCGGCGCGTTTGATCGCGCCCACGTGCTCCGCCATGACCGCGTCGCCGTCGATCCAGCCCTGCGCCGCCGCCGCCTTGACCATCGCGTACTCCCCGCTCACGTGGTAAGCCGCGACCGGAACGGGGCTCGTCGAGGCGACGGCTGCCAACACGTCGAGGTACGCGAGGGCGGGCTTCACCATGACCATGTCCGCGCCCTCTGCGAGGTCCAGTGCGACCTCCCGCAGCGCCTCCCGGGCGTTCGCCGGATCCTGCTGGTAGCTACGCCGGTCCCCGCCACCGGCGATCGTCACGTCCACCGCTTCCCGGAACGGCCCGTAGAGCGCAGACGCGTACTTCGCCGAGTAGGCGAGCACCGCCACCGCCTCGTGGCCCGCCGCGTCGAGGGCAGTGCGAATCGCGCCGACCTGGCCGTCCATCATCCCGCTCGGGGCTACGACCGCCGCACCCGCCGTGGCCTGCGCCACTGCGGCGCGCGCGTAGCGCTCGAGCGTGGCGTCGTTGTCCACGGACCCGTCCGGTGCGAGCACCCCGCAGTGCCCGTGGTCGGTGTACTCGTCGAGGCAGAGGTCGGCCATCACGACCAGCTCGTCGCCGACCTCGTCCCGGACCTCGCGGAGCGCGCGCTGCACGATCCCGTCGGGGTCGGACGCGCCGCTCCCCTCGGCGTCCTTGCGCAGGGGGACCCCGAAGAGGATGCAGCCCGCCACCCGGAGCGAGGCGAGGTGGCGCACCTCCTTGCGCAGCGAGGTGAGCGAGTGCTGCGCAACGCCGGGAAGGGACGCGATCGGCTGCGGCGCGTCGATCCCCTCCCGCACGAACAGCGGTGCGACGAGGTCGCTCGGACGCAACTCGGTCTCGGCGACAAGGCGGCGGAGGGCAGCGGTACGGCGGAGCCTGCGGGGGCGTTCGACGGGAAAGGACATCACCCGTACCCTACGGCCGGCCGGACTGGTGCTGGGCGACGGCCCGCACCAGCGCCTCGACCAGGCCGGGGATCGTGTGGGGCGAAGCCTCGGCGTCCACCCGGAAACCCGCGCGGCGGGCAGCCTCGGCGGTCACGGGTCCGATCGCCGCGACCCGGCCCGAGAAGGCCGACGCCCCTCCGATCAACGCCGCGAAACCGGTCACCGTCGAGGACGCCGTGAGCGTGACCCAGTCGGCTCCGCGCGCCGACGCGAGCGCTGCCGGGTCGGCGCCAGGCCGGACCGTGCGGTAGGCGGGGACGACCTCGACCTCCCAGCCGAGGCGGCGGAGGCCCTCGGGGAGCAGGTCCCGGGCGACCTCCGCCCGCACGAGCAGGACCCGCCCACCGCCAGGGGGTGGGGAGGGGAAGGTTGCCAGGAGGCTCTCGGCGACGTACTCGGGCGGGACCAGGTCGGCGAGGAGATGCGCCGCTGCGAGCGTGGCCGCCGTCCCGGGTCCGATCGCCGCGATGCGAGCCCGGCCGAACGCCCGCGCATCGGGGACGGCCTCGAGCAGGCGGGCCGCGCCGTTGGCGGAGGTGAGGACGACCCAGTCCGCCGAGGCGAGCGAGGCCGACACGGCGCGGAGCGCCCTCCCGCCGTCGCTCGGTGGTGCGAGGGCGATCACCGGGAGGGCCACGACCTCGGCCCCGAGCTCGGCGAGCTCCTGGAGGAGCTCGCCGGCCTGGTCGGCTGCCCGGGTGACGACGACGCGCTGACCCGCCAGCGGACGGCGGCTCCACCACTCGAGCTCGAGCGCCGCCACCTCGCCGACCACGATCGTGACCGGCGGCCCGAGAGTCGAGCTGGCGAGATCCCCGAGCGTCGTCCGCTCCACGACCTGGGCCGGGTACGTCCCCCAGGCGATCACGGCAACCGGCGTGGCGGGGTCGCGACCGGCACCGAGGAGCCGGTCTGCGAGCGTTGCACGCGTGCCGGCACCCATGAGCACGACGAGGGTGTGCCCGGGCCGTGCGAGGTCGGCCCAGTTCGCGGCGTCCGGCTCACCACCGGCTCCGTGGCCCGTCACGACCGAGAAGCCGCTGGCGAGGCCGCGGTGGGTGAGGGGGATGCCCGCTGCGCCGGGGACGGCGACGGCAGCGGAGACGCCGGGCACCACCTCGAAGGGAACCCCGGCAGATCGGAGGGCGAGCGCCTCCTCCCCGCCTCGGCCGAAGACGAACGGGTCACCCCCCTTCAGCCGGACGACACAGCCGCCTCCCCGGCCGCGGGCCACGAGGAGCGCGTTGATCGCCTCCTGGGACACCGAGTCCCCAGGTCGCTTTCCGACGTCGACGAGCTCGGCGCCGGGTCGGGCCAGGCCGAGCAGGTCGGCGTGGACGAGACGGTCGTACACGACGACATCCGCGCGCCCGAGCAGGCGCGCCCCGCGCACGGTCACCAGACCGGGATCGCCGGGCCCAGCGCCGACGAGGAAGACCGTCACGCCTGGTGGGTGGCCGGCATGGTCCCCCACGAGCCCGGCCCCGTCCGGGGATCGTCCGGCACCGAACCGTCCGGGACCGTGCCGTCCGGGACCGTGCCGTCCGGGACCGAACGGTCGGCGGGGGAGCGGGAGGCGAGGAGCTCGGCCGCCCCGTCGGCAACGAGGAGGGCGGCGACGTGCCGGCCGAGCTCGGATGCCGCCTCCGCCGACCCGACGGCGGAGCGCCGGAGCAGCGCTCCACCGTCCCTTCGAGCCACGACCCCTTCGAGGGAGAGCGCGCCCCCGTCCACCGGAAGGCCAAGTGCCCCGACCGGGGCCTGACAGCCGGCGCCCAGCGCGGCGAGGAAGGCCCGCTCCGCGGCCACCGCGCGATGGATGGCCCCGTCGTCCAGGGTCTCGAGGAGCGACACCGTCGCGGGGTCGTCGGCCCGGCACTCGAGGGCGAGCGCGGCCTGGCCGGCCTGCGGGAGCAGCACCGACGTCGGGAGGACCTCGCCGGGCGGGTCCACGACGCCGAGGCGGTCGAGCGCCGCCTTCGCGACGACGAGGGCGCCGCCGGGTGGACAGCGTGTCAGGCGAGTCCCGACGTTCCCGCGCAGCGGCACGAAGTGCAGGTCCGGGCGGAGCCAGGCGAGCTGGGCCCGGCGACGGGGTGCACCGGTGGCGACCGTGGCACCGGGCGCCAGGTCTCCGAGCGAACAGCCGAACAGGACGTCGCGGGGGTCCGCCCGCACCGGGACGGCGCCGAGCACCAGCCCGGGGTCGGTTGTCGCCGGGAGGTCCTTGGCGGAGTGCACGGCGACGTCGGCTCTCCCCTCGAACAGCGCGGCCTCGACCTCCCGCACGAAGACCCCGCTCGATCCGAGCGCGTCGATCGGAATGTCGAGACGGTGGTCACCCGTGGTCGAGACCTCGACGAGGACCGACTCGACACCCCGATCCGCGAGCAGGGAGCGGACCAGCTCCGCTTGGACCAGGGCGAGCGGGCTCCGACGCGTCGCGATCCGGACCGTGGCCCGCCGAGGACCGGTTGACGTGGCGAGCTTGCCCCTCGAGGCCGGCCCGGTCGAGGCGGGCACGGGCTAGAGCTCGAAGAGACTGCTCAAGGAGTCCGACAGGACGCGGCCCCGCTCGGTACCCGCTGCGGCGCGCAGGGCAGCAGTCGGACCGTGGAGCAGTTTCGCCACGAGCGCGCGGGTGAGCCCGTCGAGCGCCGCCTCCTGGCCCTCGTCGAGCTCCCCGAGCCGTGACCGGAACCGAGCCAGCTCGGCCAACCGAAGCTCCTCTCCGAGCCGGTGCAACGCCGAGATCGTGGGCGCGACCTCTCGAGCGGCGGCGTGCGAGAGGTAACGGGACAGCTCCTCCTCGAGCAGGGACTCGACGGCCGCCACCTCGCCATGGCGCGCCTCCCGACCGGCCTTCACCAGCCTGGCAAGGTCGTCCAAGGCGTAGAGGACCACACCGGGAGGGAGCGCTCCCGCCGGGGCGACGTTCCGAGGCCGGGCGAGGTCGACGATGGCGAGCGGCCGCCCGGCGCGCTGCTCGGGCGGGCCGGCCAGGCGCGCGGCGTCGAACGCGTCGGGCGCACTGGCCATCGCCGTGACGACGATGTCGAGCGCCGGGAGGGCTCGGTCGAGGTCGGTGAGGGAGCCCGCTCGCCCCCCGACCTCCGCAGCAAGGGCCGCCGCACGCTCGGGGGTTCGGTTGAGAACGGTCACCGCCGCGCCTGCGCCGGCGAGCGCACGCGCCGCAGCTCTCCCCATCTCTCCGGCACCGACGACGACCGCACGCCGCCGTGCGAGACCACCGAGGGCCTCGCCTGCGAGGGTGACGGCCGCCGCCGGGAGGGAGGTCGTCCCTCGGGCGATTCCGGTCTCCGCACGCGCCCGCTTCCCAGCAGCGACGGCATGGCGGAACAGTCGGTCCGCGACCGGCCCCGACACGCCCTCGGCCGTGGCCCGTTCCCACGCGCCGCGCACCTGGCCCAGCACCTCGCCCTCGCCGAGCACGGCGGACTCGAGGCCCGCTGCCACCCGGAACAGGTGCCGCGCGGCCGAGGGACCCCAGTAGGTGTAGAGGTGGTCCGCGACGTCCTCGGGCGGGAGGCCTGCCCAGGTCGCGAGGAACTCCCGGAACATGGCGACCGAGGGGTGGAACTCGCCCACCACTGCGTAGAGCTCCGTGCGCAGGCAGGTCGAGAGGACGACGACCTCGTCGACGGCAGGAAGCTCGGCCAGCGCCGAGAGCGCCTTCGGCAGCTCCTCGCCGCCGATCGCGACGCGCTCCAGCACCTCCGTCGGGGTGCCCTGGCTCTGGATCCCTACGAGGACGACAGCCATCGCTCGACTCGCTCCTCCGCCCGGTCGATCTGGCCGGTCCGCATGAGTTCCAGCATCTCCGGGCCGATGAGCTCGTGCCAGTCGCGCGGGCGGCCACGTGCCCCGGATCGGCGCCACTCGGCGCGGGCGGCAGACAACAGCTCTGCGAGGCGAGCGTACCCGGGCTCGAGATCGCTGCCGATGCGTCCGGCGAGGGCAGCGGCGAGGGCCGGGCTGGCACCCCCAGTCGACACGGCGACGACGACCCTCCCCTGGCGGGCGACCGCGGGGAACGTCAGGGTCGACCGGTCCGCGTCGTCGGCGACGTTGACCCACGCCCCGCCGGCCTCTGCATCCGCGCAGACCAGCTGGTTCACCGACGATACGTCCGTCGCCGCGACGACGATCGCATAGGCGCTTGCCTCTCCGGGCTGGTACCCGCGCAGCTCGCAGGTGAG
>JAJYWE010000014.1:0-6978 GCA_021791675.1 Actinomycetes bacterium | reverse complement strand
CGTCGTCGACCTCACCCACGGTATCCCGGCCCACGATGTCGTAGCGGGCGCAGACCTGCTCGAGCGAACACTGCCGTGGCTCTGTCCCGGTGTCGTCGTCGCCGTCGTGGACCCGGGTGTGGGTGGGTCACGCCGGCCGGTTGCGTTGCAGCTCGCTGGCCGGAGCGACCTCGCCCTCGTCGGCCCCGACAACGGGCTCCTCTGGCCGGCAGCGGTGGCGAGCGGGGGGGTCACGCAAGCGGTGCTCCTGGACCGCGGCGCCGTACGGGCGACCGTCGGGGACGCGGTTGAGGCCAGCGATCCGCCCGAGAGTGGGGCGGGGGCTGGCGGCGGTTCCGGCTCGCGACAGGGCCCAGGAGCTGGACCGGGGGCGCCACCAGCGCTCGGGGCCACCTTCGACGGTCGGGACCTCTTCGCCCCGGCTGGCGCCGCCCTGGCACGTGGCCTCCCGCTCGAGTCGCTCGGCCCCCAGCTCGACCCGGACAGCCTGGTGCATCTCCCTCGACCGGCGTCGTCGTGGCAGGACGGAACGCTCGTCGCGGACGTGGCATCGGTCGACAGATTCGGCAACGTCCAGCTGGCCGCCGGGCGCGAGGAGCTCGAGATGATCGGCTCGTCCGGTCGGGTGCGTAGTCCGGGTGGCTCCTTCGACGCCCTCGTCGCCCGCTCCTTCGACGCCCTCCCGACCGAAGAGCTCGGGATCGTGCTCGACTCCTGGGGGCGGATGGCCCTGGTGCGGAACTGCGCGAGCGCGGCAGCGCTGTTGGGCCTGCGTCGAGGCGATGTCGTCCGGCTCGAGCCCGGCGACCCCGCCCAGATCGACACGGGGAGTGCGGGAGAGTGAACCTGGCCCACCTCGCCGAGGGGCACGACCCAGGCACGACTGCGCTCGTCGCGGGATCGGAGCGCTGGACGTACGGCCAGGTGAACGCCGGGGTTGCCGCACTGCGCGCGCACCTCGACACGGCCGGGCTGGCCCCTGGCGATCGTCTCTCGACCGTGCTCCCGAACGGCGTTGCGTTCGTCCTCACCTGGCTCGCTGCGCTCGGCCTCGGCGTCGCCGTTGCGCCACTCGACCCGGCGAGCCCGAGGGCCGAGCTCGGGCGCCAGCTGGCACTGCTCCGACCGGACGCCACCGTGGGGCCGGGCGGAGACTTCCAGGGAGAACAGCTCCTCGAGATCGCCGCCGGCGCCAGCGCTCCGCCCAGAACCGGGGACTCGCGAGGCGGGAGGGGGTCAGCTCCCCCGATCGTCGAGCTCGACGACACAGCTCCGGCCGCCCTACTCTCCACGGCCGGCACGGCCGGCGCCCCGAAGGTCGCAGTGCTCACGCACGGCAACCTGGCCGCGAACGTGGCCCAGGTGGGCCGCGTCCCGGGTCTCGCCCCCCGGGCGGGCGAGCACTGCCTCGGCGCGCTCCCGATGCACCACGTGTTCGGCCTCAACGTCGTCCTCGACGCGGCGCTCGGGGCGGGAGCGGCGGTGGTGCTCTCCGAGCACTTCGACCCCTCGGCGCTGCTCGACGCGCTCGCCGGCGGAGAGATCCAGGTCCTCGCGGGCGTTCCGGCCATGTTCGCCGCCCTCGCCGAGCGACCGCACGGGGTGCTCCGGCCTCCCCGGCTCGCCATCTCGGGTGGGGCCTCCCTCCCGCGCGCCGTGGCCGAGGCGTTCGCGGCGCTCGTCGGTGTCCCGCTCCTCGAGGGCTACGGGCTGACCGAGGCGTCACCGACAGTCACCTCTCCGGCACCTGGCGAACCGCTCCCGCCAGGCTCGGTCGGGCGACCCCTGCCCGGTGTCGAACTGCGGGTGGTCGACGGCGACGGCGAGGATGCCGAAGCGGGTGACCCGGGCGAGGTGTGGGTGCGCGGGCCGAACGTCTTCCCGGGCTACCTCGACGACCCGGACGCCACTCGCCTGGCGCTCGACGAGCACGGCTGGTTGCGAACGGGGGACGTAGCCGCAACCGACGAGGACGGGCACGTCTTCCTCCTGGACCGCCAGAAGGACGTCGTGATCGTCTCGGGGTTCAATGTCTGGCCGGCCGAGGTGGAAGCGGTGCTGGCTGCGGTGCCCGGAGTGGCCGAGGCGGCAGTCGCGGGACGCCCGCACCCCCTCACCGGCGAGACCGTGCACGCCTGGGTCGTCCCCGAGGCGGGCGCCGCGCTCGAGCCGGCGAGCGTGATCGCCTACTGCCGAGAGCACCTCGCCCGGTACAAGTGCCCGACCGAGGTGGCCGTGGCGGCTGAGCTCCCACACGGTCCGGCAGGAAAGCTCCTCCGCCGATCGCTCCCCTGAGCCGGCGGCCCGGTCGGCAGCCGGCGGCGCTCCCGGGCGGTCAGGAGCGCCCGGGCTCGTGCGAGACCGGTCCGCCCAGCTCGCCAGCGCGGGCGGCGGCTGCGTCGATCGCGTCGACGAAGGCCGCTCGGACCGCTCGCCCCTCGAGCACCCGGAGTCCCGCCGCCGTCGTGCCCGCCGGTGACGTGACCGCGCCACGAAGCCCCTCCGGACTCTCCCCGGTCTCGACGAGCAGCCGCGCCGAGCCGAGGAAGGTCTGGCGGACGAGCTGCGATGCGGCCTCGCGGGGAAGGCCCGCCAGCACGCCACCCTCGACCATCGCCTCGGCCACGAGGAAGAGGTAGGCGGGCCCGGACCCGGCCAGTGCCGTCACGGCGTCCAGGAGCTTCTCCGGCACCCGGGTCACGGTGCCGAGCGCGGCGAGCACCCCCTCCGCCCAGGAGAGGTCCTCCTCGCGACCGGACGCGGCGAGCCCGGTGGCCGACGCGCCGACGACGGCGGCCAGGTTCGGCATGGCGCGGAGCACCGGGAAGGTGCCCCGGCTCGCAGCCTCGAGCGCCGCGAGCCGGACCCCGGCAGCGATCGAGAGGACCCGCGCGGGCGGGCGCTCGAGCGACGCGAGCGACCCAACCGCACCGCTGGCGTCAGGCGGCTTCACGGCGACGACCGCACCGCTCGCGGCCGCTGCGAGCTCCACGACGGGGGAGAGCTGGAGGTCGGGGAAGCGCGCGGCCAGGGCATCCCGTCGGGCAGCGCTCACCTCGACGACGCCGATCTCCTCGGGGGGAATCGACGCAGTGGCGAGCAACCCGCCGACGAGGGCCTCGCCCATCCTCCCCCCACCCACGACCACGACCTCCATCGCTCCCCCTCTCGTCTGGCTCGACCGGCCCGACCTCGTCCGGGTCGAGCTCCCTCGGCTCGTCTTGGCCACCTTCCCCGACTCGTGCGGGTCGACCACCTCCCGACGCGAACGGGTCGAGCTCCCTCGGCTGGTCTCGGTTGCTCGTCCCGGTCAGCCGCACTCGACCAGCTGGCGCTCGGTCAGCTCCTCGAGCAGCAGCCGCAGGCGGGCCGCCGCGGCGGCCCAGGTGTAGCGCCGAGCCCGCCGTGCCGCCGCGCGCGAGAACGCCGTTGCCAGCGTCTGATCGGAGAGGATCCGCTCGACGTAGGACGCGAAGTCCTCGGCACGGCGCTCGGGGACCAGGAAACCCGTGCGGCCGTGGTCGACGAGCGAGCGCAGACCGCCGACCTCGGCCGCGACCACCGGCGTCCCGCACGCGGCCGCCTCGAGCGCGACGAGCCCGAACGACTCGGACCGCGAGGGCACGAGACACACATCCGCCGCTCGGTACCACGTGCTCAACAGCTCGTGCGGCTGGGGCGGGACGAAGTCGACCCGGCCCGCGAGGTCGGGCAGCGATGCCCGCTCTCGCAGCCGCGCCGCCGCCTCCTCGCCGTGCGGTCCGCTCGGCCCACCCACGACGGCGAGACGAGGGGGCGACCCGCGCCGACCGCTCGCGCGGAGCCGTGGCTCGAGCAGCGCGAGCGTCTCGAGCGCGAGATCGGCTCCCTTCAGGGGTTGGATACGTCCGGCGAAGAGGAGCAGGGGCTCGTCCTCGGGCTGGCGGACTGCCCGCCTCGCCTGGCGGCGGTTCCCAGGCCCGAAGATCGCGTGGTCGACACCCGGTGCCATGACCGCGATCCGCCCTGGCTCTGCGTCGTAGAGGCTCCGGAGCTGCGCGGCCTCGACCGAACAGGACGCGAGCACGGCGTCGGAACAGGCGATCACCTCCGCCTCGGCTGCGGCACGCCGCGCCGGTTCTGCTGCTGCGACCTCCTCCGCACTGCACTCGGCCTTCACCCGGTCGAGGGTGTGGAAGGTGCAGACGAGCGGCAGCCCGAGCTCGTGCTTGAGCGCGTGCCCGGCGACCCCCGAGAGCCAGTAGTTCGCGTGGATGGCTTCGGGGCCGTCGTCGCCGAGGCGTGCGATGTGCGCCGCAACGCCGGCTGCGAAGTCCTCCACCAGGGAGGGGAGGCGCTCCTTCGGCACCGCCGCCCTCGGCCCGGCCTCGACATGGTGCACCACGAAACCGGGCTCGACAGCCTCGGACTCGAGCTCGTCCGGAGAGGATGCCCGGGTGTAGACGTCGCAGTGGATGCCGCTCCGGGCGAGCGCTGCGGCGAGCTCGCGGACGTAGACGTTCATCCCACCGCCATCCCCCGTGCCCGGCTGGGCGAGCGGGCAGGTGTGCATCGAGAGGATCGCGAGCCGCCGCACCCCCTCGAGGCTAGCCCTGGGTCGGATCCTCCACTGGTGCTGCGCTTCGCACGACCTCGCCCCGCTCCCAGGCGTCGAACCAGGCCCACGCCTCGCGGACCCCGTCGACGAGGGACACCGTCGGGCGATAGCCGAGCACGTCCTCGGCGAGCGCATAGGTGGCGAAGTTCCTCGTCACCTCCCCGGGCCGCGCCGGACGGTGCTCGATCGGGTGGTCCGGCACGCCGGCGGCCCGTCGGCACAGCTCGGCCAGCTCGGTCACCATCGTCTCGACCCCCGACGCGACGTGGAAGACCGAGCCACCCGGCACGTCTCGGTCGAGCGCGGCGGCGAGCGCCCAGGCGATGTCGTCGACGTGGGTGTAGTCCCGGGACGCGCTCCCGTCGCCGTAGATCAGGATCGGGGTGCCGCTGCGGATCGCTCGGAAGAACGTCGTCATCGCACCCCGCTTGCGCTCGCTCCAGGGCCCGTAGACGTTGGCGAAGCGCAGCGCCACGGTGCGCATCCCGTAGCTTCGGGCGAACGCGTGTGCGTACCCCTCCCCAGCGAGCTTGCTCGCCCCGTAGGGGGAGATCGGCTTCGGCAGCGATCGCTCGTCGACCGGGGGTGTGGCCTCGCCGATCAACGCCCCACCGGTGGAGGCCATCACCACGCGCTCGACGCCGGCCCGCCGAGCCGCGTCGAGCACCCCGAACGTCCCGACCACGTTCACCTCGAAGTTCGTGACCGGGTCCTCGACCGACGCGACCACCGAGCCAGCTGCGGCGAGGTGCACCACCGCGTCGACCCCCGCACACGCCGCCGCCAGAGCGGCCTGGTCCCGGATGTCCCCCTCGAGCAGGCGGACGTCCAGCCCCTCGAGGTGGACACGATCTCCGGTGGTGAGGTTGTCGAGGACACGGACTCGGTCGCCTCCGGCGACCAACCGTCGCACGAGCGTCGCACCGACGAAACCGGCGCCCCCGGTCACGAGCACCTCGCGGCGATCAGGCATGGCAGCTCACGCCGGGAGGTTACCCGAGTGCCGAACCCTGCGGTCGGGTCCGAGCCGGCGCCGACCGGGGCGGGGCGGTGACGACGGCGGGCGCGGCGAGGTCAGCGGAGCGGCCTCAGGGGGTGGCGGTGGGGTCAGGCACGCCACCCACGAGCGACGGTCACGCTCGGGTCGTCGCGGCGAGGAAGGTGCGGTAGTCCTCGTCGTTCTGGGCGGCGTACCCCTCGGCGAAGTCGGCGACCGCCTCCTCGAAGGCGTCGGTCGCACCGAGGTACGCCGCGATCGCCAACCGGTCCCCGGAACGGGCGTGCGCCCGCGCCAGCGTCCAACCGCACAGCTCGCCGTAGACGGCGAGCATCGGCGGGTCGAAGCCCTCGATCTCCGCCGATACCTTGCCGTCCCAGAGCTGGCGGACGTAGTAGTCCCGGGCCACGCCATCGGCGCCGTTGGCGCGAACCCAGCCGAGCAGGGGGTCACTCGCCGTCTGCATGAGCCGCTGGCCCTCGACGACCCTGCGCCCCGCGTTCGGGTACCGGCTCGCCCCGAGGTACGGCTCCAGTACCGACGCCTGGGCCTCCTTCACCTGGAGCACGAGCGGGTCGCTGCGGTGCCGACCGAGGAAGAGCGCGATCAGGCAACGGGTGCCGACGCTGCCGACACCCACGACCTTCCGCGCGACGTCGACCAGCTCGAAGCGGCCGACGAGCGTTGCGACATCCGCCGGAAGGCTCTTGCGATAGGAGGCGAACACGGCGTCGAAGAGCTCGAGGGCTCGTGGGCGGTGCTCGCCGACGAAGTCGTGGAGCGGCACGATCAGCGGCGGGTCGCTCACGAAGCGGGGCTCGCCGTCCACGATCTCCGTCAAGCGCCGGTAAGCCCGCGTGCTGTCCTTCGTCGCTGCCTTCTCGGCCTGACGGCGCGCGCCCCGGCGCAGCGCCCGGACCTCCGGCCGGTCGCCGAGGCGTGCCCACTCCTTGACGAGGCCGGTCTCGTCGACTCGCGAGTACCAGACGTCGAGCTCACCCATCTCGGCCAGCTCGCGCATCGCCTCCCGGTAGCGCCGAACAGCCGCCACCGCAGCCTGGCGCGCCTGCTTGCGACGGAACTCGCGGGCGCGTCCGGCGATGACGAGGCTCGCGGCGAGGCGCTTCACGTCCCACTCGAACGGACCGGGGAGTGTCTCGTCGAAGTCGTTGACGTCGAAGACGAGCTTCCGGTCGGGCGCGGCGTAGCCGCCGAAGTTCGAGAGATGGGCGTCGCCGCAGAGCTGGACCGTGAAGCTCGTCGTCGGGGTGCGCGCGAGGTCGGCGGCGAACACCGCCGCAGCCCCTCGGAAGAAGGCAAAGGCAGACGTGCCCATGCGCTCGTGCCGGACGGCGATCAGCTCGCCGACCCTGGTCGTCTCCTG
>JAJYWE010000013.1:3377-55413 GCA_021791675.1 Actinomycetes bacterium | reverse complement strand
GTCGGCCCCGGGCGCCACGTCGTGTCGACCAGGACAACGGACATCGATCCCGGCTCTCGCTGCGACCTCTCCGCCTGCGGCTCGACGGTCACCACCGGCCCGAACCGTACCCCACCCGAGGTCCAGCAGGGTCGTCCAGGAGATCGCAGACCCAGCCACCTCGGCGGGGCGCCAGCCCTCGGGGAGCTCGGCGTCGTCTGGCTCCGGGGTCGGTTTGGTGCTCCTGCGGGTCCACGGCGGCTTCCCGTGTAGGGCGCCACTCGCACTGCGGTCCACCAGCCGGAGCCCCGAATGTCAGCCCCGGACGGCGCGAGCGTCCGTACCGTCCCGCTTCGCGTCGGGCGCGAGCGGTCAGTGCTCTGGTGCTGGCGTGGTCGTGCTACGCACGCGGAACGCTTTCGACTGCCGCCTTCGGACAACCGACATACCCAGGCAGGCAAATCCGGCAGCGGCGGCGAGCAGAGACCATGAGGTCCCCACCGTCAGTATGAGCAGGAACATTACGATAAGCCAAGGCGAACTGATGCCCACCCAGAGAGCTGAGCACCCGAGGAGTCCCCTCCCGAACGCAACGCGTTCGTTCTCCTCGGGGGTTCCCGGCGACGAAGCCGTCAGCTTCGGCAGCTGAGCGTTGCAGACCCACGCCACGTAGCGCTTCTCGAAGGGGAGCAGGTGGGGATGCTCAGGAGGCTCCACAGGCACCTCGGCTCAGGAGCTCCTCGACACCCGAGGCGGTGTCGAGGGTCCCGCCCGCGATCCCGACGGACGTTCCGAACAGACCTGCACCGAACAGGGCACCACCGCGAAGAGTATCGAGCCCGAAGCCGGCAGCTGCCCCGAACTCACCAGCCCCCGAGGCCAGGCCGCTCACGAGGCCCAGGCCGAGGCCCAGGCCGAGGCCGACGCACGCGGTCGCGTTGTGGCCCAACGTGCAGTTCGCTCCGTCAAGGAGTGTGCTGGCAGACCCCGTGGCGAGCGAGACTCCTCCGAGCTGCGCCGAGAGCTCCGTAGCCGCCGCCTCGGCTTCACCTTTGGCGGCGAAGGCGGCGACACCCTCGGCCACTGCGCCGACGCCAGTCGCGGCCGCGACGACGCCGAGCGCGACGCCGATGCCGACCTCGATGGCGGTGTGGTGGGCAACCACGAAAGAGCCGATGTCGGAGAGGACCGGCCCAGCAGCGGCCTGCACGGCAGCGATCTCCGCCGGGCACATAACGAGCCCAGCGAGCCTCCCCGTACAGCCGGCCTCTCCGGGCCCACCGGCAAGTCCCGTCGGATCACTCCCGTTGACCGGATCCCCGCCTGCGTCGCCGAAGGGGGTCTCCGTGGCGGCGAGAAGTGGGTCGACGGAGAGGAACTGCGCGCTCCCCGGGTCGTCCCACCGGGCCGGGAGGTCGTCGGCCCCGAGTGCCTGGTCGAAGTACTGCCTCGGGAAGAGCAGCGGCGTGGTCGCAGTTCCGGACGCGGTCGTCAGGTTCCCGTAGGCGTCATACGCGTAGGTGGCGACCACCGAGCCCGTGGAGTTCGCGAGGAGTCGCGTCGATCCCGTCCCGTCCTGGAGGAGGGAGGTGGCGGACGAGGTGCTCGTGGCGGAGAGGCTACCTCTTCGATGGGCGTGCCGGAGGTGTGGAGACGTCGTCCTCGGTCCCGTCGGTGAGGATCAGCGGAACCGGCGCGACCTGGTCGGAGGCGAAGTGCTCGGTGACACCCTTGGCGGTCTGGGTCGGCCTGGCCGAGGCCGTCGTAGGTGAGAGTGCTCTGCGTGACATCGGGAGCGGCGACCACCGCCACGCCAGCCCTGGAGCGATCCGGAGTAGGAGTAGTTGGTGGCGTCCCCGTAGGCGAAGAGGTGCCCGTTCGCCCCGAACGTCACCCGGGCGTGATCTGCAGCCCCAGGTTGGTGAACTTCTCGAGCACCCGGTCGTAGCCCCGCTCGAGCAGGCCGACGCCGTGGACCACCGAGCGGCCCTGCCCGGTCGCTGCGGCGAGCACGTAGGCGAAACCGGCGCGGATGTCCGGCATCGTGAGCTCGGCGGCCACGAGCGGGGTGCGGCCCCGGACGACGACCGAGTGGCGCCAGTTGGACTCGAAGAAGCGGCACTCGTGCCCGGTGAGGCACTGGTCGTAGAGCTCGACCTGGCCCCCCATGTGCCGGAGCGCGTCCACGTAGCCGAGCCGGTCCTCGAAGACCGTCTCGTGGAGGATCGACATCCCGTCCACCTGGGTGAAGAGCAGCACCAGCGGCGGCTGCCAGTCGGTCATGAACCCGGGGTGCGGCTCGGTGTGCACGGCGGCGGGCCGCAGCTCGGTGGCGCTGGCCTCGATCGAGCTGTCCGTGATGGTGAAGCGGGCGCCCATGCGGTGCAGGGTGGAGATCGCGGTCACGAGGCGGTCCTGGTTGCAGCCGACGACGCGCACGCGCCCCCCGGTCGCCAGACCGGCAACGAGATAGGAGAACGCCTCGATGCGGTCCCCGCCGAGGCGCTGGCAGGCCCGACCGAGCTCCGGGACACCCTCGACGACGAAGCGCCGGTCCGGCTTGAGCTCGACTCCGGCCCCCATGCGCTGGAGGAAGAGGGCGAGCTCCACGACCTCCGGCTCCACTGCCGCGTTCTCGAGCACCGTTCGCCCCTCGGCCACCGACGCGCTGAGCAGGACGCTCTCGGTCGCTCCGACGCTCGGGAAGGGCAGGCGGATGCGCGCCCCGTGGAGGCCGGCGGTCTTCGCCTCGATCCCCGTCTCGGTGAGCGAGACCTCGGCGCCGAGGCTCCGGAGGGCGTCCAGGTGGAAGTCGAGTGGCCTCATCCCGATTCGGTCGCCACCGGCCAGCGGGACGACGGCTTCCCCGACGCGGTGGAGGAGCGGCCCGATGAGCAGCGCGGGGACGCGGTTCATGCCCGTGTAGCTCGCAGGCACCTGCGACTCCCGGAGGCCCTCCGGGTCCACCACGACGTCGTCGCCCACGACCTCCACGCCAGCCCCGAGCGACCGCAGCATCGACGCCGTGATGTCCACGTCCCCGACGCGCGGTGCGTTGCGGATGCGGCTCGGCCCGGTCCCGAGCAGCGATGCGACCATCAGCTTGGTGACTGCGTTCTTCGACCCCGCGAGCTCGACGTCTCCCTGCAGCGGCCCGCTCGGCTCGATCTCCCAGTGCTCAGCCATGACCCCATCCTCCCACAGGGGGGCGGGCTCCCCCGACATCTGCCACGTCGCCGGGCGTGAGCGACCAGCCGGCATGCCGTGTGCCGACGGTGCGCCAGGTTGGTGCCTCGCGGTGCCGACGACCGACGCGCCGGGGCTGTCGGGGGCCGTCCGACCAAGACGCCCGGGCGATCGAGGCTCAGTCGACGAGCACGTCGTGGCGGTCGAGGAACTCGAGGAGGCCGTCGCTCAACTCCATCTCCTCGAGCTCCGAGAACGGCACCCAGCGCACCTCGGCGGCGTCGTCACCGGCCCGGAGCGGCCGCCGCCCGATCACGTCCACGAAGAAGTCGGCGATGACGAAGTGGTACCCGGGCCCGATGCGCTCGGCGAAGCCGATCAGGGGGCCGCAGCGGACGGCGAGGCCCGTCTCCTCCGCCATCTCGCGGATGACCGCCTGGGCCATCGTCTCGCCACGCTGCACCCGCCCGCCCGGCAGGGACCAGCGCCCGGCAGCCGGCGCGTGCCCGCGCTTGACGAGCAGGAGCCGGCCGCGATGGCGGGCGAGGCCGCCGACGCTCAGCTCCGGTCCTCGCCGGCCCCATGTGACATCTCTCGACTCGGTGGACGCCGAGGCACGAGCCGGCCCCTCACGAGCCACCCGGCCGGCAAAGCCTCCAGCCGTCCCCGGCCGACGGCCCGGCGCGGAGGGCCCGCCACCGTCCCGGTCGCGAACCGCGGGCGGGCTGCCCTCACCCCAGTCCTCCCTCACGGCAGGTCCTTTGCCATGACCACCAGTCTCGCAGCGAAACCAGCCGCCTCGAGCGCCCGTTTCGTCGCCCGATCGCCCGGTAGCGCGCTGGCGTCGACCCGCCCGACGCCGAGGCCGGCGAGCCAGGAGATCGCAGCGCTGAGGAGCGCCTCCCCCACCCCCACACCCCGGGCATCCGGTTCCACCCAGAGCTGGCGCAGCCACCCGACCCGAGTCGAGGCCCGGGTCGTCCAACACGCCGTCACGAACCCGACGGCGTGGCCGTCGAGCGTGCCGAGCCACGTCGACTCGCCGTCGGCCACCGGGAGCGGCTCCGCGAGCAGTGCCGCCCCGCCTCGGTGGCCACCGACCTCTGCGGCGGCGGCCGCGCACAAGCCTCGCAGGATCCCCTGGTCGGCCTGGTCGGCGAGGCGCACACCTTCGGTCATGGGGGGCTCTGGCCCTCCTCGCCCAGGACCGTGCGCGCCGGCGGGTCCTCGGCCGGGATCCCCGACGCTCCTGGCCCCGCGGCTCGGGGGCTTGCGGCTCGGGGTGTTGCCGCTCGGGGCGGCACAGCCCCCGGCGCCCCGGCTCGGGCGAGCTGGGACACCTTGGCGAGGATCGTCCGGCGGCCCCGGTGCGCACGCTCGTACGCGGCGACGGCGTCGAGCTCGTCGGGCCGGAGCGCGCCGAGGCGCCCGACGACCTGGAGTGCCGACAGGGCGTCGTAGCCGGGGATCGCGAGCCCGCCCGCATCCGGAAGCGCCTCCCCACCCAAAGCAGAAGGCACCACAGGCTCGGCCACCCGCGCCGCCACCCCTCTCCCCTGCCGGCCTCTCGAGCCGTCCGGCCTGCGCCGCCCGTCGTGCCCATCGGCAACGGTGCGGGCGCGCCCGTCACGGTCGCCCTCATCCCTCGACACGGTGTGCAGGCGCCCGGCACGCTCACCCTGATCCGTCGACACGGTGCGCGCGTGCCCCCCGGGCTCGCCCTGATCCCTGGAGGCGGTGTGCGCGCGCCCGGCAGGCTCCTCGGAGCCACCGGGCCCGCTCGGATGCCCCGGGCCGGTGCGACCCCAGCCCCGGGCGGCGCCACCCACGAAGGCCGGTCCGTACCGGAGCGCGAGCCGGCCGACGAACGCCGCCGAGTCGACCCGGCGCTGCAGCTCCCGCCGCCCCCGCTGCGCCAGCTCGGGCACGAGCTGCGAGGCATCGAGCGCAAGTCCGAGCGGGGCGAAGAACGCCAGGTCGGCCAGCGACGGCCGGTCCCGACCCGCACCGGAGCGGTCGCCCTCGCTCACACGCAGTCCCGGCAGAACATCTTGTCCGGATCCGCGAGCTGGCTCGGGTGCTTCACGAGGAAGCAGGACTGGCAGACGAACTCCCCGGGCTGCTTCGGCAGGACCTTCACCGCGGGCTCGACGCGGTCGTCACCCTCCTCCAGGTCGTCGTCGTCGTCGATGACGACGAGCCGTTCCTTCAGGATGACGTCGAGGCTCGCCTCGACCTCCTCGTCGTCGACCTCCTCCTCCTCGTCCTCCTCCTCCTCGTCGGCTTCGACGGCGGGCGCGGCGGCCCGCTCCCGAGGAGCATCGGGAACGGGAACCTCGAGGTCCTCTTCGTCCTCCTCGGCGAGCGTCTCGTCGTCCAGGACGTCGTCATCGTCGTCGTCCGGCACGTCGAGATCGTCCTCGAGCAGCTCGTCCAGGTCGGCCTCTGGTGGCTCCTCCGGCTCGTCTTCCGCCAGCTCTGCTTCCAGCTCTTCCTTAGCCATCCCGTACCCTTCTCGCCTCGTAGCGGGCGGAGCCTACACAGAAAGTTCCCCCTGCGGAACACCGCGGGGCCCCGGCGCGTTCCCCGGCGGCACGGCCGCCCGCGTGAGGCCCGGCGACGGGGGGCTCAGCTCGCCGGCCGGCTCGCGGGGTGTCGGTCCTCGCTCCGCTGTTCGGCGGCGCGACGTCCGAGCCCTCCCGGCGAGGGATCGGCGAAGCGCATCGCATCGGCCAGGGCCGCGTGGCCCGCGACCGTGGCGATGAGTCGGCGCATCTCCAGAGCGATCGCGCGATAACCGGGGTGGCCCTGCGCAGACGAGCGAAGCTCGATCAGGTGGAGCGCCTCACGGGCGTTCATCTGGATCGAGAAGCGAATCCGGTGCGCCATACCCAGCGCGTACGGCGCCTGGGCGGGAAACCCGGGAGCGAGCGCATCGTGCAACGCCGCCGACGCGTCGAGCGCTTCGGAGAAGAGGGCCCCCGCCCCCGCCTCGGCCACGGACTCGGGCACCTCGTAGCCGAGATCCGGAGCGAGGGGCTGCCACTCCACCGTGCACATACGGTGCCGCTGGAGGTCGCGGAAGCCCCCGTAGTCGGCCACGATGTCGAAGCGGTAGGAGGTGCGCTCGAGCGCACGGCCCGGGCGGTGCCGCCGGTTTTGCCGGTCGCCGATGTAGGCGGCGAGGAGGGACCTTCGGGTCTCGGCGTCCATGCGGGCAACGGTCGCCACCGCCTCTGCGTCCGAGCACCGCCCGTAGGCGTAGACGATCCCGGCGAGCACGTCGTCCTCCCCCGCCGGATCGAAGGCCGAGAGGGTGACGCTCGTCGCCGGGGTCACGGTCTCCTCGGCGAGGCGCTCCACCAGCACACTCGTGGCGTCGCGCGTCTCCTCGAGGTAGGCCGACCACTCGCCCCCCCGGTCCGGCCGGTCGAGGCGCGTGAGGAAGGCGGGGATCACCTTGCGGAGCTCGTCGAGCATGAGCCCGGCGTAGCGGCGTGCCTCTGGGAGCGGGTTCACCCGCATACGGAGCAGGAGCTGCTCGTAGGTCTGGCCCGAGGCGTAGATCCCCACGTTCGAGAGGGTCCCGGCCGGCAGGACGCCTCGGGCCGCGTCGAGCGCGGCGGCGCGAACCGAGCGGCGCCAGGCGAGCTCACTCCCCTCACCGTCGAAGGGGTGGCGGGCGAGCAGGTCCGACTGGAGCCGGCCGAAGAGCTCGCCGTAGCGGTCGAAGAGGCGGTCCATCTCGGCCACGTAGCGGGCACCGAGGGGCGAGGCGAGCACCTCGGGATCGCGGTAGTAGCGATACCACCCGGTCGAGAGGCGGGTGTCGTAGGGGATGTAGCGGGTCGACTGTTCCAGGTACGCACCGAGGCGGGGCCGCTCGAGGATCTTCGTGAGCAGGTTCGACGCCTGTTCGCACGCGAGGTGCACGCCCCCCAGCTGTGCGACGGAGTCGTCGCCGTAGTCCGCCAGGACTCGCTCGTAGAGCCCCGCGGCGTGCGTGGCGGGCCGTTCGGGGTCGACGACGACGGGGGCGTCGACGGGCAGGTCGTCGGCGAACTCGTCGAGCAGGAGACGGCGGAGGCTCTTCGACGAGCGGGAGTAGCGCGCGAACAGCGCCCCCTTGACCACCTCGGGCAGGTTGACGAGGGCGAAGACCGGACCCTCGAGGTTGGTCACGTAGCGGGCGAGCACCCGCGCCTCGTCGTCGCTGAAGCTCTCGGTGACGTACGGGAACATGCCCGACGGACACTAGCCCCGCTCTCACCCTCCCCCGGGGATCCCCTCCGAGCTGGGCTCGCGACCTGCCTCCGGCCCGACCGAGGCGAGGAGCGCGCCGGCCGGCTCGACGCCGAGGGAAGAGGCGGCCACGACGCCCCGGAACACCCCGCGGACGCCAGCCGCGGCAGCCCGTCTCGTCGCCGGCTCGGGCGCGACCTCTGCCAGCTGGCCGAGCAGGTCCGCGAGCTGGCGCGCGGTGCGGACGAAGTCCCCGCCGCTCTGACCCCCCTCGCCGAGCACCGCTGCGAGCCCTCGACCCGAGCACCACGCCTTGGCCGCCCCCGCGAGACCCCCGTCGACCGGGCGGGTCTGGGGGAGGCGGAGCTCGGCTTCCTCCTCGCGCAGGCCTCGCCAGAGCTCCTCCACGGCGGACAGGCGCTGGTCGACCTCGCGGCCGGCCGCCAGGCGTGAGGGCGGCTGGGTCCGCCCCCTCGGCTCGTAGACGAAGCCGGAGACGACCGCCGAGAGCGCGGGGGGGCCGAGCCCGTCGAGAAGGCCGGCCTCCAAGGACTCGGCCACGAGCAGGTCCTGTTCGTGGTAGAGGCGGGCGAGCCGCTCGCCCTTCGACGTGAGCCGCCAGGACTCGGCATAGCCACGCCGCTCGAGCAGGGCCACGACCTGGTCGAGCTGGACCGACAGGGACTCGCTCCGCTCGGCCACCCGTCGCCCGAGCCGAGCCAGCTCGCCCTCGATCCGGCCGGCCCGGGCGAGCGCCCGGAGGTGGCGCTCGAGATCCGGGCAGGCCGAAGCGTTGCTGGCCTGCGATGGTCGCCGCCGGCGGGTCGGAGCCGACGGGGGGGTCGGGGGCGACGATGGGGTCGGGGCGTATCGGGGCGTGGCGCGCGCGAGGCGTGCTGCGACCTCGGCGAGGAAGCTGCGCTCGTTGGGCGCGAAGGGGACGGGGAGCTCGATCCGACCCCCCCGCTCGGGCACGGCTGCGAAGTCGCTCGCCCGGAGCACCGCTCGCGTCCCCGCCCGGTCGACGACCGCGAGTCTCGTCCCGCTCCCCCGGCGTGCCACCGAGACCACGACGAGCGGCCCCGCGGGCCCGACGAGCCCCGGCCGGTCCGAGCCCGCACGCCGAAGACCGGTGAGCACGTCGCCAGGGCGTAGCGTCGCGAGCGCCGCCTCGAGGACACTGCGGGGCGGTCGGCTGCCCGGGCGCTCTTCCGGCCGTCGCAGCCGATCCCGGCCACCGGCGCGCCGGAGCGCCTCCAGCTCGTCCCGGGTCGCGAGCTCGCAGGTCGCAACCCGCTCGAGCCGAGCCAGCTCGGCGCGGAGCTGTTCCTGTCTGGCTTCCAGCGCGACAACCTCGGCGTCGGTCCGGTACTGCGCGAACGAGAGGTTCAGGAGGTGGCGAGCCCGCTCCCGGGAGTAGCGCTGGATCAGGTTCGCCGCCATGTTGTAGGTGGGTCGGAACGACGAGGTGAGCTCGTAGGTCCTCGTCGAGGCGAGCGCTGCCACCGTCGCCACCGAGAGCTGGGGCGCGTGGGGGACGACCGCGAAGCCCCGATCGTCGATCCCCCGGCGCCCGGCGCGCCCGGTGAGCTGGGTGTACTCGCCCGGCGTGAGGACCTCGTGGCGCTCGCCGGAGAACTTCGTGAGCGAGTCGACGACCACGCTGCGAGCGGGCATGTTGATGCCGAGGGAGAGGGTCTCGGTCGCGAACACCACCTTCACCAGCGACGAGGCAAAACAGGCCTCGACGGCCTCACGGAACGGCGGGACCAGGCCGGCGTGGTGCGGCGCCAGCCCCGCCTCGAGGCCGGCGAGGAAGCGGGGGTAGCCGAGCGCACCGAGGTCGTCGTCGCTCAGCTCGTCGAGGTGGCGGTCGAGCTCGAGACGGATCGCGGCGCGCTCCGCCGGTGTCGTGAGGCGAACGCCCTCCGCCAGGCAGCGCTCCACGGCTGCGTCGCAGCCCGCACGGGAGAACACGAAGTAGATCGCGGGGAGGAGGTCGAGCTCCGCGAGGCGCTCCACCAGCTCGGTCCGGCGCGGCCGTGCCAGCGCAGTGCTGCGATGGCTGTTCCCGCCCCGGGCCTCGAGCGCGAGCAGCTCCGGGTTCGGGCGACGCCCCGACAGCGTCGGGACGAGGCGGACCGGCCGCCCGCCGCGCTGGCCGAGCGCGTAGAGGTGGGTGAGCGGAACGGGGCGCTGCTCCTCGATGACCGCCACCGTCCGACCCCGCACGACCGTGAGCCACGCGGCGACCTCCTCCGCATTGGACACCGTTGCCGACAGGCACACCAAGCGCACCTCGGCGGGTGCGTGGACGATCACCTCCTCCCACACTGCGCCCCGGTAGGGGTTCTGGAGGTAGTGCACCTCGTCCAGCACGACGACCTGGAGGCCCTCGAGCGCCGGTGCCGAGGCGTAGATCATGTTGCGGAGCACCTCGGTGGTCATCACGACCACCGGCGCCGCGGCGTTCCGGCTGACGTCACCCGTGAGCAGGCCGACCGAGCGCGCGCCGTAGCGGGCCGCGAGCTCGGCGTACTTCTGGTTGGACAGTGCCTTGAGCGGGGTGGTGTAGAAGGCCTTGCCGCCCGCGGCGAGCGCGAGCTCGACGGCGTAGGTCGCGACGACGGTCTTGCCTGCACCGGTCGGGGCGGCCACCAGCACCGAGCAGCCCTCGTCGAGGGCGTCGAGCGCCGCCTCCTGGAAGGGATCGAGCGCGAAGCCTGCTCCCGCCACGAACGCCGCGCGCACGGCACCTCCGCGAGCTGCGCTCACCCCCCGGGCCGGACGGAGCTGCCCGGCGCGGCGCTCGACCACGGGGTCATCGTCGCGCCAGCCTCCCGATCACGATGGCCCCCTCGTAGAACACGACGAGGGGGATGGTCATCGCCAGGAGCGAGAACGGGTCGCCGCTCGGGATGAACACGGCGACGACCGCGAAGATCACCACGATGGCGATCCGCCGACGCTTCGCGAGGGCCTGGGGGCTCACCACGCCGAGGAGCTCGAGCGCGACCAGCACGACCGGGAACTCGAAGGCGACCCCGAACGCCGCCATCAACGCAAGGATGAAGGAGAGGTAGCTGGTCGCCTGGTAGAAGAAGGTCAGCTTCGGCCCCCCGATCTCCTGCAGGAACTTGAGCGCGTGGCCCATCACCAGGTACGCGAGCCCGGCGCCGAGCGCGAACAGGGACAGCGACGCGGCCATGAAGGGCACGACGTAGCGCTTCTCGTTGGGGTTGAGCCCCGGCGTGATGAACTTCCACAACTGGTAGAGGATCACCGGGAGGCCGAAGAAGATCCCGCCGTAGACCGCGACCTTGAAGCGGAGGTTCAGTCCGTCGAGCGGGCTCGTCACGAGGAGCGAGCAGCGATCCCCCGGGCGGAAGGAGTTCGTGACCACCGAACAGTACGGGTGCATCAGCACGTTCAGGATGTCGCTGTAGATCGCAAAAGCGAGGATCCCACCGAGCAGCACGGCGACGGCCGAGATCAGGATCCGCCGGCGGAGCTCCCCGAGATGCTCGAGGAGCGTCATCTCGTCGGGCTTGGTGCGCGGCGCCTTACCCGAGCGGCGGATGGGGAGCCGGAGAGCCATCGGAGTCTTCTACGAGCCCATGCTCAGTTGCAGATGGGATCGTCGTAGCCCGGAGCCAGCTCGGCCGGGGGTGGGACGAGGCGCCCCGGGCGGCAGTGGGCACGCAGGTCACCCTGGCTCGCGCGGAGCGCAGCGATGGCCTCCGCGGCGGCCCCGCCCCGGCGCTCGCTGCTCGCAGCGCCCACGGGGCCAGCCGTGGTGACCACCCGGAGGCCAGGTCCGTCCAACCCGGCAGCCGGTCCGCCGGGCGAGCCAGGACTGGGGCCACCTGCAACGGGGGCGACCACCGGAGCCGTCGCGGCCGTCTGCGTGAACGAGCTCGTGAACCCGTCGACCACCCGGGAGACGTTCCCGGTCATCGCCGCCGTGAGGCCACCGATGCTGGCGACGGGCAGGTCGCCCACGACGTCACGGACCTGGCTCTCCAGGCCGGAGCGCAGCCGCTGGAAGTCGCTCCACATCTTCCCGAGGGCGTGCAAGGTGCCTGGCAGCTTCTCCGGGCCGAGGACCACCAGCGCCACGACCGCGACCAGCAGAATCTTCGCCGGGTCGATGGAGAACATGGCACGAGCCTATCCCGGCTCGCCGCCGGCACAGGGCAGGCCGGTCCGGGCGCACGCACGGCGCAGCGAGACCCGGCCCGACGGCGTGCGCGGAGCCGCGCGGTGCCTTGGGGCGCGTCGCGACGCGACGCGACTGGCCCGCCTAGAGCGAGTCGATGAGCTTCTCGACCTTCTCGTCGTGGGCGCGGAACGGATCCTTCAGCATCACGGTGCGCTGCGCCTGGTCGTTCAGCTTCAGGTGCACCCAGTCGACCGTGAAGTCGCGTCGCGCCGCCTTGGCCTTGCGGATGAACTCCCCGCGCAGGCGCGCCCGCGTCGTGCCGGGGGGCTCGTCGACCGCCCGTGCGATCGCGTCGTCCGTCACGACTCGTTCGACGAGCCCACGCTCCTGGAGGCGGTAGAAGAGACTGCGGGGCCGGGAGACGTCGTGGTACTGCAGGTCCACCAGGGCCACCTGCGGGTGCGACAGCGCGAAGCCGTGACGCGCGCGGTACGCCTCGATGAGCTGGTACTTCGCGACCCAATCGCACTCCCGGTCCAGGCTGAGCGGGTCACGCTCCAGGCCGGTCAGGCAGTGCTCCCACATCTCGAGGACCTGCTTCTCCTCCGGGGACGCGCCGTTCGCCTCGGTGAAGCGCTGCGCCCGGGCGAGGTACTCCTGCTGGATCTGGAGGGCGGAGAGCTCTCGCCCGTTGGCCAACCGGACCCGCCGGCGGCAGGTGGCGTCGTGGCTGATCTCCCGGATCGCCCGGATCTGGTTCTCGAGGGTCATGTCCCGGAGCACCGTGCCGGGGTCCTCGAGCATGCGGAGCAGGAGAGAAGTGGCGCCGACCTTGAGAAAGGTGGCGTACTCGCTCATGTTCGAGTCCCCGACGATCACGTGGAGGCGGCGGTAGCGCTCGGCGTCGGCATGGGGCTCGTCGCGGGTGTTGATGATCGGCCGGCTCCGCGTCGTCGCGGAGGAGACACCCTCCCAGATGTGCTCGGCACGCTGGCTGAGGCAGAAGATCGAGCCGCGAGCGGTCTGGAGGACCTTCCCGGCGCCCGCGTAGATCTGTCGGGTGACGAGGAAGGGGATCAGCACCTCGGCGTAGTGGCTGAAGTCGTCCCTCCGCGTCGTCAGGTAGTTCTCGTGACAGCCGTAGGAGTTGCCTGCCGAGTCGGTGTTGTTCTTGAACAGGTAGACGACCCCGCGGATCCCCTCCTCCCGGAGCCGGGCCTCGGCGGACTCGACGAGGCTCTCCAGGATGCGCTCTCCGGCCTTGTCGTGGACGACGAGGTCCGCGACGCTGTCGCACTCGGGGGTGGCGTACTCGGGATGGGATCCGACGTCCAGGTAGAGCCGCGCGCCGTTCTCCAGGAAGACGTTCGACGACCGACCCCAGCTCACGACCCGCCGGAAGAGGTAGCGGGCGACCTCGTCCGGGCTGAGGCGCCGCTGGCCACGGAGCGTGCAGGTGACGCCGTACTCGTTCTCGAGCCCGAAGATCCGACGCTCCATGCGCGCCCACGGTACCGTTTGGAGGTGATGTCGGAGCGCATGGTGCATCTCACCACGGTTGCGAGCCCCTTCCACGGCCGCGTCCTGGCGGCCCGCCTCGGCGCGGAGGGCATCCTCACCGACCTCCGGGGCGCGATCTCGGGCACCTACCCCCTCCCTGGCCTGGTCGAGGTGTGGGTGGAAGAGCCGGCCGCACCGCTCGCGCTCGGCCTCCTCGACGCAGACCACGCTGCGTCCGTCGCCAGCCCCCCGCGCACCGAGGTTGCCGCCGAGCCCGTTGGGGACGTCCTGGGTGAGCTCGGGGGTGACTCGCCGGGGGAGCGCATCCTGGACACCTCCGCAGATTCGCTGCTCGCGACCGGGCTCGGGGACGCGTACGCCGGCGGTAGGCGCTCGGGCGAGGCCATTGGCAACTGGGCGGGCAGCGTCGCGCGAGAGCGCAGGCCCGACGCGCTCGTCCATCCACGGCCTTTCGGCCACCGGCTGACGTGGTTGGTGGCCGGACTCCTCCTCGCAGTGGCCCTTCTGTCCGCGGTCCGCCTCGGATGACCGCCACCGGACCCGGGCCCGCCGAGTCGCCTCGACCGGCTGGAGAGGGCGACCGGAGCGCGCCACGGCCGTCGCGTGGGCAGGGCAGTTCGACGGGGTCCCCCCGAGCGGACCGGGAAGGCCGCCCGGGCGGCACCTCCCCGGGCGGCCCCGGCTGGGTCTGGGACGAGCGCTACGCGTCCCACGAGTGGCCGACCGATCCAGACCCGAGCCTGGTCGCGCTGGCGGGCGACCTCACCCCGGGGTCGGCCGTCGACCTCGGCGCGGGGCCGGGCCGGAACGCGATCTGGCTCGCCTCCCGGGGCTGGCGGGTGCGCTGCGTGGACCGGAGCCGCGTCGGGCTCGAGCAGGCAAGCGCGCGCGCAGCGGCGCTCGGTGTGACGCTCGAGACCGAGGAGGCTGACCTCACTGACTGGGAGTCACCGACGCGCCGCTTCGACCTCGCCGTGCTCGCGAACATCCATCTCCCCGCGGCTCCCCTTGCGAGCCTGGTCCAGCGCGCCGCCGCCGCGCTCCGCAGTGGCGGTCACCTCTACCTCGTCGGCCACCACCGGGACTCCCACGGCCGAGCCGGCCCGCCCGACCCGGACCTGCTCTTCACGGAGACGGGCATCCGCCAGCTCCTCGAGGGCCTCCCCGAGCTCGACCGGGTGGAGGTCTGGCGGGTCGAGCGGCCCGGTCACGAGGGGAGCCCGCTCGCAGACGTCGTCGCCTGGGCCTCGACGTAGGGCGCGCCCGGGACCGCGCCGGCTCCTCCGAGCGCGCCGAGCCAGCCGGTGGGCGCAGGCGCCCTCCTGGACACCCTGGCCGCGGCCAACCAACCCTCGGCGATACCGGCACGACGGAACAGCCGTCGCGCTGACCGGCGACGACTCGGGGTCTACGCCCGCGTCCCGGAGGGCAAGCCCCCGGGGGCGCCACTGGCCGGGCGTGGCGTGGCCGGAAGCGCCTGCGGGCTCACCCGCCGTTCCGGCCCCCCGCTTCAGGTCTCGGGCTCCTCGGCCTGGGCCCCCTCGGACTGGGCCCCCTCGGACTGGGCCCCCTCGGAGTGGTCCTCGGAGTGGGCCTCCTCGGAGTGGGACGGGGGGCCATCCAGCAGCGCCGCCAGCGCGTCGTCCTCGATCCGCGCGAAGGCCCGGCGCCCGTTCCGTGCGGCCAGCACGGCCACCTCGAGATCGCTCGGCTCGAGCGTCCGGCCCTCCCCCGCGAGCGCCTCCACGCAGGCCCGGGTCGCCACGGCGAGATCCCACCCTGGTTCGTAGCGGCGCTCGAGCTGCTCCGCGATGCGGTCGGCATCCCCGCCGAGGACGGCGAAGCGGTCCTTGTCCATGACGGTGCCGTCGTAGAGGATCTGGAACAGCTGGCTCGGCGCTGGCGGCTCGCCCAGCTCCGCCACCAGGATCTCCACCTCGAGCGGCTTGAGCTCGTGGGTGAAGACCTGGTTGAGGTACTGGGCGTAGACGTTCGCCAGGCTCCGTGCGTCCACGTCCTCTCGGGCGTAGGCGAAGCCCTTCGTGTCGGCGTGGCGCACGCCGGCCACCCGGAGCTGGTCGTACTCGCTGTAGCGACCGACACCGGCGAAAGCGATACGGTCGTAGATCTCGCTGATCTTGTGGAGCGTGCGCGACGGGTTCTCTGCGACCAGCACGACCCCCGAGGCGGTGATCGTCGCCACGAGCGCGCGGCCGCGTGCGATCCCCTTGCGGGCGTAGTCGGCCCGATCCTTCATCACCTGCTCGGGCGGGGCGTAGAACTGCATGCTCATGCCGATGCTCCCTTCCGAGCGAGCAGCGCGCGAAACCGGTCGGCCACCTCTGGCTCCTCCAGTTCGGCGAAGCCCTCGCGAGTGATCGTGGCGGCAGTCGGGAAGATCTGACGCACGAGGTCTGGACCGCCCGTTGCGCTGTCCTCGTCCGCAGCCTCCCAGAGGCCCGCGATCGCGAGCTCGACCGCCCGCTCCCGCTCCAGCCCATCCGACCAGGCCAGTTTGATCGCGCTGCGCGCGTCCCGACCGCCGGAGCCGGTGGCGTGGAAGTCTGCCTCTTCGTAGCGCCCGCCCGTCACGTCGTAGTTGAAGATCCGACCCCGGCCCAGGCGCTCGTCGTAGCCGGCGAAGAGCGGGATGACCACGAGGCCCTGCATCGCCATCCCGAGGTTGCCCCGGATCATCCCGGCGAGCTGGTTCGCCTTGCCCTCGAGCGACAACGCAGAGCCCTCCACCTTCTCGTAGTGCTCGAGCTGCGTCTGGAACAGCCGGACCATCTCCATCGCGGGCCCGGCGGCGCCGGCGATCGCGATCCCCGAGAGCCGGTCTGCCGGGAAGAGCTTGCGGAGGCTGCGATGGGCGATCAGGTGGCCCTCCGTGGCGCGGCGGTCCGCAGCCATGACGACGCCGTCGCGGTAGCGCAGCGCGACGATCGTCGTCCCGTGCGGGTGCGGCGGCATCCCCCCGGTACCCGCAGCGCGTGACGCAGCGCCCGAGCCCGCCCCGACCGGAGCCACCCCTCCGAGCACGGCACTCGCCCCGAAGGGGTCCTGCCCGGTCGCCTCCAGCAGCCGGACGAAGCTCGGGCCGGGGTCCCACGAGAGCGCAAAGGGGTCGATGCCCATGCCAGCTCGGTCGCCCGTCCAGGGCGACCCGCGGCCCTGCGGGGCCCAGGAGAAGGGAGTGCTCACCCGCCCGAGGCTACCGTCCACGCCACGCTCGGTACCGCCCGGTCAATCGTCCACGCGACGCTCCGTACGGCCGGTCTACTGACCGCCCTTTTGCACGTAGTTCCGGACGAACTCCTCGGCGTTGTCCTCCAGCACCTCGTCGATCTCGTCGAGGAGCTCGTCCAGCTCGGCCTTCAGCTTCTCGGCCTTCTCCCCGCCTTGCGGAGCCTCCTCGACCTCGGCAGGCTCCTGCTCGCGCTCGCGTTCCGGCCGCCGCTTCAGCTCACGCTCTGCCATGCTTCCTACCCCTCCGATCCCAGCCGGGCCAGCAGCTCCGCCGGGGTCCGGCACTCTTCGAACAGGCTATCGACCACCTCAGCGGTCCCACGCAGCGGCTCGAGCATCGGGACCCGTTGGAGCGGATCGCCACCCAGGTCGAAGACCATGGAGTCCCAGTTGGCAGCCGCGACCGAGGACGCCCACCGCTCGAGGCAGCGTCCGCGGAAGTAGGCCCGGGTCGTCCGAGGCGGCTCGGTGACCGCTGCCCTGACCTCCTCTTCCGAGAGGAGCCGCTCGCTCGGCAGGCGGGCGAAGAGTGACCGCCCGGGCCGCAGGTCGTGGTACTGCAGGTCGAGCTGCGCGAGACGAGGGTGGCGCCAGGAGAGGCCGTGCCGTTCGCGGTAGGCCTCGACGAGACTGCGCTTCGTGGCCCAGTCGGCGGTCCCAGCCAGCAGCGACGGGTCGCTCTCGAGGGTCTCGAGCGCCCGCTCCCAGCCCGCGAGGACCTCCGGCCCGGAGCCCCCGAGCGAGTCGAGGCCCTCGGACTCGGCGTACTTCTGCGCCTGCTCGAAGAGCCGCCACTGGAGGCCGAGTGCGGTCGACGTCCCGCCGTCTGCGAGGTCGAGCGGCGCGGCGAAGGTGAGGTCGCGCGAGACCTGGCGCACGGCGCGCACGGGTGCGGCGAGGACCAGGCCCTCGAGGTCGAGGAAGTCGTCCTCGATCATCGAGAGGACGAGGGCGGTCACGCCCACCTTGAGGAAGGTCGCCACCTCGCAGAGGTTCGCGTCCCCGGCGATCACGTGCAGGCGGCGGTACTTGCGCGGATCGGCATGCGGCTCGTCGCGGGTGTTCACGAGAGGACGCTTGAGGGTGGTCTCGAGGCCCACCTCCTCCTCGAAGAAGTCGGCTCGCTGGGAGAGCTGGAAGGTGACCTGGTCGGTCTCGCCGCCTGCCTCCGCGCCGACCTTCCCTGCCCCGGTGTAGAGCTGGCGGGTCACGAAGTGGGTGAGGATGCCCGCCACGATCCGCGCGAAGGGCACCTCCCGATCGAGGAGGTAGTTCTCGTGGCAGCCGTAGCTGTTCCCCTTGCCGTCCGAGTTGTTCTTGTAGACGACGATCTCCTGCCCGGGCGGGAGCGTCTCCGCCGCCGCCGCCATGGCGCGGGTGAGGATGAGCTCCCCGGCGCGGTCCCAGCGCACGGCGTCGAGCGGGCTCGCACACTCGGGAGTCGAGTACTCCGGATGCGCGTGGTCGACGTAGAACCGTGCCCCGTTGGTGAGCACGGCGTTGACGAGGTGCGTCTCGACCACCGGCGCACTCGCGCCCTCCCGGGCGAAGCCCCGCGCATCACGCCCGGGCGTCTCGTCCTCGAAGTCCCAGCCGACCCGGCGCTGGACGGCCGCAACGTAGGCCTGGATCAGCAGCGACGACGCCGTGATCGGGTTGGGCTCGGCGACACCGAGGTGGGTGATGCCGTACTCGGTCTCGACCCCGCACACCTTCTGGATCGCCACGTCGGCAACCTAACCCGGGCGCCGCGTCAGGTACCGGGCTGCTGCCGTCTCCCTGGTGACCCCATCGCTCACCCGCTGGACCGGGTTCATAGGTACTGACCGGTGCCGACCCGCTCGATGGCACGCCCGCCAGCAGCGAGCTCGCCCTCGGTGACCAGGGTGCGGACGTAGACGATCCGCTCCCCCTTCTTGCCGGAGATCTTCGCCCAGTCGTCGGGGTTCGTCGTGTTCGGGAGGTCCTCGTGCTCCTTGTACTCCTGCTTGATCGAGTCGAGGAGGTCCTGCAAGCGCACGCCCTTCACCCCACCGGCAATGGCCCGCTTGATGGCGAGCTTCTTCGCCCGTCGCACGATGTTCTCGATCATCGCACCAGAGGAGAAGTCCTTGTAGTAGAGGGTCTCCTTGTCTCCGTTCTGGTAGGTGACCTCGAGGAACCGGTTCTCGTCGTCATCCCGGTACATCTCCGCGACCGTCTGCTCGATGATCGCCGTGACCGCCTTGTCGCGATCACCCCCACCGAGCCGTTCCACCTCGTCCGGGTCGAGCGGGAGGCTCGCCGGGAGGTACCGAGCGAAGATCTGCGCCGCAGCCTGCGCGTCCGGGCGCTCGATCTTGATCTTGACGTCGAGCCGGCCCGGGCGCAGGATCGCCGGGTCGATCAGGTCCTCCCGGTTGGAGGCTCCGATGACGATGACGTTGCGGAGCGCTTCGACGCCGTCGATCTCCGCCAGGAGCTGTGGCACGATCGTCGACTCCATGTCGGAGCTGATCCCGGTGCCCCTCGTGCGGAACAGCGAGTCCATCTCGTCGAAGAACACGATGACCGGCACGCCCTCCTCGGACTTCTCCCTCGCCCGCTGGAAGACGAGTCGGATCTGGCGCTCGGTCTCGCCCACGTACTTGTTGAGCAGCTCCGGGCCCTTGATGTTGAGGAAGTAGCTTCGTGCCCCCTTGTCGCCGGCGAGCTCGGCCACCTTCTTCGCGAGCGAGTTCGCCACCGCCTTCGCGATCAGCGTCTTGCCACAGCCCGGCGGCCCGTAGAGGAGGATGCCCTTCGGGGCAGGCAGGTCGAACTCGGCAAAGAGCGCTCGATGGAGGAACGGGAGCTCGACGGCGTCCTTGATGTCCTCGATCTGGCTGTCGAGACCCCCGACGTCCTCGTAGGAGACGTCCGGCACCTCCTCGAGGACCAGCTCCTCGACCTCCGGACGGGGCAGTCGCTCGAGGAGCAGCCCCGTGCGCGAGTCCATGAGCGCGCTGTCCCCGACGCGCAGTCGCTGGTCGGCGAGGCCGGAAGCGAGCTGCGACGCCAGCTCGCAGACCCGCTCCTCGTCCGCACGGGCGACCACGAGCGCCCGGCCACCGTCGAGGAGCTCCTTCACGGTGACGACCTCACCCGCTCGCTCGAGGCTCCCGGCGAGCACCACGTTGAGCGACTCGTTGAGCACGACCTCCTGGCCCCGTGACAAGCTCGCCGCGTCGAGCTCCGGGTGCAGCGCGACGCGCATCTTCCGACCCCCGGAGAACACGTCGACGGTGCCGTCCTCGTTCGCCGTGAGGAAGGTCCCGTAGGCCGAGGGCGGCTGGGTGAGCTTGTCGACCTCCTCGCGCAGGGTCGCGATGTGCTCGCGCGCCTGCTGCAGGGTCGAGGTGAGCCTCTCGTTGCGGGAGAGCGCCTGGGCGAGCTGCCCGGACGTCTCGAGGAGCTTCTCCTCGAGGGCCCGCACCCGCCTCGGTGCCTCGGCCAGCCGCCGCCGGAGCAGCTGGACCTCCTCCTCCAACGCAACGAGCTCGGCCGGCCGCTCCTCCGGCCCCGATCCGCCGTCCGCAGAACCAGTCGTCGAGACCACCTCCCGTCCGCAACCTACACCGGCCCGCCGCCGAGTGGTGGCACCCGCCCCGAGCGCCAGGCACTAGCCTCACCGCTGGTAGGAGCGTGCGACGCGAGGCGCGAAGGAGAGCGGACGCGACATGAAGGTCTGGATCGACCAGGATCTCTGCACCGGCGACGGTCTCTGTGAAGAGATCGCGCCCGCGGTGTTCACCTTGCTCGACGACGGCCTCGCCTATGTGAAAGACGGCGGGGTGGTGCAGAACGACCCGGGTGGCGCGCAGGGGATGGCCCTCGTGCCGACCGACCTCGAGGACGCGGTGGTCGAGGCGGCCGAGGAGTGCCCCGGCGAGTGCATCTTCGTCGAGCAGGCGTGACCGAGCTGCTCGCGGCGCCCGCTGCGATACCAGCCCCTGCGGGCAAGCTGATCGAGGAGTTCTTCGGCCGGGCGAGCACCGGCGACGCGACGATCAGCGTCGCGAGGATGGTGGCCCCGCCGGGCTGGTCCGAGCCCGGGCAGCGCCCGAGCTTCGAGGAGCTCACCGTCGTGCTCGAGGGGAGCCTCGTCGTCGAGCACCGCGAGGGGCGCTTCGTGGTCGCAGCGGGCCAGGCGTGCCGCGCGCGCCCGGAGGAGTGGGTCCGCTACTCGAGCCCGACCGGCGCCCACTACGTCGCGATCTGCCTCCCCGCGTTCTCCCCCGCTGCGGCCAGGCGCGACGACGAGTCCGCCGAGCTCGGGGGCTCCCACGCCTCGGTCGACGCCGACGCCGACGCCGGGGCTGGCGCCAGCGCGTCCTCGACACCGGACGCGTCCTCGACACCGGACGAGTTGGTCCCCCCCTCGACCTGAGCCCGAGCGGCGGACGTCGGGACCGTTCCGCCGAGCAAGCGCGCCACGGTCAAGAAGCCGGTGTGCCCGACCATCCGGTGCGCGGGGCGGACCGCCCTCCCCGCGACATGCCAGCTCCGCTGGAGCACCTCCACCGTCTCCGCCAGCCCGAACGGGCTCGCGGCGAGCTCGTCTCGAAGCGTCGCCACCTGGAGGATCGACGGGAGGTAGCAGACCAGCACGCCGCCCGGCGCGAGGGCTCGGGCCGCGTGCGCCACGACCTGCCACGGTTCGGGCAGGTCGAGCACGACGGCGTCGAGCGCCGTCTCGCCGATCCCCTCGTAGACGTCGCGCAGCTCGACCCGGTAGGAGGTCTCGGGTCCGAGCGCCTCGGCCACGTTCCGCCCGGCGGTCGCGGCAAAGTCCTCCCGGAGCTCGTAGCCGACGACGTCTGCGCCTGCCCGGAGCAGCGCCATCGAGAGCGCACCCGAGCCGACCCCGGCCTCGAGCACCCGCGCCCCGGGGAACACGTCGGCGAGGAGGAGGATCGCCCCGAGATCCTTCGGGTAGACGACCTGGGCGCCGCGAGGCATTCCGAGCACGACATCCGCGAGCGTCGGGCGCACGACGAGGAAGCGGGCCCCACCCGCCGAGCGGATCTCCACGCCCTCGGGCCCGCCGATCAGCTGGTCGAGCTCCACGACACCGGCATGGGAGTGGAACCGTCCCCCGGCCACGAGGCGGACGAGGTTCCGCCGGTCCTTCGCGTCGACGAAGAGCACCCGCTCGCCGGCTTCGAGCGCGCCCGTCGCGCGGCCACGCCGGAGCGATGCCCCTGGCGCAGGGGCTCCGGCCCCACCCCCCTCGGTCACCGGCGCCTGCGCGTCGCCCGTTCGAGGTGCCTGATCTCGAGCCGCTGCCCCGGCGAAAGGCGCTCGGTCACCCGGACCTGTCGCCCGCCCTTGCGGAGCTCCGACGCGAACAGTGCCGCCGCCCCGACGAGGAGCCAGCCGGTCCGGCCACCGAGGAGGCCGTCGACCAGTCCCCGCCGTCGGAGCATCGCCGGCACGGCCCGCAGGCTGCCGAGTGGTCCTACCGGCTTCGGAGGGGCGAGGAGACGGCGGAGGGAGCCGAGCATCAGATCCGGCGGATCTCGACCACCGTCGAGGAGAGTCTCCCCTTGCGCCTCCCCACCAGGTACGCCACGGCGAGGAGCGCGACGCCGACCGTGGACGCGATCGCAACCAGCGACGGCTGCGCACGCTCGACCGGGGCCGAGAGGCTCGCCTGGAGCGCGCGGAGCTTTGCCTCGATGTCCGACGCGGTGACGGGCCGGCTGCTCATCGTCCCACCTTCCCGGGTCCGCGTCCACGCAAGACGGCAAGTCCGGCCACCCCCGCAACGGCCACGGCGACCGCCGCCGTGACGACGTACGGGAGCCACGAGAGGTGGCCGTGGAACGTCGAGCCGGTCGCCGTCTGGAGGGCCCGGAGCAGCGCGAGGGCGAGGAGCGTGAGCCCACCGCCGAGCAGCATCGAGCCGGCTGCGCCCACCGCGACGAAGCGCCCGATGGTCTTCGCAGGTTCGAGCGTCCGCTGCTTCACGTAGGCGGTGGTGAGCGCGCGGATCTCTCCGAGGAGCACGCCGAAGTCCTCCCCGCCGTGCGGCTCGCGCTGCGCTGTGCTGTCCACCACGTTCGTTCCTCCCGGCCCGACAGCTCGGCGCGCGAACACGCGCGCGCCGGCGACTCGGTTCCCGCATTCCTAGCCCGTCTCGCCCCTCCCCGCAAGCACCCGCCTCGCCCGGACTCGGCAGCGCACGGGAGCTCGACGGGCGGATGGTAGCGTGCCAGCGTGCGCGTCCTCCTTGCCGTGGTGTTCGGCCTCGCGACCTGCCAGATCGCCCTGCTGCTCACCACGCTCTATCTCCATCGGGCCCTCTCACATCGCGCGCTCAGCCTCTCGCCCGGCGTCGCCTTCGCCTGTCGGGTACTCGTGTGGATCTCGACCGGAGTGCGGCCGCGTCAGTGGGTCGCCGTCCACCGCAAGCACCACGCCTTCACCGACGTCGAGGGGGATCCCCATTCGCCGCTCCTCGAGGGCTTCTCGATGGTCCAGTTCCTGAACTTCGTCCTGTACCGGCGCGTCGCTCGGCAGGAGGAGGTCGTCCGGAAGTACGCCCGAGACCTGCCGGCGGACGCCTGGGACCGCCGCCTGTTCGACCATGCGCTCCTCGGACTCGGGATCGGTTTCGCCCTCTTCGTCCTCGTCCTGGGCTGGGAGATGGCGCTCGTCGCCGCGGCGGTCCACGCAGTTTCCTACCTCCTACTCAACGCGGCGATCAACGCCATCGGCCACTCCTGGGGGCGGCGTCCCTACCCCAACATCGCGACGAACAACCAGTGGCTGGCCTTTCTCACGATGGGCGAGGGACTGCACAACAACCACCACGCCGCGCCGACCTCCGCCCGGCTGTCCCTCGCTCGTCGCGAGCTCGATCCCGGCTGGTGGGTGATCGCGACGTTGCAGCGGCTCGGCTGGGCGAAGGTCCGTCACACCGAGGTGAAGCTGGCCCGCCCGAAGGCCTCAGCCGCAGCCTGAGGCGCCACCAGCCCGGCCGCGGCGTGTCCGGTGGCGGCCGTTCATCCTGGCCACCGGGTGCCTTGCGGGTAGGGTGACGCCATGAGCGCTCCCGATCTCGAGGCCCTCGGCATCAACGTCATCCGTGGGCTGGCCATGGACGCACCGCAGCGGGCGAACTCCGGGCACCCGGGGACGGCAATGGCACTCGCGCCCCTGGCGCACGTGCTCTGGACCAAGGTGCTCCGCCACGATCCCTCGGAGCCGAACTGGCCGGACCGGGACCGCGTCGTCCTCTCGGCGGGCCACGCGTCGATCCTCCTCTATTCGATGCTCTACCTCACGGGCTACGGTCTCGAGCTCACCGACCTCGAGACCTTCCGCCAGTGGGGTTCTGCGACACCCGGACATCCCGAGCGAGGGCACACCCAAGGCGTCGAGGTCACCACCGGCCCACTCGGCCAGGGCCTCGGCATGGCCGTCGGCATGGCGATGGCAGAGCGCTTCTTGCGGAGCCGCTTCGGCGCGCAGGCCTTCGACCATCACGTGTTCGCCATCTGCTCGGACGGCGACTTGATGGAGGGCATCAGCCACGAGGCCGCGTCGCTGGCCGGGCACCTCGGCCTCGCGCGCCTGATCTGCGTCTACGACGACAACCACATCACGATCGACGGGCCGACCGAGCTCGCCTTCACGGAGGACCGCGCCCGGCGCTTCGAGGCCTACGGATGGCACGTCGAGCAACTCGGCGAGGCCGCGAACGACACCGTCGCCCTCGAGGCCGGCCTGCGCCACGCGATGGAGGAAGAGGACCGGCCGAGCCTCCTCGTGCTCCGGAGCCACATCGGCTGGCCGGCTCCGCATGTCACCGACACGTCCAAGGCACACGGCGACCCGCTCGGAGAGGAGGAGATCCGCCTCACCAAGGAGCTCCTCGGCCTTCCCCCGGACCAGCAGTTCTGGGTTCCCGACGACGTGCTGGAGCTGTACCGCCGCTGCATCCCGAGGGGGCAGGCACTGCGCGAGGCCTGGGAGGCGCGCCAGGACCCCGATCGCCCCGACGCGGCCGAGCTCGCCGCGGCGCTGGCGGGCCTGCCCCTCGAGGGGTGGGAGTCCGCGCTGCCGACCTTCGAGGTGGGCGCGCGTGTCGCGACCCGAAAGGCGGTGGGGGCGTGCCTGGCGGCGACGGCTCCGGGCATCCCCGGGCTCGTGACCGGCGCCGCAGACCTCACCGGGAACACCGGCACGCTCCTCCCGGGTGCCGAGACGCAGTCCGGGGAGACCCCCGCGGGCCGCCAGGTCCACTACGGGATCCGCGAGCTCGGCATGGCCGCTGCGATGAACGGCATGGCTGCACACGGCGGCGTGCTCCCGGTCGGCGGGACCTTCTTCGTCTTCAGCGACTACCTCCGCCCGGCCGTCCGCATCGCCGCCCTGTCACGGACGAAGGTCATCTACTTCTGGACGCACGACTCGATCGGCCTCGGCCAGGACGGCCCCACCCACCAGCCCGTCGAGCATCTCGCGGCGATGCGCGCGATGCCCGGCCTGTCGCTCTTCCGCCCCGCCGACGCGAACGAGTGCGCCGCCGCCTGGCAGCTCGCCGTCGAGGGGAGCGGTCCGGTTGCGCTGGTCCTGAGCCGTCAGGACCTCCCCGTGCTCCCCGGTACTGCCGAACGGCGTGACCTCGTCGGGCGCGGGGCCTACGTGCTCGACGACCCCAGCACCGAGCCCGACGTCGTCCTGATCGGCACCGGGAGCGAGGTCCAGCTCTGCCTGGGCGCCGTTCCCCTCCTCGCCGCAGCCGGCTTCGCTGCACGGGTTGTCTCGTTCCCGAGCTGGGATCGCTTCGCGGCGCAGGACGAGGCGTACCGCGCGTCGGTCCTCCCACCGGGCGTCCCTCGGGTCGGCGTGGAGGCGGCCGCGTCGTTCGGGTGGGCAGCCTGGGAGGACGCGGGCGTGCACCTGGACCGCTTCGGCGCCTCCGCCCCCGGCGAGGTCGTCCTCGCCGAGCTCGGCTTCACCGTCGACGCTGTCGTCGGCACCGCACTCCAGATTCTCCGAACCCCGGAAGGAGCGTCATGACGAAGACGAAACTGCACGAGCTGTTCGACCAGGAGGGCCAGAGTCCCTGGATCGACAACCTCTCTCGGGACTGGCTCGAGAACGGCCACCTCGCCCACCTGGTCGAACTGGGGGTACGAGGCGTCACCTCCAACCCGACGATCTTCGCGAAGTCGATCTCGACCGGGGTCTCCTACGACGAGGCAATGCGACGGCTCCTCCCCGACCATGCCGTCGAGGAGACCTACTGGGAGCTCGTCGTGGAGGACATCCAGCGGGCGCTGGAGGTGCTCGCACCCGTCCATGCGGCGTCGGACGGCCGGGACGGTTTCGTCTCGCTCGAGGTCTCCCCGGCACTCGCGCACGACACGGCGGCGACGACGACGTCCGCCGCGGCACTCCACCAACGCATCCAGGCCCCCAACCTGCTCGTCAAGATCCCGGCGACGGTCGAGGGACTCCCGGCGATCGAGGAGACGATCGCCGCCGGGCACAGTGTCAACGTGACGCTGATCTTCAGCCTCGAGCGTTACGACGCCGTGATCGAGGCCTACCAGACGGGGCTCGAGCGACTTGCGGCGAGCCGCGGGCCCGGTGCCGACCTCTCGGACGTCGCAAGCGTCGCGTCGTTCTTCGTCTCGCGTGTGGACACCGAGGTGGACCACCGTCTCGAGCGCCGTGCGGCGGACGGGGCGCTCGACCCTGCGCAGCTACACCAGCTGCGAGGACACGCCGCCATCGCGCAGACCAAGCTCGCCTACCAGCTCTTCCTCGACCGCTTCACCGGTCCGAGGTGGGAGGCGCTCGCGGCCGCGGGGGCCCGGCGTCAGCGCCCGCTCTGGGCGTCGACGTCGACCAAGGACCCGAGCTACCCCGACCTGTACTACGTGGACGAGCTGATCGGCGCCGACAGCGTCAACACGATGCCCGACGTCACCCTCGACGCCTTCCTCGACCACGGGACGGTCCGCCAGACGGTGACCGAGGACGTCGCAGGAGCGCGGGCGGCGCTCGATCGGCTGGCGGATGCGGGTATCGACCTCCACGACGTGTCGAGCGTGCTCGAGGTCGAGGGCGTCGCCAGCTTCGCCAAGTCCTTCGACGAGCTGCTCCAGCGCATGCAGGCCAAGGCGGTCGAGCTCGGACACCCGGGCCGGTGAGCGACGCGCCCGTCCAGCCCAACCTGCTCGCGGACCCGGAGAGCACGCCGCGGCGAAGCCCCCCGGCGACCGTGGTCATCTTCGGGGCGTCCGGGGACCTGACGGCGCGGAAGATCCTCCCAGCGCTCGCCGCCCTGGCCGAGCGGCAGTCACTCGACCCCGGGACCCGCCTCGTGGGGGTTGCGCGCACCGAGTGGGACGACGACAAGTTCCGCAGCGTTGCCGCCGAGGCTGCCTCGGCGAGTGGGCCGAGCTGGGAGCGGATCTCGGGGGGGGCGCGCTACGTGACCGGCGACTACGGCGACGCCGGGACGTTCTCCCGCCTCACCGCCGTACTGGAGGAGCTCGAGGCCGCTGCAGGCGGTCCGCGGAACCGGCTCTACTACCTCGCGACGATCCCCGAGATGTTCTCGGTGGTCGCCGCCGGGCTCGGTGCACAGGGTCTGGCGAAGCCCGCCGGGCGCGACGCGTTCACGCGGCTCGTCGTGGAGAAGCCCTTCGGGCGCGACCTTGCATCCGCGACGGCGCTCGACGAGTCCCTCCACACGCACTTCGACGAGCGCCAGATCTTCCGCATCGACCACTACATGGGCAAGGAGACGGTCCAGAACGTGCTCGCGCTGCGCTTCGCCAACTCGATCTTCGAGCCGGTGTGGAACCGCCAGTACGTCGACCACGTCCAGATCACGGTGGCGGAGAGCCTCGGGGTCGAGCACCGGGGCGGCTTCTACGAGACGGCCGGGGCCCTCCGCGACATCGTGCAGAACCACGTGCTCCAGGTCCTGGCGCTCACGCTCATGGAGCCGCCGGTGAGCGTCGACGGCGAGGCGATCCGCGACGAGAAGGTGAAGGCGCTCCGGGCGCTCGTGATCCCGGCACCCCACGCGGTGGCGAGCGAGGTCGTGCGTGCGCAGTACGAGGCCGGATGGATCGCCGGGAACCAGGTCCCGGGCTATCGCGAGGAGGAGGGGGTGGCAGCCGACAGCGAGACGGAGACGTTCGTCGCCATGCGTCTCGCCGTCGACAACTGGCGATGGGCGGGGGTCCCCATCTTCGTCCGTACCGGCAAGCGCCTGCCGTCGCGCTTCACGGAGGTCGCGCTGCAGTTCCATCGCGCACCACACCTGCCCTTCCAGGGGAGCCAGGCCCGGGAGCTCGGGCCGAACGCGCTCGTGCTGCGCATCCAGCCGGACGACGGGATCACACTCCTGTTCGGCGCGAAGGTCCCAGGCGGGGCCTTCCACGTCCGCACGGTCTCGATGGACTTCTCCTACGGTGCGGCGTTCCTGGAGGAGACGCCGGACGCCTACGAACGGCTCCTGCTCGATGCCCTGATGGGCGACCCGACCCTGTTCATCCGCACCGACGAGGTGGACCAGGCGTGGCGGGTCGTCGCACCCGTGCAGGCCGCGTTCCAGGACGGGGCGGTTCCGCTGGCCCGCTACGCCGCAGGCACCTGGGGCCCCCCGGAGTCCGACCGCCTCCTCGGAGCCACGGGACGCCGCTGGGGCGTCGGGTGAGCGACGGGAGCGGGCCGACCCTGGTCGGCTCCTGGGAGGCTGAGGGCACTGACCTCGCCGCCATCACCGCCGCCGTCGACGGGCTCCGCCACCAGGGCGAGCACCTCGCGACCCGCACGAGCGTGGTGAACCTCGTCGTCGTGGCGGACGACGAGCGCACGCTCGGGCGCACCGCCGCCGCCATGCGACGCCTCGGCGCGCGGCATCCGGGCCGTACCGTCCTCGTCCGCCCGAGCCCGGAGCCCAGCGGGTCGCTCGGTGCGAGCGTCGAGCTCTGGGAAGCCGTCGCTGCGGGCCACGCGATCTGGTGGGAGGAGCTCTCGCTCACCGTCGGGGGCGATGCCGCCGCGCATCTCGACTCCCTCCTCACGCCGCTGGTCGTCCGCCATCTCCCGGTCGCCGTGTGGTTCCCGGGTGTGCTCCCCCGGCCGGGTGACCCACTTGCGGCAATGGCCGACGCCGTGCTCGTCGACTCCCGCTTCGCCGAGCCGTTGGGTGCCGCGTCCGCGACCCCGCGCCAGGCACTCGTCGCGTTGACCGAGCTCGCGAGGCGCCATCCGGTGGTCGACCTGTCGTGGAAGCGCACGAGCCCGTGGCGGGAGCTGCTCGCGGCGCTGTTCGAGCAGCCCCAGCTCCGGGGCTTCCAGCTCGGCGTGGCCGCGGCACGCCTCGCCGGTCAGCCGGGTCCGAGACGCCTGCTCGCTGGCTGGGTGGCCGACCGGCTGAACCTGGCGGAGGACATCGTCGCGACCGAGGACGCCGTGCACGCCTCCATCGAGCTCGACGCCGTCTCCGGCGGGCGACGGGGGCGCTTCGTGGTCCGCCGCGTGGGGGACGAGCCGCTCGTCGACGCGACCGCCGAAGTGGACGGTGAGCAGCTCGTCTCACTACGCCGCCAGCTCCCCGAGCACGGGCTCACCTGGTCCCTCGCGCAGGCGCTCTCGCGCCTCGAGCGAGACCGGATCTACGAGCACGCGCTCCGCCGCGCCCTCGGATGGCGAGTCCCGGCATGAGCGGTCCCGGGAGCTCGCCCGTGGACCTCGGAGGAGCGTCTGGCACTTCCGGGGCGGCATCGGGGCCTCCCGGGGTCCCGACGCCGCCCCGCCACGACCCCGGGAGGCGCGGTGCACGGTGAGATCAAGGTCGTCGACGACGTCGAGGGAGCGTTCGTCGAGCTCGTCGTCGACTCCTACCGCGCGAGGACCGAGGAGACCTTCGCGTTCGTCCTGTCGGGTGGCAGCACGGGCCGGGCCTGCTACGAGCGTCTGGCGACGGACGTCGGGGAGCGCGTCGAGTGGCTGGACGTCGACTTCTACTGGGGTGACGAGCGCTGCGTGCCGCCGGACCATCCGGACTCCAACCAGCGCCTCGCACGCGAGGTGCTGTTCTCGCGGGTCGGCGCAGCCAACGCCATCCACCCCATGCGCTGCGAGGAGGGCCCGGAGGCCTACCAGCTGAAGGTCGCCGAGGTCGGTCGCTTCGACCTCCTGCACCTCGGGATGGGCCCGGACGGCCACACCGCTTCGCTGTTCCCGCGCTCGCCCGCCCTCGACGCCGGCCCGGGCCGTCTCGTCGCACGCAACGTCGACCCGTCGGGACGCAACGTGCACCCGCGCCTCACCCTCACCTTCGCCGGGCTCGAACGCGCCCGGCTCGTGGTGCTCACCGTCATGGGGGAGGCGAAGGCGGAGGCCTTCGCCGCAGTGCTGCGGGGCGAGGATCTCCCGGCCGGGCGGGTCTCGGCGGAGCGGGTCCTCTGGCTCGTCGACCCGGCAGCTGCCCGTGTCCCGGCCGGGACGGTGCTCCATCCTCGCGCCGTGACCCTGCCCGTCCCACCCCCGAGCGGGGGCGTGCCCGCCTAGTCTGCGGCTATGACCCTGGATCGCTCGGCCCGGGGGGGATCGCCTGCTCCCGACGGCGCCCCCCGCTCCGTCCCGACAGGCGACGGCGCTTCCCTGCTCCCCGGGACGGACGACAGCGGCCCCGGCGCCGCACCGTGGGACGACGCTGCGCTCCTTGCCGCTCGCACGGAGGATCTCGTACGCGAGGCCGGCCTGCGTCGGGACCGCTGCTTCGGTCGCCGGATCACCTACTCGCCGAAGGTCTTCATCCCGCTCACCATGCTCTGCCGGGACCACTGCGGCTACTGCACCTTCGCGAAGCCCCCGGCCAGGCTTGCCGCGCCGTACCTCGACCTCGACGAGGTCGTGGCGATCGCCGCCGCCGGCGCAGCAGCCGGCTGCCACGAGGCCCTCTTCACGCTCGGCGAGCTACCCGAGCTCCGTTACCCGACCGCCCGCAGGTTCCTCGACGCGAACGGGTTCGAGAGCACCGTCGACTACCTCGCCGCAGCCTGCGCCGCCGTCCTCGAGGGACCAGGACTCCTGCCGCACACGAACGCCGGCGCGCTCACCGCCCCAGCCCTCGCACGGCTCCGCGAGGTGAGCGTGAGCCAGGGCATGATGCTCGAGACCCTCCGACGGGATCTCGACTGCCACCGGCGCAGCCCCGACAAGACCCCCGAGCGCAGGCTTGCGACCCTCGAGGCCGCAGGTGCCCTGCGCATCCCCTTCACCACGGGCATTCTCGTCGGGATCGGCGAGAGCGAGGCCGACCGTCTCGAGGCGCTCCACGCGATCGCCGCGGTCGCACGCCGCTTCGGCCACGTCCAGGAGGTCATCGTCCAGAACTTCCTGCCCAAGCCGGGCACTGCCATGCGCGACTGGCCCCCCGCTCCCGAGGAGGCACACGTGCGGGCGGTGGCCCTCGCCCGCCTGGTGCTACCGGACGAGGTGCACGTCCAGGCCCCGCCCAACCTGGCGAGCGACCTCGCAGCGCTGCTCGACGCAGGGATCGACGACTGGGGTGGCGTGTCGCCCGTCACGGCCGACCACGTCAACCCGGAGCGCCCCTGGCCCGAGCTCGCCCTCCTCGAGGCGGCCACGGCGGCGGCAGGGTTCACCCTCGCGCCGCGCCTCGCGATCCACCCCGGCCACCTCCGGGAGCGCGACCGCTGGCTCGCGCCGGGCCCCGCGACCGCGGCCCTGCACCACGCGGATGCCGAGTGGCTCGCACGAGACCACGCCTGGGTGTCCGGCGGGACGACCCCGCCGCCGCTCCTCGTCCGGCCACTCGCCGGCGCAGCCGCCGGCAGGCCGGGCACCCCGGCCCGCGGTGCCGTTCCGGGAGGCCAGGTCGCCGAGGTGCTCGACGGCGTCCGAGCGGGTCAGACCCCCGGGCTCGGCGAGCTGGTCGCGCTCTTCGCGGCACGCGGCCGGGAGGTCGAGGAGGTCGCGTCGCTCGCGGACGAGCTGCGGCGCGAAGCCGTCGGCGACACGGTGACCTGGGTGGCGAACCGGAACATCAACTACACGAACATCTGCACCTTCAAGTGCCGGTTCTGCGCGTTCTCGAAGGGCCCGCGGTCGTTGGACCTCCGGGGCGAGCCGTACCTGCTCAGCTTGGACGAGATCTCCGAGCGGGTAGCCCAGGCGGAGGCAGCCGGGGCGACCGAGGTCTGCCTCCAGGGCGGCATCCACCCGAAGTTCGACGGCGAGTACTACCTCGACGTGCTACGCGCCGTGCGCGCCGCCTCGAGGACGATCCACATCCACGGCTTCACCGCCCTCGAGGTCACCGAGGGGGCGCGCCGGCTCTCCGAGCCGCTCGAGACCTATCTCCGACGCCTCTACGACGCCGGCCTGCGCAGCCTTCCCGGCACCGCAGCCGAGATCCTCGACGACCCGGTCCGGGCGATCCTCTGCCCTGACAAGATCGACACCGAGACCTGGCTCGAGGTGCACCGCCTGGCGCACGGCGTCGGGCTCCGGTCCAACGTCACCATCATGTTCGGTGCCATCGAGGAACCGGTGAGCTGGGCGAGGCACCTCCTGCGCACCGCCACGCTGCAGGACGAGACCGGGGGCTTCACCGAGTTCGTCCCCCTCCCGTTCGTCCACATGGCCGCGCCGCTCTACCGCCAGGGTCGAGCCCGGCAGGGCCCGACCTTCCGGGAGTCCGTGCTCATGCACGCGGTGGGTCGCATCGCCTACCGGGGGCGCATCCCGAACGTCCAGGCCAGCTGGGTGAAGCTCGGCGCGAGCGGCGTCCGCCAACTCCTCCGGGCTGGCTGCAACGACCTCGGCGGCACCCTCATGGACGAGAACATCTCGCGCGCCGCCGGGGCGGCCCACGGACAGCGCATGGACGAGGCCACCTTCCGCCAGATCGTGGAGCCGCTTTCGCGCCCGCTCGCGCAGCGAACCACCCTCTACGCTCCCGCGACCACGGCGGCTTGATCGGGTGCCGGAGCAGCCGACCCCTTCGGGGCAGGCCCGCGGCGGGGGCCGGCGCCGCTCGGCCACGTTCCAGGGGCTCCCCGAACACCTCGGCGAGCTCGTCGACGAGCTCCTCGCGGCCATCGGACCCACCGAGAACCGCGACCAGGTCGGGGCGATCCTCGCCACCGCCGTCGCGCTCGCGCTCGACCACCCCTCCCGCCTCGACCTGAAGATCACCAACGCCGCGCTGGCCGAGATGACCGAGGCGTTCCGGGTCTTCGCACCCTATCGACACGTCCCGAAGGTCACGATGTTCGGCTCGGCCCGCACCCGACCTGAGGATCCCCTCTACGCCCAGGCGCGAACCCTTGCCGCCCGCCTCGCCGCGGAGGGCTGGATGGTCGTGACCGGGGCAGGACCCGGCATCATGGCGGCGGGGCTCGAAGGGGCTGGGCGCGAGCACTCCTTCGGGATCAACATCCGGCTCCCCTTCGAGCAGGGAGCGAGCCCACACATCGCCGAGGACCCGAAGCTGGTGGAGATGAAGTACTTCTTCACGCGCAAGCTCATGCTGATGAAAGAGTCGGCGGGTTATGCCGTCCTCCCCGGTGGCTTCGGCACCCAGGACGAGGCGTTCGAGCTCCTCACCCTGGTCCAGACCGGCAAGGCCGACCCGGCGCCGATCGTGCTCGTGGACGTGCCCGGCGGAACCTACTGGCGATCGTGGCAGCGCTTCGTCGACGAGGAGCTGGTCGCGGACGGGCTCGTGTCCGCCGGCGACCGTGCCCTCTACCGCATCACCGACAGCGTGGAGGACGCCGTGGCAGAGCTGCTCGGCTTCTACCGCAACTACCACTCCCGCCGCTTCGTCGGGAGCCGGCTGGTGCTCCGGGTCCGGCGTGCGCCCGACGACCGCCAGCTCGCCGAGCTGAGTGCCCAGTTCGCCGACATCGCGGATGCGAGCGGGCTCCAGCGCAGCGAGCCACTCCCGATCGAGCGGAGCGAGGGGGACCACCTCGAGCTCGAGCGGGTGGTGTTCCGCTTCGACCGGATCCACCAGGGGCGCTTGCGCGAGCTCATAGACGCCCTCAACGCGACGCTCCCGGCGGAGCCCGACCGGGCGCGACTGCCCACTCTCTAGCGTCACGGCGCTGCCCTGCAGCGCCGCCAGGAGGGCTCCACCGAGAAGGCTGGGGCGGGCCCCGGGCCCCGGGCCCGAGGCACGGGCCGGCCCGGTCACTCCCCAGCGACGGGCCCCTCGTCGTCCCCCGGCTCGGAACCGAGAACCTCCCGTGCACGCTCGACCGCGCGCCGGGCCCGCGCAAGGCGGCGTTCTTCGGCCCGCCCGGCGTCGCGGTCTGCGCTCGTCTCGGCCGCCTCCTGGCGTCGGAGTGCCTCGAGCATCAACTCGGCGAGCGACTCGGAGACGTCCTCGAGCGTCGCAGCCAGCTCGGCGAGCAGGGCACGGTCGCCGTCACTCGCCCCTACGGCCACGAGCCGCTACTTCCCGGGGAGGCGCTCGACCTCGAGCTCACCCTTTGCGTAGCGGGCACGTAGGACCTTCTTGTCGAACTTGCCGACGCTCGTCTTCGGCACCTCCTCCACGCGCGCCCAGCGCTCGGGCACCCACCAGGAGGCAACCTTGCCGGCCAAGAACGCAGCCAGGTCGGAAGGCCCGGCCGCGGCCCCCTCGCGCAGCACGACGCAGGCGAGCGGACGCTCGTCCCAACGGTCGTCCGGCACGCCGACCACCGCTGCCTCGACGACGTCGGGGTTCGCCATCAGGGTGTTCTCCAGCTCCACCGAGGAGATCCACTCCCCGCCGGACTTGATGACGTCCTTCGAACGATCGGAGATCTGCATGAAGCCGTGCTCGTCGAGCGTGCCGACGTCCCCCGTGCGGAGCCAGCCGTCGTGGAAACGAGAGGGATCCTCGTCCCCGTAGTACGAGGCCGTGATCCACGGGCCCCGGACCTCGAACTCGCCGAGGGCCTTCCCGTCCTTCGGCAGCTCCCGACCCTCGTCGTCGACGACGCGCATCTGCACGCCGGCAACCACCCGGCCCGTGCGGGCTCGCCAGGCGCGGGCCTCCTCCGGGGCGGTGCCTCGCGGCGGGCGGGACAGGGCGCAGACGGGGCTCGTCTCGGTCATCCCCCAACCCTGGAGCAGCATGATGCCAAACCGGTCCTCGTAGGCGTCGACCAGCGCCCTCGGCACGGCCGCCCCGCCGCCGGTGAGGAGGCGGAACGACGAGAGGTCCAGCTCGTGGCTCTCGCTGTAGTGGAGGAGGTCGTTCCAGACCGTGGGCACGCCGGCCGAGATGGTCGGGCGGGTGAGGGAGATCAGGCGGGCGAGCGGCTCCGGCTGGAGGAAGCGCTGCGGAAAGATGAGGTCCGCGCCGGCGGCCCAGGCAGAGTACGGCATGCCCCACGCATTGGCGTGGAACATCGGGACCACCACGAGGGCCCGGTCCTCCTCGGTGCAGCCCACGTTCGCCGCCGCGTTCACCGCCATCGCGTGCAGCCAGGTGGAGCGGTGGCTGTAGACGACGCCCTTCGGGTTGCCCGTGGTCCCCGACGTGTAGCACATCGCCGCAGCGCTCCGCTCGTCCAGGTCCGGCCAGGCGAAGCCTCCGTCGTCGGCGGCGAGGAGCTCCTCGTAGCGCAGGACCTCCCCGAGCCCGTCGGCCTCGCCGTCCCCGACCACGACCACGTGCTCGACGGTCCGGAGCTCGGGGAGCACCCGGGCCAGGAGCGGCGCTGCGGCGGCGTCGACGAGGACGACCCGGTCCTCGGCGTGGTTCACGACGTAGACGAGCTGCTCGGGAAAGAGCCGGACGTTGAGGGTGTGGAGAACGGCGCCCATCGCCGGGACGGCGAGGTACGCCTCCAGGTGGGTCTGGTTGTTGAAGGCGAAAGTGGCAACTCGCTGGTCACCGTCGATGCCGAGCCGGCGCAGCGCTGCGGCGAGCCGCTCTGCCCGAGCGCCGACCTCGGCGAAGGTCGCAGTTGCGACACCCGACGCGCCGTCGAAGGTCGACACGACGGACTCGCCGAAGTACTCCTGCCCCCGCCGCAGGATGTCGGTGATCGTGAGTGGCCCTTCCCCCATCGTGGAGCGCATTGCTTCCCCTCTCTCGGTGCTCACGGCGTGCCGCCACCCGGCTGCCCGCGTCGAGCGGACCAGCGCGTCACGGGCACGGCCGACGCACGGTACGCCCGGGGACACGTCCTCCCCGAGCTCGGGCCGGCCGCGTTCGCCCGCTGGCCAAGCGTAGGCCAAGGCGCGAGGAACGGGTACCCAGGTGGGCTCCCGCCGGGTCGCCGCCCAGCGCGTCGCTCCGGCCCGCCGGCCGGTAGCGACTGGTGGCGCGCCAGGGCTCGGGTCAACCCCCCGGCTCAGCTGCTGCGTCGTCGGCGGGCCCAGTCGCCGCGTCGTCGGCGGGCCCAGCTGCCGCGTCGTCGGCGGGACCAACTGCCGCGTCCTCGGCGGGCCCTGCCGCTCCCTCGTCTCCCTCGCCCCCCGCCGCCTGGTCGGTGAGGCTCGGTACCCCTGTCCGGAGCCCGAGCCGCACGCGTACCACCCCCGGCCGTTCGTCCACCGAGATCGTGCCGGCCGCGGGGTCGAGCAGACCCGCCAGCTCTTCTGCGATCGCCCCCACCCGCTCCGCACTCGCCCCTTCCAGGTCCACCGCGGTCTCGAGGGCGTGGCTGTCCAAATCGAGCGTCACGGTCACGCCGTCCGCCAACCGGGCTGCGTGGTCCAACAGCTCCGAAAGGGCCTCCAGCGCGAGGAGTGCAACCGGGGCGCGTAGGCCCTCGAGCGAGCCGAGGTCCGCGACGAGATCACCCGGCGTCCCCACCTCCTCCCGGAGAGCGTCGAGCTGAGCCTCGATCGCGGCGACGAGCAGCGCCGCCACGCTCGTCGGCGGTGCTGCCGCCCGGCCGGCCGCACCCGCTCCCCATGCGCCTGCAGCCCGTACCCGCCGCAGGTAGCCGAGCCCGAGGAGCGCACTCGACACCCGGGGGTCGGCGCCGGAGGCGAGGCGCGCCTCCAGCCGGCTGCGCTGCGCCGCCTCACGCGCCGCCGCTGCAGCCGCTTCCGTGCCCGCCGCCGCGGCGGCGGCGGCCCGCTCCTCCGCAACCCCGAGCGCCTCCGCGAGCGAGCGGCGTGCGGCTTCCTCTCCTGCGAGCGCGTCCTCTGCCGCTGCGGCGCCCGCCTCGGCTCGCTCCAGCTCCAGGCGGAGCCGGGCGGTCTCTGCAGTCGCCTCGGCGCGAGCAGCGGCTTCGGCGGCGCGGCTCCGCCCGTAGGCGAGCGCGAGGCCGAACAGCGCGGCGACCGCCACCACGAGACCGGCGAGGAGGCCGGCGTCCACGGCGCTCATTCGCTCATCCGCCCACGGCCCTCGCGCTGCGCACGCGTGCGTGCCAGGCCTGCGCCCGGCGCGGCCACGCGCTCATGGGGCCACCGCGCTCCGCCCGTGCCGGGTCTGCGCCGAGCCGCACCCAGCACCCGTGCGGCCCCGCTCATGCCAGCCATGCCGCCCCGACGACGCCAGGGCCTGTGTGGATCGCCATGGCGGCACTGAAGCCGACGTTCAGCGAGACCGGCTCGAGGCGCTCGGCGAGCCACGACGCGGCCTCTGGAGCGCCGGCGTGGAAGACCGCTCGCTCACCCCCGCCGCTGCGGGCCCCGGCCTGCCACGCCGAGACGACCCGTTCGAGGCCCTCCTCCTGGCTGGAGACGGCCTCGAGCGTCTCGATGGCGCCGGCCCGCATCCGGAACACCGCGTGGGGAACACTCGAGCCGCCAGGGAGGTGCCCCGCCTGCTCGAGGCGCGAGCCGGAGCGCACCAGTGCGACGAGGTCGGCACGGCGCGCAGCGTCCTCCAGCTCTGCGAGCACCTCGGCGGCGACGGCACCTCGCGCCGCCGCTCTGGCGCCGGCCAGCACCACCAGCGCCTGCGCGGCCGCGGCGGTCCGGGAGTCGACGACGCCGACCGGGTGGTCGGAGAGGCTCGCAGCCGCTGCAGCCGCTGCAGCCATCGGGGTGAACTCCGCCGCCGGGGTCACGATCACCGCGTCACGTGCGCCGAAGCGCAGCCGCCCCGCCTCGACGGCCCGGAGGTAGGCAGGCGGGCTCGGGGGCTCGGACCGGATCAGGTCCGCTGCGACCGGGTCCTCGGTCTCGAGCGCGGCGTAGACCCGCTCGAGCAGCTCCTGTGACCCGTCGACCCACGTGCGGCCGTCCAGATGGACCATGATCGGGACGATGCAGACGGGCACGTGTTCGGCCAGGTCCTCCGGCAGGCAGGTGCTGGAGTCGGTGACGAGCACCGTCTGCGCCATCCTCGCTCCCCTCGTGTCGCCCAGCGTCCCGCCAGCCCGTGCCCCGCGCACATCCAGCCCGGCTCATTCAACACGACGGAGTGGACCGAGCGCACCACGACGGAGTGGACCGAGCGCACCACGAGGAGTCGAGCCGAGGTGAGCCCGACCAGCCCCGCGGGGCTCACGGCGGACGCCCTCTCGCTCCGGGAGCTCGCAGGCCGCGCAGGGCTCCCCCCGTCCACCGTCCGGCACTACCTCCGGCTCGGACTGCTCCCACCCGCAAGCCGCGCCGCGAGTGGCGCGTACCGCTTCGCGGAGCGCCACGTCGACGCGCTGCAGCTGGTCCGCCTCCTCCAGGCCCGCCGGGGGCTCTCACTGGCCCAGATCGGTGCCGTCCTCCGCACGACCGGGTTGGACGCCGAGGGGGCGTTCCGCCCCTCGATGTGGCAGGGCCTCGTCGCCACGGGCGCTCCTCGCCAGCCCGACCCCCGCCAGCGCCTGGTCGACGCCGCGCTCGGCGCGTTCGGCCGCGAACAGTTCGCCGAGGTACGCGTCGAGGACCTCTGCCGCGTCGCCGGGATCGCGAAGGGGAGCTTCTACCGGTACTTCCGCGCGAAGGACGAGGTGTTCTTCGCCGCCGTGACGGCGGTGGGCGACGAGGCGACTCGGGCACTCCGCGACGCGACGACGCCGGCCGCTGCCGCCGAGCGGCTGCGCACGGTGTTCGGGGCGCGCCTCCCGCTCCTGCTCGAGCTCCTCTCGCTGGCCGCCCGACGCCAGCCCGGCCACAGCCGCGCCGCGGCGAACCTGGTGCGCTCCCTCGAGGACGCCGTGATGGCTTCGGTGGGTCCGTTCGGCACCCCGGGCGAGGAGCGCCCCGCCCAGGCCCTCGTCGCCGACGCCCTTCTCGGCGCGCTGGCGCCGCTGGTCGGCGTCCCACCCCCCCACGCGACGCGTCGCACCCCTGGTGTCCGCGAGCCCGACCGCTGACCCGTCGCCCGGACGGTGCGGGACCGGGCCCCTCGGGCACCGGGCGAGCGGCGCAGACCGCCCGGGTGACCGGACCGCCAGGATGACCCGGGGCACCCGAACCGCCACCGGCCATGGTCGACCCGGCCATGGTCGCGCCGGCGGTGGTCGCGCCGGCGGTGGTCGCGCCGGCGGTGGTCGCGCCGGCGGTGGTCGCGCCGGCGGTGGTTGACGTCGACGTCAGATCGCGCGAAGCTGTCTTAGAGCGCGATGACCCACCGGTCACGGTAGTTCAGCCCGAGCTGCCGGGTCGTCGAGCGTGACGCGACGCCGCAGCACGGGAGGGTGAGCGGGAAAGGAGGGCGGCATGGGGCCTACGCCAGCACTGGCCGATCGGCCCGACAGCCGCCGCGACCCGCACATCGCCGCGGAGCTCGCCGCCAGCGCGAGCCGCGAGAACTTCCCCGTCGCGCTTCGTCTCCTTCCCCGCACCCCGCGAGCCGATCTCCTGGCGCTCTACGCCTTCGCACGTACCGTCGACGACCTGGGCGACGAGGCGCGGGCGACCACCCACGAGGGATCCGTCGCGGCCGACCGGGTCCTGGTGCTCGGTGCTCTGCGCGACGCCCTCGTCGAGGCCGGGAGCTCCGAGGCGGCCCCGACCGCCGCGCGGCGCGAGGCGCACGAAGGGGCGGGGCGGCGCGCACGCGACCTCCTCGGCGAGGCAGCCTGGGCTTCGGCGGTCGAACCGATCCTCGCAGTCCTCCGGCGGCGGGCCCTCGACGTCGCCCCGCTCGTGGGCCTGGTCGACGCCAACCTCCGCGACCAGGTCCAGCACCGCTACGACCGCTTCGAGGACCTGCTCGACTACTGCACCCAGTCGGCCAACCCGGTCGGGCGCGTCGTCCTCGGGATCTTCGAGCTCGACACGCCGCTCACCCGTGGCTACTCCGACCAGATCTGCTCCGCGCTCCAGGTCGTCGAGCACCTCCAGGACCTCCGCGAGGACTGGCAACGGGGCCGTGTCTACCTCCCGCTCGCGGACCTCGCCCGCTTCGGGGTGGACGAGGAGGCCTTGGCGGCCGCCTCGGCCGTCCCGTCGCTCAGGCGTCTCGTCGCGTGGGAGGCGAGCCGAGCAGCTGCCCTGCTCGAGGCCGGGACGCCGCTGGTGGCGGTCGCCCGCGGCGCCGCGAGGGTTGCACTGGCCGGTTTCGTTGCGGGAGGGCGGGCGACCCTCGAGGCGATCGCCGATGCCGGGTACGACACCCTCGCCACGCAGGTCCGGCCCTCGCCCGCCGCCGTCGCTCGCCGCGCCGCCGGCCTCGTCGTGGCACCCCGGCGAGCCTGGAGGCTCGCGTGACGCCGGCGGAGGCCTACGCCTACTGCGAGCGCCTGACGCGCCACGAGGCCCGCAACTTCGCCTACGGGATCCGCCTGCTCGAGCGCGAACGGCGGGCTGCGCTCTCGGCGATCTACGCACTCGCCCGGCGCGTCGACGACATCGGCGATGCCGCCCGCGACGGCCTCCCGGACGCAGGCGCTGACGCCCCACCGCGCGTCGGCGCGGCAGCCGGCGCGCCGGCGCGCCTTGCCGAGCTCGATGCCGTCCGGCACGCGCTTGCCGACCTCGACCACCCTGGTGACGACCCCGTGCTCGTCGCCCTCGCCGACGCGACGCGGCGCTTCCCGCTCCCGCTCGGCGCGTTCGAGGAGCTCCTCGAGGGCTGCGAGATGGACTGCCGGGGCAGCGCGTACGCGACCTTCGACGAGCTCGTCGGCTACTGCCAGCGGGTCGCCGGCTCGATCGGGCGACTCTCGCTCGCGGTCTTCGGCGTGCGCGAGGCCAGCGATGCGGCGGTCCTCGCTCGCCAGGCCGACGACCTCGGGATCGCGCTGCAGCTGACCAACATCCTGCGAGACATCCGCGAGGACCAGGCAATGGGCCGGGTCTACCTCCCGAAGGAGGACCTCGAGCGCTTCGGGGTGAGCCCCCAGCTCGAGGGCGACCGCGACGCGCTCGTCGCGGTCGTGCTGCTCCTCGCCACTCGGGCACGGGGCTACTACCGGTCCGGGCTCGGGCTGCTCCCCGCTCTCGACCACCGCAGCGCGGCCTGCGCGGGTGCGATGGCGGGCATCTACCGCCGGCTCCTGGCCCGCATCGAGACCCGCCCCGAGGAGGTCCTCGAGCGCCGGGTGCGGCTCTCGTCCGCCGAGAAAGCCCTCGTCGCGGGTCGAGCGCTGCTACTGGGGCGCGCGTGACGAGCCGTCCAGCGAGCCCGGACCTGGTCGTGGTCGGTGGGGGGCTCGCCGGCATCACGGCGGCGCTCGACGCGGCGGCCGCCGGCGCGACCGTCCGGCTCGTCGAGCGGCGGCGCCGCCTGGGTGGCCTGACCTGGTCCTTCTCGCGGAACGGCTTCACCTACGACAACGGCCAGCACGTCTTCCTGCGCTGCTGCACCGCCTACCGCGCGCTCCTCGACCGGATCGGGATGACCGCCGCCACCCGCCTCCAGGACCGCCTCGACCTCCCCGTCCTCCGCCCCGGCGGGCAGCGGGAGCGCCTCACGAGAGCCGACGCGCCGAGCCCGCTGCACCTCGCGGGCACGCTCGCACGCTTCCGCGCGCTCCCGCCGGCGCTGCGCGCCTGGTCGGCCCTCGACGCCCGGGCGCTCGGCGCGCTCTCACCCCGCGACGCGGCGACCCGGGGGGAGAGCTTCGGCGCCTGGCTCGAGCGCCGGCCGGGTCCGCCGCGCGGCCCGGCACTCCAGTCGCTCTGGGAGCCGCTCCTCCGGGCGACCTGCAACCTCCCTGCGGCCGAGCTGTCGCTCGCCCTGGCCGCGCGGGTGGTGGGCACCGGACTCCTCGAGCACCACGACGGCGCCGACATCGGCTGGGCCACCGTGCCCCTCGGCCAGCTCCACCACACCGCCCCGCTCCAGGCGCTGCACACAGCCGGCGTCGAGGTGCGTCTCGGCGAGGCGGTCCGCGCCGTCACCTTCGATGCCTCGGACGCGACGCCGCGCATCTGGGGGACGGACGGGGACGAGCCTGCGCCGGCAGTCGTGGTCGCCGTCGGGAGCACCGCCGCCGGGCGGCTCCTCCCCCCGGGAGCGCTCGCACACGACCCCGCACGCCTCGGGACCTCTCCCATCGTGAACGTCCAGATCGTCTTCGACCGTCCCGTCCTGGACGTCGAGCTCGCAGCGGCGCTCGACAGCCCCATCGAGTGGCTGTTCGACCGGTCCAGGGCGGTCGGCGCTGCGCCGGGCCAGCAGTGCGTCGGCGTGTCGCTCTCCGCAGCGAACGCCTGGGTGGGACAGCGGCCGGCCGAGCTCGTCGCAGAGATGCTCCAGGCACTGACGGCGCTCTTCCCGGACGCGGGCCGAGCAGCAGTCCTCGACGCCGTCGTCACGAAGGAACCAGCGGCCACCTTCGCCGCGACCCCGGCCAGCGAGCTCGAGCGCCCCGCGACCCGGACCCGGCTCCCGGGGGTCTACCTGGCCGGGGCGTGGACGGACACCGGGTGGCCGGCGACCATGGAGGGCGCCGTGCGCAGCGGCGCCGACGCCGCGCGCGCCGTCGTCGTGCAGGCGGGTGGTCGAGTTGGGAACAGCGGGGCAGGTCTGCCCCACCGGCTCGGAGCGGCCGCGACGACCCCGACCGACAGCCGCCCGGCGACGTCGAGGCACTTCGCAGCGATCCACGGCGTCGTGTCTCGCCCGGACGCCGGCGTGACCAGAGAGGAGGCCCTCGCGTGATCCCGACCACGGCACCGCCACCCGTGCTCACCCGAGCGCAGGAGCTCGCCCACCCGGCCCTGGTCGAGGCGGTTGCCAGCCTTGCGCCAGAGCTCCGACCCCCGGTCCGCTACCACCTCGGGTGGACCGACGCGAACGGCCTCGCGACCCCCGGGGGCGGCGGCAAGGGTGTCCGGGTCGCCCTCGCCGTGCTCTCCGCGGAGGCGGTGGGAGCCAAGGGGACGGTGGGTGTGCCGGGTGCCGTTGCGGTCGAGCTGGTCCACAACTTCTCGCTCCTCCACGACGACCTGATCGACGGGGACCGCGAGCGCCGCCACCGCGAGACGGTCTGGTCGCTGTTCGGCGTGAGCCAGGCGGTGATCGCGGGTGACGCGCTGCTCTCCCTCGCCCACGAGGTCCTCGCGAACGCACCCAGCCTCGGCGCCTTCGCGGCCGCTCGCCGTCTCGCGGCCGCCACCTCCGCGATGATCGCGGGCCAGGCAGCCGACATCGCCGCGGAGGGGACGCCACTCCCCTCGCTCGACGCCTGCGAGGCGATGGAGCGGGCGAAGACCGGTGCGCTCCTCGGGGCCGCAGCCTCCCTCGGCGCCGTGCTCGCGGAAGCGCCGGCGCCGGTCGCGGACGCGCTCGAGGCGTTCGGGGTCGAGCTCGGCCTCGCCTTCCAGGCCGTCGACGACCTCCTCGGGATCTGGGGGGACCCCGAGCGCACCGGCAAGCCCCGCTGGAGCGACCTCCGCTCTGCCAAGGCGAGCCTCCCCGTCGCCGCAGCGTTGAGCGCCGGTCGACCCGAATCCGAGGAGCTGGTGAGGCTGCTCGCCGGTCCCCGCGACGACGAAGGGGTTCTCGCACGGGCCGCCGAGCTGGTGGAGCGGGCGGGCGGGCGGGCCTATGCCGGCGAGGCTGCCGAGGCGCATCTCGGCAGGGCGCTCGGGCTCCTCGAGACTGCGCCGCTCACCGAACCGGCCACCGAGGAGCTGGCCGGGCTCGCCCGTTTCGTGGTGGACCGTGCGTACTGATCCCCGCCGCGCTCGGACGCGCGCCGCCGGCCGGCGGAACGCCGAGACGAGGGGCGCTCGGGCTCCGGAGCGCATCCTCGCTCCCCCGCGGCCGCCCCTCGACGCGCCCAGCTGTGACGCTGCGGCCGTCGCTCACGCCCGAGACGCTGCCGTCGAGGCGCTCCTCCGCTCGCAGCAGGAGCCCGGGTGGTGGAAGGGCGAGCTCGAGACGAACGTCACGATGGACGCCGAGGACCTGCTGTTGCGAGAGTTCCTCGGTATCCGCGACGCCGCGCGGACCGAGGCGGCCGCCCGCTGGATCCGGCGAAGCCAGCGTTCCGATGGAACCTGGGCGACCTTCTACGAGGGACCCGCCGACCTGTCGGTGACGGTGGAGGCCTACGTCGCGCTCCGCCTCGCGGGGGACCGACCGGACGACCCCCACATGGCCAAGGCGGCCGAGCACGTCCGCTCGAACGGGGGCCTCGAGTCCACACGGGTCTTCACCCGGCTCTGGCTCGCCCTGTTCGGCCTCTGGCCGTGGGAGGACCTCCCGGCGCTGCCGCCCGAGGTCATCCTGCTCCCGAGCTTCGCGCCGGCCAACATCTACGACTTCGCCTGCTGGGCCCGCCAGACCGTGGTGGCGCTCACCGTGGTGGGGGCCCACCGGCCCGTGCGGCCGCTGCCGTTCGGCCTCGACGAGCTCCGGACCGGTGTCGCGAAGCGCCCGGAGGTCGACCTGCGCACCACAGCCGGCCGGCTCGTCCTCGTCGACCGCCTCCTCCGCCGCTACGAGCGCCGCCCGATCCAGGCGCTCCGCACGCTCGCCCTCCGGAGGGCCGAGCGCTGGATCCTGCGTCGTCAGGAGGCGGACGGGTGCTGGGGCGGCATCCAGCCGCCCTGGGTGTACTCGCTGCTCGCGCTCCACCTCCTCGGCTACCCCCTCGAGCACCCCGCACTGGCCGTCGGCCTCGCCGGGCTCGAGGGCTTCTCCGTCCGCGACGGCGAGGAGGTGCGCCTCGAGGCCTGCCAGTCGCCGGTCTGGGACACGGCCCTCGCGGTGATCGCCCTCGCCGACGCCGGCCTCGAGCCCCCCCACCCGGCGGTGGCCCGGGCAGCCTCGTGGCTGGTCGGCCAGGAGGTGCGGGTCCGCGGCGACTGGGCCGTGCGCCGCCCCCACCTCGAGCCCTCCGGTTGGGCGTTCGAGTTCGAGAACGACCACTACCCGGACATCGACGACGCCGCGGAGGTGCTGCTCGCGCTCCGCCGGGCCTACCCGGCGCCGCCTCCAGCGGTCGCCGAGGCGATCGAGCGCGGTCGGCGCTGGGTGGTCGGGATGGCGAGCGCGGACGGGGGCTGGGCCGCGTTCGACGCCGACAACACCTCGACCCTCGTCGGCCAACTCCCCTTCTGCGACTTCGGCGAGGTCACCGATCCGCCCTCGGCCGACGTCACGGCCCACGTCGTCGAGATGCTCGCGAAGGAGCCCTCCCTCGACCCGGCGGAGGAGCGCGCGCTGGCGCGCGGTGTCGACTGGCTCTGGCGGGCGCAGGAGACCGACGGCTCCTGGTTCGGCCGGTGGGGCGCGAACTACGTCTACGGGACCGGCGCCGTGGTCCCCGCGCTCGTCGCGGCAGGCGTCGCACCGACCGACTCCCGGCTCCTCGCGGCTCGCGCCTGGCTCCTCGCCCACCAGAACGACGACGGAGGCTGGGGAGAGGACCTGCGCTCCTACGTGGAGAAGGACTGGGCGGGCCGCGGCGCGTCCACGGCGTCCCAGACCGCGTGGGCACTGCTCGCCCTGCTCGCCCTCGGCGACCTCGGCGAGGCGACGCGGGCCGGCGTCGCCTACCTCGTGGCGACCCAGCGCGCGGATGGCACCTGGGACGAGCCGTGGTTCACCGGCACCGGCTTTCCTGGCGACTTCTACATCAACTACCACCTCTACCGCCAGGTCTTCCCGACCGGCGCACTGGGGCGCTTCCTCGCCGCGCTCGACCCCACCGAGGGCACCCGATGAGAGCCCCGGTGCCGGCGCGCTCCTCGCTCGCCGTCGTCTGCGCGCTGCGGGTCGAGGCGGCAGCGCTCCGCCGGCGCGTCGGTGCCGGCGTCGTGACCACGACCGGCATGGGCCCCGTGCGTGCCCGGGACGCGACCGCGAGGCTCGCCGCGTCCCTCGGACCGGCCACACCGGTGGCCGTGACGGGGGTGGCCGGGGGCACGAGACCCGAGCTGCGCCCGGGGACGGTGCTCGTGGCGAGCGAGGTCCGAGGCGAGGGGTCGGTCTGGACACTCCCGAGCGCGCCCCTCCTCGCCGGTGCACTCCGCCGTGCGGGCCTGCCGGTCGTCGTCGGCCCGCTCGTCTCGAGCGACACCCTCGTGCGGGGCGAGGGACGGGACCGCCTCGCCCACGAGGGGGCGCTCGGCGTCGACATGGAGACCGCAGCCGTGCTCGGCGCGCTCGGGCCGCTCGGCGAGCGCCCGCTGGCCGTGGCGCGAGTGGTCGCCGACACGGCGGGCACCGGGGCGCGTGGCGTGCCGAAGGCGGGGCTGGTGGCGCTGCGGACCCTCGCCGGCCTCCCGCCCCACCTCGACGCCTGGGCCGCCGCCTGCCAGCCGCGTCGCGTCGTCCTCGCCGCGCCGCGGTCGTTCTGCGCGGGTGTCGAACGGGCGATCGAGATCGTCGCCCGGGCGCTCGAGCGCTTCGGTCCGCCCGTCTACGTGCGCCGCCAGATCGTCCACAACTCCCACGTCGTGGCTGACCTCGAGTCTCGGGGCGCCGTGTTCGTCCAGGAGCTCGACGAGGTGCCCGACGGAGCGACCGTCGTCTTCTCGGCACACGGCGTGGCCCCTGCGGTGCGCGAGGAAGCGGCGCGCCGCGATCTCGACGTGGTCGACGCCACCTGCCCACTCGTCGCGAAGGTCCACATCGAGGCGCGTCGCTTCGCCGCCCAGGGGCGCGAGGTGGTCCTGATCGGCCACGCCGGTCACGACGAGGTGGAGGGGACCCTCGGCGAAGCCGGCGGGCGCATCCACCTCGTGGAGCGACCCGAGGACGTCGGCGACCTCCCCATCCCCGTCGCGACGCCCGTCGCCCGTCTCACCCAGACCACCCTCGCGCCGGACCAGGTGGCAGGCGTCGTCGAGGCGCTCGAGGCCCGCTTCGCCGACCTCGTCGCGCCGTCCGCGGAGGACATCTGCTACGCAACCCAGAACCGCCAGGAGGCGCTCGCCCGCTGTGCCACCGAGGCCGACCTGGTGCTCGTCGCCAGCTCCGCCAACTCCTCCAACGGCAACCGCCTCGTCGAGCTCGCCCGGCGCCTCGGAGCCCGGGCACACCTCGTCGACCGGGCAGAGGACCTCGACCTCGCCTGGCTCGAGAACGCCGGCACGGTCGCCATCAGCGCGGCGGCCTCCACCCCGGAGCGTGTCGTGACCTCCCTCCTCGACGCCCTCTCCGGGCTCGGCCGGCTCAGCATCGAAGAGCGCTCGACCACCCTCGAGCGCGTCCGTTTCCCACTCCCCCAGGAGGTGCGATCGTGCCCATCCCGTGGCGACAGAACCTGACCATGGCCCGCTACCTCGCCGGCCAGAAGCTTGCCCGGCGAGAGAAGTTCCCGCTCATCGTCGAGCTCGAGCCGCTGTTCACCTGCAACCTCGCCTGTCCGGGCTGCGGGAAGATCCAGTACCCGACCGAGGTGCTCCGCAAGCGCCTCAGCGTCGAGGATGCGGTCGGCGCCATCGAGGAGTGCGGCGCGCCCATGGTCTCGATCGCCGGCGGGGAGCCGCTCCTCCACCCCCAGATCGTCGAGATCGTGGAGGCGCTCGTCGCGCGGCGGAAATTCGTCTACCTCTGCACCAACGCGCTCCTGCTGGAGCGGCGCATCGACCGCTTCCGACCCTCGCCCTACTTCTCCTGGACGGTGCACCTCGACGGCTTGCGCGACCGCCACGACGCCGCCGTCGATCGGCCCGGCACCTTCGACCGTGCCGTCGCTGCGATCCGTCTCGCGAAGGAGAAGGGCTTCCGGGTCACGACGAACTCGACGTTCTTCACCACGGACTCCCCCGCGTCCGTCATCGAGGTACTCGACTTCCTGAACAACGAGCTCCGCGTCGACGCAATGATGCTCTCGCCCGCCTACGCGTACGAGAAGGCACCCGACCAGGAGCACTTCCTCGGCGTGACCGAGACACGCGAGCTGTTCGCCAAGGTCTTCGCCGACGGGCGTCGCAAGGGTTGGCGCCTCAACCACACCCCGCTGTTCCTCGACTTCTTGGAGGGCAAGGTCGACTACTCCTGCACCGCCTGGGGTATCCCGAGCTACTCCGTCTTCGGCTGGCAGCGGCCCTGCTACCTCATGGGTGACGGCTACGCGGCGACCTACCGGGAGCTCGTCGAGACCACCGACTGGGACCGCTACGGGCGGGGGAAGGACCCTCGCTGCGCGAACTGCATGGCGCACTGCGGCTACGAGCCGACGGCGGTCCTCGCGACGATGGGCTCGCTCCGCCAGACGCTGCGCGCTGCGGTCGGAGCACACTGATGACCGTGGCGCCACCGCTCTCCACGGGCACCGGCCCCGACCGGCTGTCCCTCGGTGCCGACCCCGCGCGGGTCTCGCCTTGCGAGGAGCGAGACCGTCTCGTCGGCGCGGGCCCGGGCTTCGGTGCCCGCGGGGTCTGCCCGCCCGTCCGGCCGGCCCGGTTCTTCGGCCCGGCGGACGCGGAGCCCGACGCCCTCGTGGGGGTGCGCATCGCCGTGCTCGGCTTCGGGAACCTCGGAGCCTCGGTGGCCACGCTGCTCGCGGAGGGGCGCCACGATCTCGTCGTCGGGAACATCGAGGACGCCTACCGGGCGAAGGCGGTTGCCGCCGGGCTGCCCGTCGCGGACCTGGTCGAGGCCGTGACGGATGCCGAGCTCGTCTACGTGCTGCTCCCGGACGAGGTCATCCCGAGCGCATTCCCGACGGTGGCGAACAGGCTGCGGCCCGGCGCGACGGTCTGTTTCGCTTCGGGGTACTGCCTGGCGTACGACCTCGTGTCGCCGCCTCCGAGCGTGGACGTGGCGCTCCTCGCGCCACGCATGCTCGGCGAGGCCGTCCTCGCTGCCGCGCGGAGCGGCGAGGGCTTCACGAGCTACCTCGCCGTCGAGCGGGACGTGTCCGGCCAGGCGTGGCGGCGGCTCCTCGGACTCGCTGCGGCCATCGGGACGCTCGAGCGCGGCGCGCTCGAGCTCGGCGCCGCGGACGAGGCGCTGGTCGACCTGCTCGTGGAGCAGACCATCGGACCCTACCTCGGGGTCGCGATGCAGCTCGCCTTCGCGCTCGGGACCGAGGCGGGCCTGCCACCGGAGGCGCTCGTCGTGGAGATGTACGGCTCCGGGGAGATGTCCCGGGTGTTCTCCACCTTCGCCCAGCAGGGCTTCTATCGGTCCGTCCGGGGCCACGGAGCTGCGGCCGCCTTCGGGGGCTTCCTGCGCACCCTCGAGCTCGACGCGCAGGCGATGCGCCGGCACTTCGCCGCGATCCTGGAGGACATCCGCTCCGGTGGCTTCGCGCGTCGGCTCCAGGCGGAGGAGGCGACGGGCTACCCGACGCTCCGGGCGATCGAGGCGCTGACGGGGGGCGACGACCCACTCAGCCAGGCCGAGGAGCGGGTCCGGGCTGCGCTCGGCCTCGCCTAGTCCGAGCGACCGGAGACGTGGGCCGGACAACCAGTCGGTCCCGACATGCCGAGGCGCGGGCGGCACGGCTCGCGGGGCAGCGAAGCCTGGTGACGGGCGCGACCGGCGGGATCGGGGCGGCCGTCGCGCGCCAGCTCGCCGAGCTCGGCGCGCACCTCGCCCTGAGCGGCCGTGCGGGCGAGCCCCTCGCGTCGCTCGCGGCCGAGCTCGGCGCGACCCCGCTCGCCGCCGACCTCGCCGATCCGAGCGCGGCCCGCCGCCTGGTCGACGACGCAGTCCGCGCGCTCGGCGGGCTCGACCTGGTCGTGGCCGCCGCGGGCGTCGGGTGGGCCGGGCCGCTCGCCGAGATGGACCCCGACACGCTCGACCACCTCCTCGCAGTGGACCTCGCGTCGCAGCTCCACCTCGCCGCGGCGGCGGCGCCCCACCTCACCGGGCGCCGGGAAGCGGCGCTCGTCTTCGTGGGCTCCGTGGCCGGGCATCTCGGCGTCGGGAACGAGACGGCGTACTCCGCCGCGAAGGGCGGCCTCGTCGCCGCGGCCTCGGCGCTCGCCGCCGAGCTCGCGCCGGCGCACGTCGGGATCGTGAGCCCCGGTCCCGTCGACACGGCGTTCTTCGCACGCCGCGGCCAGCCCTACGCACGTGCCTGGCCGAAGCCGCTCGCACCGGACCGCGTCGCTGCCGACGTGCTCGACTGCGTCGCGGCTCGCCGGCCGGTCGTCCTCTGCCCGGGCTGGCTGCGGGTGCCGGTGGCCTTCCAGGCGCTCGCCCCCGGGGTCTACCGGACCCTCGCCAACCGCTTCGGCTAGGGAGCCGTCACCCGGCGTCGACGAGACGGGGCGTCGCTCGGTGTCGAGGGGGCGGGGCGTCACTCGGCGTCGAGGCGCCGCCCTGGTCCAGCTCCGAGCCTGGTCGTGCGAGGCGGGTCGGTCACCCGCACGGCCACCCTCAGCTCGCCGGTGCCCCCGCTGCGGGATCGCTCCGCTCACCGACCAGGTCCACCGCCTCGAACTGCACCGCAGCGCGCGCGGCGAGGATCGGGCGGATCCGCTCCGCGATGAGCGCCTGGTGGGCCGGATGGTCGGCGTAGCGCCGGTAGGCGTCGGCGTCCTCGAGGTCCGCCACGACCGCGAAGTCCCAGTTGCCCTCCACCAGCCCAGCGTCCGCCCCGACGGTGTAGCGGACGAGCTCGGGGATCCTCGCAGGGAGGGCTGCAGCGCCGGCCCGAACCGCCTCGACCTGGTCCGCCGTCGTCCCTTCTCTCCAGCGAAACAGCACCACGTGCCGGAGCATCGCCTCTCCTCCCGTCTCCCCGCCGAGGCCCTGGCCCGGATCCACGGGAATCTCGGCCCCGGCACGGCAGGCCGATTCGCGATATCATCCCGGCATGGCCATCTGGATGTCCCTCGAGATCTTCGACGGGGACACTACCGCCTCCAGCTGGGCCGAGATCTTCGGCGACGCACTCACGGAGGCCGCGCTCGCCGGTGGCGCACTGGACTGGGCCTGGCACCACCACGACTGGGGGGTCATCTTCGAGGTGAGCTTCCCCGACGAGGCGACCTGGGAGCGCTTCCGGGCCACCCCGCTCGTCGGTGCCACCCTCGATGCCGTGCCCGACCCGGTCTCCGGCCTGCTCGTCTACCGCGGTCGCGGTGGCAGCTCCGGGCGGCCGATCCCCCGGCGACCCCGACCCTTTGCGGGCTCGGGTGCGGCTGCCCTCCCGCTCCCCGAGGAGCTGAAGGGTCCGCGCGACCTCTGGGAGCTGCTCCGCGAGCCGCTGCCGCGCCGCATCGGGGTCGCCACCTCCGTCTGCGCCCGCTGACTCCGGCGCCCGCTTACTCCGGCGCCCGCTGAGTCCCGCGGCCGCGGCGCTCTGGGCCCGGGCAGCGCCGGCTCGCCCGTCGAGCGCCTCACCTCGCGCTGGCCCTTCGGAGCCGGTCGGCCGAAGCCCCCGAACGTCCGTCAGGCTCCGGCACGGAGGCGGATGCGTCCGGTCCCCTCGACGACCTCGCCGACGATGGCTGCCTGGTGGCCGGACGCGCGTAGCGTCGCGACCGCGCCGGCTGCCCCGACAGGAGGGGCCCCGAAGAGCAGCCCGCCCGAGGTCTGCGCGTCTGCGAGCAGCAGGAGCTCGAGCTCCGGGAGGCCCCCGTCGTCGAGCACCTCCCGGGCCCAGGCCAGGTTGCGCCTGGTCCCCCCGGGGACCAGCCCGGCCGCTCCCGCCTCGCGAGCCCCGGGCAGGAGCGGCACCGACCCCACGTCCACCATCGCGTCCACGGCGAGCGGCTCGACCATCCGACGGAGGTGCCCGAGCAGGCCGAAGCCGGTCACGTCCGTCGCCCCCGTCGCCCCGGCGGCCCGCGCGGCGGCGAGGGCGTCGGCGTTCAGGCGGACCATCGAGGCGACCGCGGCATCGATGTCGGCTGCGTCGGCGCGACCGGCCTTCAGCGCGGTCGTCAGCACCCCGACGCCGAGCGCCTTCGTGAGCACGAGCTGCTCGCCGGGACGGAGCCCGACGTTGGTGAGCACGGACGCCGTCGGGACCTCCCCCACCACCGCGAGGCCGAACTTCGGCTCCGGGTCGGTCACGGTGTGGCCACCGGCGGTGACCCACCCGCCCTCGGCGGCTGCGAGACGGGCCCCCTCGAGCACCTCGCCCAACAGGGAGAGCGGGAGGCGGTCTGCGTCCCAGGCGACCAGGTTCAGCGCGAACAGCGGACGACCCCCCATCGCGTAGACGTCGCTCGCCGCGTTGGCCGCGGCGATCCGACCCCAGGTCGTCGCGTCGTCCACGACCGGGGTGATGAAGTCCGCGGTGACGACCAACGAGCGCGTGTCATCGAGCCGCCACACGGCGGCGTCGTCGCCGGTCTCCGTCCCGACCAACAGGTCTGGATGGGAGGGTGTGCCCAGATGACGCAGAACCTGCGTCAGCTCGCCCGGGGCGAGCTTGCAGGCTCAGCCCG
>JAJYWE010000013.1:0-3277 GCA_021791675.1 Actinomycetes bacterium | reverse complement strand
TCGAGCCGCCACACGGCGGCGTCGTCGCCGGTCTCCGTCCCGACCAACAGGTCTGGATGGGAGGGTGTGCCCAGATGACGCAGAACCTGCGTCAGCTCGCCCGGGGCGAGCTTGCAGGCTCAGCCCGCGCCGTGGCTGAAGCTGGTGAGTCGGGGGATGTCCACGCCGGGAGGCTAGTCCACGCCTCGGACCGGCTCACGCACCTCCCTGGCCTCGACCGGTGCGAAGCCCGGGCCACGAACGCTGAGGGCGGGCTGAGGAGGAGGCGCCTCTGCCCCCAGCTGAACGATGGGTGTCGATAGCGTGAACCCCTGATGTCCTCGTGGTAACGCGTCTGCTGTCCTAGCCGAGAAGCCGTCCTGGCGGTGACGCGTTCGACGTGACCGAGGGGGCGCGGCCCGGCGGTCCCCCTGACCGGCCGGCGAACCAGTGGAGGGAGCGTGGGAGTGCCGATCGAGTCGATCCCGCTGGCGCAGGCGGCCGGCCTCACCCCGGCGCCAGATCCCGCTTCGTACTCGGCGAACACCCGGTGGTACCTCGAGGTGAACCAGCTCGCGCGCCAGACCCCCTGGGCCCACGGCTTCATGGCGACGTACTCCCACTTCCTCGGCATCGGCCTGCTCGCGCTGGTGCTCCTCGGTGCGTGGTGGGCGGCGCGTTCGGCTGTCCAGCCCGCTCGGGCGGTCGCCGGCGTGCTCTGGGCCGCCGCCGGGACGGTCGTCGCGTGGCTCCTGGCCCACGAGGTCCTGAAGCCACTCGTCGCCGAGCGCCGCCCCTACCTCGCGCTGGCGCACGTCGAGGTGCTGCTCGGCCGGACCCACGGCTACAGCTTCCCGAGCGGCCACGCGACCGTCGCGGGTGCGGTGATCGTCGGCCTCTTCCTCGCCCGGCGATACGTTGCCGCGTGGGTCGCGACCCTCCTCGGGCTCTTCCTGGCCTTCGGTCGCATCTACACGGGGATGCACTACCCCTTCGACGTCCTCGGCGGCCTCGCTTTCGGCGGCGCGGTCGTCGCGGTCCTCTGGCCGGTAGCGCTTCGCACCCTCACTCGCTTCGACGAGGCCCTCCTCCCCACGCCGCTCGGCTGGTTCGTCGCCGCAGACCCCGCGGAGCGCACCGAGCACCTCCCACCGTCCCCGTCTCCTCGGGTCGGCGGCCAGGCACGCGAGGCCAGCGGCGCGGGCCGCCCGGCGGGTGGCCGGACCCGGCAGGTCGGTGGCCAGACCCCCGAGGTCAGTGGCTCAGGCACCCGAATGGTCGGGGGTCAGGGGGAGGCCGGCTCGGCCGGTGCCGGTGCGGCTGGATCTCCGCTCCGGTCCGGCAGCTCGTAGTTCGCGAAGCGGTCGCGCAGGTCCTTCTTCGAGAACTTCCCGGTCGAGGTCTTCGGGACCTCCTCGATGAAGACGACGTCGTCGGGCAGCCACCACTTGGCGACGCGGGGACGCAGGAAGTCGAGCACTTCGTCGCGTGACAGGCTCGCGCCCTCACGGACGACGACGCAGGCGAGGGGACGCTCGACCCAGCGGGGATGGGGCACGGCGATCACCGCTGCCTCGGCGATCGCCGGATGCGCCATGAGCTCGTTCTCGAGCTCCACGGTGGAGATCCACTCGCCCCCGGACTTGACGAGATCCTTCGTCCGGTCGACCAGCCGGATGTAGCCGTCCGGCTCGATCACCGCCACGTCCCCCGTGCGCAGCCAGCCATCCGCCGTGAACGACTCCGACGAGCGCGGATCGTCGTAGTAGGCGCTCGCGACCCAGGGACCCCTCGCCTGGAGCTCCCCGAACGCCTTGCCGTCCCAGGGCAGCTCCGCGCCCGTCTCGGGCTCGACGATGCGGACCTCGACGCCCGGGACCATCAGTCCCTGGCTGGCCCGCGCGTCGGCCAGGACCTCGTCGGACGCACCGGCGAGGGACGACCGCACGCGTGCGATCGAGGCGATCGGGTGCGTCTCGGTCATCCCCCACGCCTGGAGGATCGGAACCCCGAGGCGGAGGCGGTAGCCCTCCGAGAGCGCCTTCGGAACCGCGGAGCCCCCGCAGCCGATGCGACGGAGCTTCGGGAGCTGCTTGCCCTCCAGCATCGGCAGCACGCCCATCCACACGGTGGGTACCCCCGCGGCGAGGGTGACGCCCTCCTCCTCGAGCAGTCCGGCGATCGCCGCGGGCGACAGGTCGGGGCCGGGGAGCACGAAACCCGACCCGGCGAGCACGCCCGCGTGGGCGAGGCCCCACGCGTTGGCGTGGAACATCGGCACCACCGGGAGGAGCACGTCGTCCTCGGAGACACCGAGGCTGTCCACCATGAGCGCGCCCATCGAGTGCAGCACGGTCGACCGGTGGGAGTAGACCACGCCCTTCGGGTTCCCGGTCGTGCCGGACGTGTAGCACATCGAGGCCGCCCGCCACTCGTCGCGGACCTCGAAGCTCGCCGGTTGCGCGCCGGCCAGGAGCTCCTCGTAGGCGACGATGCGCCGATCGTCCGGCACCTCTCCGGCGCCGTCGTCCACGACCACGACGTGACGGACGCTCTCGAGCCGGTCCACGAGCGGCCAGAACAGCCGGAGCAGCGATCGGTCGACCACGACGACCTCGTCCTCAGCGTGGTTCGCGATGTAGACCAACTGGTCCGGGAAGAGGCGGATGTTGAGGGTGTGGAGCACCCGTCCCGTGCAGGGGGCCGCGAAGTAGGCCTCGAGGTGCGCGGCGTGGTTCCAGCAGAAGGTCCCGACCCGCCCGTCCTCCGACACGCCGAGCGCGTCGAGCGCTCCCCCGAGGCGGCGGGCTCGCTCGCAGACGGCCCCGAGCGTGGTGCGGGCCCGACCTGCGTGGGTCACCGAGACGACGGGCTTGTCGGCGAACAGCCGCTCCGCCCGCCGGACGAGCATCGGCAAGGTGAGCGGCTCCTCCTGCATCAGTCCCCGCACGGCCCCCTCCTCTCTCGACCGGCCCTCCCGATCCGTCGGCCGGGCTTCGGTCAGCGCTTCCTGATGAGCATCGCACGGTCTTCCGGCCGGCGTCTGGTCCCCGATGCTGCCACAGCCGCTCCGCGTGCGCCGAGGCCGACCCGGTCTCGGCGCAGCGCCCCGGTCTCGCTGCGGCGCGCCCCACCGGGCCGCAGGCCGCCAGGGCGCGTGCTCCGGCCCGAGCGGAACGGCCTCAGCCCAGGGCAGAGCCCGGCGCGAGCACCGAGAGGCCCACCGCTCCCGCTCGCTCGGCCAGCTCGGCGTCGTAGGTGATGAGCTCGTCGGCGCCGACGCGCAGGGCGACGGCCA
>JAJYWE010000012.1:29732-55601 GCA_021791675.1 Actinomycetes bacterium | reverse complement strand
GAGGTCCACGCCGCTCCCGGTCTGGACCTAGTCTCGGCGCGGTGCACGGATGGACCGAGGACACCGAGCAGCTCGCGCAAGCGGTGCTCGACTACACGCGCTACCGCCTCCACCTGGACCCGGTGCCGCTCGACGGTCCCGCGACACCCGAGGAGCTCGCCAAGGCGGCCGGGACGACCATCACCGAGGGTGGTCTCGGCGGTGAGGAAGCGCTCCGGCTCTTCACCGAGGTCCTCGCGCCCGCCTGCCTCTCGATCGACAACCCTCGTTACCTCTCCTTCATCCCCTGCGCGCCGACCGAGGCGGCCACGCTGTTCGACCTGGTCGTCGGCGCCTCCTCGATCTACGGAGGGAGCTGGCTCGAGGGCGCCGGGGCGGTCTACGCCGAGAACCAGGCGCTCCGCTGGCTCGCGGACCTCGCGGGCCTGCCGCCCGGGGCCGGTGGCGTCTTCGTCCAGGGCGGCACGATTGCCAACCTCTCCGCGCTGGTCGCGGCCCGGCACACCGCCCGCCGCCGGCTCGATGGTCGCCAACCGGCGCACGCCCTCGCAGTCGCCGCCAGCGCCGAGGCGCACTCGTCCATCCAGGCGGCAGCCGCGGTCATGGACGTCGAGCTCCTCCTCGTCGAGCCGGACGCCCAGGGCCGCCTCACCGGAGAACACCTGCGAGCGGCGCTTGCCAGCCGAGGCGGCGGCGGGGTCGAGACCCACGGCGTGTTCGCAGTCGTCGCGAGCGCGGGCACGACGAACCTCGGGATCGTCGACGACCTGGCCTCGGTGGCCGAGACCGCCGAGGAGGGCGGCTGCTGGCTCCACGTCGACGGCGCCTATGGCGGCGCTGCGCTCGCCGCGCCGAGCGCCCGAGCACGCTTCGCCGGCATCGAGCGGGCGGACTCCTTCGTCGTCGACCCCCACAAGTGGCTCTTCGCACCCTTCGACTGCGCCGCCCTCCTCTACCGCGAGCCCGAGCTCGCCCGCGAGGCCCATGCGCAGCACGCCGGCTACCTCGAGCCCACCCAGGAGGCGGGCGCCTGGAACCCGTCGGACTATGCCGTCCACCTCACCCGACGGGCGCGAGGGCTCCCCTTCTGGTTCTCCCTCGCCACGTATGGCACCGCCGCGTACACGAAGGCCGTCGAGCGCACGCTCGCCGTCGCGCGCCACGCCGCCGAGGCGGTCACGCACCGGGACTATCTGGAGCTCCTCCGGCCGCCCGACCTGTCCGTCGTCGCCTTCCGCCGGCAGGGCTGGTCGCCAAGCCGCTATGGCGAGTGGTCGGACCGCCTGCTCGCGGCCGGGGTCGCCTTCGTCGTCCCCTCGAGCCACCGGGGCCTCCCGATCGCCCGCCTCGCGGTGGTGAACCCCCGCACCACCGAGGCAGACATCGACATCATCCTCGACTCGATGGCCTGATCCAGCCGGCCGCGCCCGGCTGTGTGGGCGGGCGCGGCCCGGCAGGGCAACCGGGGCGGGGGTGCACCGGCCCGGACCGGGCGGCTCCGTCACTCACCGCCGGGCTCGGCCGCGCTCGTGGCGTAAGATCCCGCCGTGGTGAGCGAGCGGGCGACAGTCGTGCGGCCGGGCAACATCGTGCTCGACGCCGACGATCCGGAGGCTCTCGCCTCGTTCTGGGCGGCGCTGACTGGCTACGTACCCCGCGCCCTCTTCGAGCCCTACACGGGGCTGCAGGACCCGACCGGGCTCGGGCCGAACCTCACCTTCCAGCGGGCCGGGCCGTCGCGACGACCGGGTCACAGCAGGTGCCACCTCGACCTCTACGTCGCCGACCCCGAGCTCGCTGCCGGACGAGCCCGCCAACTCGGCGCCTCGTACGTGCGGCGCGTCACAGAGGGGGACACCCGTTGGGTGGTCCTCGAGGACCCAGAGGGGAACGAGTTCTGCCTCGTGGCGGCGATCGGACCCGATCGAGCCCGCTGACCGCCGCGGGCTGCCGGGGCCGATCGCGCCCGACCCTGCGCCCGTCGACCGGCGCCGCCGCCCCGCTGTCAGACGCGAGCGGGGCGGCGGCGAAGCGGGTTCAGTCGCTGCAGGGGGGCGATCAGACGAGCACCGGTCGGCCCTGCGGTGAACGGCTGGCGCTCGTGACCGACCTCGGACAGCGCACGGAGCACCAGGCTCAGGGCGCCGGTGGCCTCGAAGTCGCCCGAGCGGCGCCGGATGCGGAGGACGAGGATGGAACGAGCCTCCTCGAGCAGCTCGCGCCGGCCGCTCGACTCCGCAACGAGCCGCTCGACCGCCGTCGCCGCACTCCCGTTGGCCTCGCCTCGTCGAGCCAGCTCGAGCGCGAGGTCGGACAGCTCCACCGGCGTCACGCCCGCTCCCCCGGTCGCTCGCCTGCGACCGCAGGCCCTACCCCTCGGACGTCCCCGTCGGCACGAAGCAAAACCAGCACGGCGCCATTGTGGCCGATCCTGTGCCTCCACCCGGCCGCCAGGCCCGCGATCCGGTCGCGTGACCCGACAGGGGCGCCCCGACAGGGGCGCGCTGGCAGGGATCGGTAGCATCCGGTCGATGGCTCACGCGCCGGCGCCCGATCCGCAGCTCGGTCCACCGCGCGAGGCGGTGGTCCCCGCGGCAGGAGCCGAGGCCGGCGGAGCGACCACGATGCCGTTGGGCTCGGCCCCGGACATGCCCGGACGCTCGGCAGGCGGTGTCGTCCTCTGGCTCGAGCAGGCGATGGCGGCGGAGGCCGAGGCGGGGGTGCCCTCCGTCGCTCCCCCCCTCGCCGGCCGCGTCGGCGCAGCGGTGTGCGTCGTGGGCGGCGGATTCACGGGTCTCTGGACGGCCATCGAGATCAAGGAGCGCCACCCCGACGCCGACGTCGTCCTGCTGGAGGCGGCATCGTGCGGGTTCGGCGCCAGCGGGCGCAACGGTGGTTGGGCAACGGGCTGGCACGACGAGCTCGACCACCTGATCGAGCTCTGGGGCCTCGACGACGCGCTCCTGCTCGCCGAGGAGTCCAGCCGGGCGATCGCCCACATCGGGGAGACCTGCGACCGTTACGGGATCGACGGCGGGTTCCGCCAGCATGGCGCGCTCTGGGTCGCCTCCACCCCCGCGCAGCTCGGGGCCTCGAGCGGCGCGCTCGACGCGTGCCGAGCGCACGGTCGGTCGGGGCTCCTCGAGGAGGTGAGCGAAGTCGAGGTGCGCCAGCACACCGGTGCGGCGGGGCTGCTCGGCGGGGCACGCCACACCGACGCCGCCGCCGTCCACCCCGGCCGGCTGGTCCGAGGTCTGCGCCAGGTTGCCGTCCGGCTCGGCGTGCGCCTCCACGAGGGCACGCCCGTGCTCGCCGTGGAAGACTCGGCGCCCGCCGTGGTCCACACGCTTGCGGGCCGCGTCGAAGCCGACGCCGTGGTCCTCGCGCTCGGAGCCTGGTCGGGCCTGCTCGAGGAGCTCCGACGCGCATTCGTCGTCGTGGGCAGCCACATCGTCGCCACCGAGCCGCTCGGGAGCCGGCTCGACCCGTGGCCCTGGGCCGAGGGCGAGCTCCTCGGGGACTCCCAGACCTCCGTGCACTACGCCCAGGTGAGCCCGGATCGCCGTATCGTCTTCGGGCGCGGGCTCGGCACGATCGGCTGGCGGAGTTCCCCGAGCGCCCGTCAGTTCTTCGACCCGAAGGTCACCCGCGCCGTGGAGGGAGACTTCCGGCGCTGGTTCCCCTCCCTCGCCGACGCCCGGTTCACCCACGCCTGGGGGGGAGCGGTCGATCGCAGCCCGACGCACCTCCCCTTCGTCGGCACGTGGGGCGACGCAGGGAACGTCCACTACGGCGCCGGTTTCTCGGGCAACGGCGTCGCCCCGTCCGTGGTCGTCGCGAAGACCCTCGCCTCGCTCGCGACCCAGTCCCCCGACCGCCTCACCCGCTCCGCGCTCGCGACCGGCCCGCGCGCGCTGCTCCCACCCGAGCCGCTCCGAAGCCTCGGCGGCACGGTCGTGCGCCGGGCCGTCGTGCACGCCGACGACACCGAGGCGGCGGGTGGCACCCCGTCGCTCGCCTCCCGTTCCCTTCGCCACCTGGTGCACTTCTCACTGCCGAGCACGGGGCCGCTCGCCGGTGGCTCCCTCACGGGGCTGCGCCGGAGGCTCGCCCGTCGGAACGCCACTGCGGCCGGTCCCGACGGCCAGCACGCTCGGTGACCAGGGGACCGGCGCCCGAGCCGCTCGCCGAGCGAGCAGCCCCAGCACGGGCCGGGCCAGCGGGGGGTACGGGCGGGAACGGTCTTGCGCAACGCGCCGAGCCCGGCGCCCGCCGGCGCTCTCGTGCGCTCCAGGCGCTGCTCGTAGCGGCCGTCGCTGTCGCCCTGGGCGTCGGCGTCACGGCGGGACTGCTGGCACCGGGTGGACATCCAACGAGGTCAGCAGGGGGGGCCGGTGGAACTGGCGGCACGATCGCCGGCACGCTGCCCGGCCAGGTGCGCCCGGGTAGCGCACCGGGGGGGAGCGGGGGGGCGGGGGTCCCGTCTCGCGGGGGTCCCGTCTCGGGCGCACCCACCTACGCCTCCAGCGGACCGGAGGGAGCGGGCACGGGCGGCGGGCCTACGGCCAGTGGATCGGGGAGCGGGAACGGCAAGACCCCCGGCACGAGTGCCGGCACGGGGACGGGGTCGACGACGACCCCCGGCGGGGGGGCGTCGGAGCTGCCGAGCGGCCCCGCCACCCTGGTCGTCCGGACACGCCAGACCCTCCGCGCCGACCTGCACTGCGACAACCTCGTCGTGGAGCCGGGGGCCCTGCTCGCGACCGCCGGTTTTGCGATCCTCTGCTCGGGGACGGTGGTGAACGAGGGCACGATCGTCACCGGATCGGCGAGGACCTCGCCGACTTCGACCTCCCTCGGGGGCTCGGGCGCCGGCGGCAGCTGTGTGAACTGCACCACCGCCCCTGGCACCTCCACCGCCGCCGCCGGGGGAAACGCCTGCGCCGGGCTCGACTGCGGAGGCGCCGGAAGTGTCTCCCCGGAAGCGGCGCCGGACGCGGTGACACTGCGCTCGTGGTACCGGCACGGGCTCGCTCCCGAACTGGCCGGCGGTGGAGGCGGGGCCGCAGGGGGGGCGCTCGGCGGTGCCGGGGGAGCGGGGCTCTGCATCGAGGGCCAACGGGTCGAGGCTGGTCGGATCGTGACCATCGGCGGGAACGCCTCCGTGCACGGCGGTGCCGCCGGGGGCGGCGGCGGCGGCGGGACGATCCTGCTCGTCGTCGGAGCGGACGGCTTCACCGCCGGCCCGCTCGACACGGCGGGCGGGACCGCGATTCTCCCTTCGGGGCGCGGGATCCAACAGGGCGGAGCCGGTCGCCTGGTCGTGCTCCGCTACCGGGGAACCCCGCCGCTTCCCGCCTGAGCCCCGGCCGCCCGCTCGCCGCCCCTGGGCTTCAGCCCCAGGTCACGTCGGTGACCGCTCCACCCGGCACGTGCACCGTGCGGAGTGGCTCGCCGTCCCGGCCGAGGAGCACGTAGTCGCCCCCCGCGAGGCTCGGGAACACCCCGGCGTGGACGGTGCCGACCGCCACGGCCCGGGGGAGTATCCAGACGTGGGTCCGCGCGTCGGGCCGTCCCACCGGGTGGATCTCCACCTCCCGCGCTTCGTCGGCTGCGTCCCCTCGCACGATCAGCGTCCCGCGGTCGCCGCCGACGTCGACGGCGACCGCTCGGCTCGGCACGGTCGGGGCTACGGCCTCCCCGGTGTGGTTCGACCCGCTCACGGGTTCCCGAGCATCGGCACCGGCGTCACCGACGGGTTGTCGAAGCCGTCCCACGGCGTGCCGAGGTAGGGGAAGGAGCCGAGGTAGGTCTCGCCGATCATCCCGAGGGCCGCGACGGCCGTCTTCGCAGGATCGACGATGTCGTAGATCGCGCCCGCTGCTCCGTCCGGGGTGTAGCTGGGGTCGACCAGGGGGATGGTGACGCCCGCGACGGCCCGCAGCTCGATGGTCGTGACGTCGTCGAAGACGCGCCTCCCGTTGGGATAGCCCGCGGCGTCACCACCGAGGAGCCCCAGGATGCTCGCGCTCGCCGTCGGGGTCGGGGGTACCGCAACGTTCAGGCGGAGCATGTCCGCGTATGCCGGGCCGGTGTAGTTCTGGAAGCCACCGACGATCCCGTTCGGGATGCCGGTGAGCAGGATGGCGACGAGGTCCGCCCGGGCGGCACCGTACGCGCCCAGGTTCGGGAAGACGCCCGGGTAGAGGTATGGCAGCAGGCCGGCGAGCTCGGGGTGCTCGACGTAGCCGAGGAACTGGCCGTCCGCAGCGGGGGGGAGGGAGTTCCAGCGGTCCTTCTGGCCGATCGGGACGATGACCTCGTTGAAGAGCGGGTTCCCGAGCCGCGAGACCTGCACGAAGGGCCCGGCATCGAGGTCCTGGCCGGCCGCGAGGTCGAACACGCGCACCTTCTGGCGGCTCGCGGTCGTCCACACCCCGATCGTCGCCGCCGGGTCGGTGACGACCGTCGGCATCGAGCCGTTCCGTGTCAGGCTCGTGATCGGCACTTGGAGCGCAATGGTGTGGACGTTGAGCCCCGCCGTCCCGTTGACCCCCGTCGGGCCGCTCGAGTTCGGCGCGAAACGGAAGGCCGTCTGGAAGGGTCGCAGGTCCCCGAGGTCGAAGACCGAGCCGAGGTCCACGTAGAAGCCCTCCGCGCGCTGGCCGGCGAAGACCTGGCCGCCGCCGGGAAGGGTCTGGATCGCGGCGGCCGTGAGGGGCGCGTAGCTCGGGATCGAGTGCGGGCCGACGTTGCACGGCGGGCAGGGCAGGTTCTCGGCGAGGAGGTGGTACCCGCTCGCGTCGATGCGCGCGACCGAGTAGTACTGGCGCCGGTTGAAGCTCGGGCTGTCGATCGCCGTGATCGGTCCGGTGTTGTAGAGGAAGGTGTTCGGGTCCTGGAGCTCGGTCCGGAAGCGGAACTGGTAGGTGATGTCCGCCTGCGGCTGGCCGCTGTTCGCGACGTGGATCTCGTAGGACACGTCGTCGCCGAACTCGTAGAAGTTCGGGCCGCCCGCGGGGAGCTGCAGTGGGACGTAGTTGGCGATGATGGTGACGGTGTCTGGGGCGTCAGGGCTCACGAAGGCGTAGAGGTCCGTCGAGTCGGCGACGGGGTCCTTCGAGATCTCGGGTGCTTCGCGGTGCGAGGACATGGCTCTCCTTGGGTCGGGGTGTCGGGGAACGAAGGGGAACGAAGGGTTCAGCGCCCGGCCAGCTCCCTCGTGAACGCTCGCCGCACGCGTGACACGGCGGTGGGCGGCGCGGGGGACGTTGGTGGCGCGGGAGGTGTGCGGCGTCGACGACCCGCGCTCAGGCGCGGGCCGCCCGGGCGATCGCGGCTGCGAGGGCGGGGTCGTGGCGGGTCAGCTCCCGCTCGCCCACGTAGAGGTGGATCTCGCCGGTCTTCGCGTCGGCGAGGTGGACCATGACCGGGCCGGTGGTCGCGAGCTCCGGGTCGTGAGCCGCACCAGCGGTGCCGGCAGCGCCAGCGGTCGACGCAGCACCGCTCCGCGCGCTGCCCGAGCCGAGCGCCGTGCGAGCGACGTTCGGGACGCTGGCGAGCGCGGCCGCGGCTGCGACGCCCAAAGAGCCGTGCTGGAGGAACTTCCTTCGGGACATCTCGGCCATCAGCTGCTCCTTGTCTCGGCGCCGCCCGTTGGTGACGGACTCTTCCGTGACGGCGCTACTCCGTCGGAGCCGGCGGCGGAACACCCCCGGCCGCACGGTCTACGGCGCCACGCCGGCATCCGGATGAGAGCCCTTGGGGGCGAGCCCGGATGGCCTGCTCGGATGGTGTCGGGTCCGCCCGGGCGGGCCGCTCAGCCGGCGCGGGTCGCGGGGCTCGCCTCGAAGCGGAGCGGCGAGGGGAGCGTGGTCTCACCCTGGAGGTACGCGTCGACCGCGGCAGCGCACGAGCGACCCTCGGCGATGGCCCAGACGACCAGGCTCTGGCCGCGGCGCGCGTCCCCGCAGCAGAACACCGGAGCCGAGGAGGTCGAGAAGCCCGGGCCGCAGGCGAGGCGGCCAGCCTCGTCGAGCGCGAGGCCGAGCTGGTCGAGGAGCGGTGCGCGTTCGGGACCGGTGAAACCGAGGGCGAGCAGGACCAGCTCGCAGGGAAGGGTCTCCTCCGTCCCTGGTACGACCGCGAAACGGAGCGCGCCGCCGTCGTGCACGGGCTCGACCTCGGCGAGCACGAGCCCCGCGACCCGGCCGTCCGCGCCCGCGAGGAACCGCTGGGTCGAGACGGAGAAGCGCCGCTCCCCGCCTTCCTCGTGCGCCGCGGAAGTGCGCAGTTGCAACGGCCAGAGTGGCCAGGGCGTGCTCGGCGCCCGCTCGCCAGGGGGCTGGGGCATGATCTCCAGCTGCGCGACGGAGATCGCTCCCTGGCGGTGGGCCGTGCCGAGGCAGTCCGCCCCGGTGTCCCCGCCACCGATGATGACGACGCGCCGCCCCTCGGCCGAGTACCCCGGGGGAGGGTCGGCAGGGTCCCCTCCGGCGACCGCTCGGTTCGCCGCAGGGAGGTACGCCATGGCCTGCAGGATCCCCGGGAGCTCCCGGCCCGGGATCGGGAGGTCGCGCGGCTGGGTCGCGCCGATCGCGAGCACCAGCGCATCGACGTCGTCGAGCAGCTCGTCCGCCCGGAGGTCCACCCCCGGTTCCACGCCGGTGTGGAAGATGACGCCCTCCGCCAGGAGCTGAGCGAGCCGGCGGTCGAGGACGGCCTTCTCGAGCTTGAACTCCGGGATCCCGTAGCGGAGCAGGCCGCCCGGCCGCTCGGCGCGCTCGTAGACCGAGACGGCATGTCCGGCACGGGCGAGCTGCTGGGCCGCAGCGAGACCGGCGGGACCCGAGCCGACGACAGCCACCCGCCGACCCGTCGACCGCGCGGGCGGGCGCGGTCGGACGAAGCCCTCGGCCTCCGCGCGCTCGGCCACCTCCTTCTCCACGAGCTCGATGCTGACCGGCTGGTCGGCGATGCCGACCACGCAGGCCGCCTCGCAGGGGGCCGGGCAGAGCCGACCAGTGAAGTCGGGGAAGTTGTTGGTGGCCTCGAGCCGCTCCCACGCGTCCCGCCAGCGTCCGCGCCACACGAGGTCGTTCCATTCGGGGATCAGGTTCCCGAGCGGGCACGCATGGTGACAGAACGGCACGCCGCAGTCCATACAGCGGCTCGCCTGCGCCTGGGTCTCCTCCGGCAGGACCGGCTCGTAGACCTCTCGCCAGTCCCGCACTCGGAGCGCCACCGGTCGGCGGACAGCACCCCGGCGGGGGACGGCGAGGAACCCCCTCGGATCAGCCATGCGCCGCCGCCATGACCGCTTCCTGGACCGAGGCACCCGCCGCAGCGGCCTCCGCCATCGCCGCCAGCACCCGCTTGTAGTCGAGGGGCATCACCCGGACGAAGGGCGCCGAGCGCACCCCGCCCGGTGCACCCCGGAGCGCCGTCGCGACTGCCGAGCCGGTCAGGCGGGCGTGGCGCCCGACGACCTCGTCGAGCCAGGCCCACTCCTCGTCCTCGAGGGCCTCCAGCGCGACCATGTCGTGGTTGAGCCGCGTGGCGAAGGCACCTGCGACGTCCAACACGTACGCGATGCCGCCGGACATACCGGCGCCGAAGTTGCGCCCGGTCGGACCGAGGACGACGACCCGGCCACCCGTCATGTACTCACAGCCGTGGTCGCCCACACCCTCGGCGACCGCCAGCGCACCGGAGTTCCGGACGCAGAAGCGTTCGCCCACGATCCCCGAGAAGAACGCCTCCCCCGAGGTCGCCCCGTAGAGCGCGACGTTGCCCGCGACCACGTTCTCCTCGGCAGCGAACGATGAGCCGGGGGGTGGGGCCAGCACCAGCCGCCCGCCGGAGAGCCCCTTGCCCACGTAGTCGTTGGCATCCCCCGCGACCCGCAGCGTCACGCCGCGCGGGAGGAAGGCCCCGAGGCTCTGGCCCGCGCTCCCGGTCAGCTCGACCGTGATCGTGTCGTCCGGGAGGCCGGCTTCGCCGAAGCGACGGGTCACCTCCGCCCCGAGCAGCGTGCCGACGCTGCGGTCCACGTTGCGTACCCGGCGTCGGACGACCACGGGCCCGTCCCCCTCGAGGGCGGCTGCAGCGGCCTCGATGAGCTCCTCGTCGAGGGTCCCGGCAAGGCCGTGGTCCTGGGTGGTGCGGGAGCGTCGCGGGCCATCCGCCACGTCGGGCGGTGCGAGGATCGGCCGGAGGTCGAGCCCCGCCGCCTTCCAGTGCTCGAGGGCGGGACGCACGTCGAGCAGCTCGACCTGGCCGACGGCCTCGTCCAACGAGTGGAGGCCGAGAGCGGCGAGGTGCTCGCGCACCTCCTCCGCGAGGTACTCGAAGAACGTGACGACGAACTCCGGTCGCCCGCTGAAGCGTTGCCGGAGCACCGGGTCCTGAGTCGCGATGCCGACCGGGCAGGTGTTGAGGTGGCAGACCCGCATCATGACGCAGCCCGAGACGACGAGCGGCGCCGTCGCGAACCCGAACTCCTCCGCTCCGAGCAGCGCCGCCACCACGACGTCACGGCCGGTGCGGAGCTGGCCGTCCACCTGGAGCACCACCCGGTCGCGCAGCCCGTTCGCGAGGAGCGTCTGCTGGGTCTCGGCGAGGCCGAGCTCCCAGGGCGCGCCGGCGTGCTGGAGCGAGGTGAGCGGCGCAGCGCCGGTCCCACCGTCACCCCCCGAGATGAGGACGACGTCCGCCTTGGCCTTGGTCACGCCCGCCGCGACCGTGCCGACACCGAGTTGGGAGACGAGCTTCACGTGCACCCGGGCTCGGCGGTTCGCGCACTTCAGGTCGTGGATCAGCTGTGCGATGTCCTCGATCGAGTAGATGTCGTGGTGGGGTGGGGGAGAGATCAGCCCCACACCCGGCGTGGAGTGTCGCGTCCGGGCGATCCAGGGGTAGACCTTGTGACCGGGGAGCTGGCCACCCTCGCCCGGCTTGGCGCCCTGGGCGATCTTGATCTGGATGTCGTCGGCGTTCACGAGGTACGCGCTCGTGACGCCGAAGCGCCCGGAGGCCACCTGCTTGATCGCGCTACGCCGGGAGTCGCCGTTCGGATCTGCGACGAAGCGCTCGGGATCCTCGCCACCCTCGCCGGTGTTGGACTTCGCCCCGAGCCGGTTCATGGCGACGGCGAGTGTCTCGTGCGCCTCGGCGGAGATCGAGCCGTACGACATCGCCCCGGTGGAGAAGCGGCGCACGATGGACGAGACCGGTTCGACCTCCTCGACGGGTATCGGGGAGCGCTCGTCACTGCGGAGGCGGAACAGGCTGCGGAGCGTGAGCCGTCGCGCCGACTGCTCGTCGACGCGCTGCGTGTAGCCCTTGAAGATGTCGTAGCGGCGCTGGCGCGTCGCATGTTGCAGCCGGAAGACCGTCTCCGGGTCGAAGAGGTGCTCCTCGCCGTCGCGGCGCCACTGGTACCGGCCGCCGCTCGGCAGGCCCCGAGCGGCGGCCCCGGACCGAGAAGGGTCCCAGGCGTCCCGGTGGCGTGCGGCGACCTCGGCGGCGAGCACGTCGAGGCCGACGCCGCCGAGGCGGCTCACGGTACCGGTGAAGTACTCGTCCACGAGCTCCTGCGACAGTCCGAGCGCCTCGAAGACCTGGGCACCGGTGTAGGAGGCGACGGTCGAGATCCCCATCTTCGACATCACCTTGAGGACGCCCTTCCCAGCGGCCTTGACGTAGTTGTGCACCGCCGTCTCCAGTGAGACCCCGGTCAGGGTGCCGGCGAGCAGCATGTCCTCGATCGACTCGAAGACGAGGTAGGGGTTGACCGCGGCGGCGCCATAGCCCAGCAGCGTCGCGACGTGATGGACCTCGCGGACATCCCCGGCCTCGACGACCAGTCCCACCCGGGTACGGGTCCTTCTCCGGACGAGATGGTGGTGAACTGCGGCGGTGAGCAGCAGCGACGGGATCGGCGCGAGCGTCGAGGAGCTGTTGCGGTCGGAGAGCACGATGATGTTGGCGCCGGCCTCGATCGCGTCGGAGACCGCGTCACGGACCTCCTCGAGCGCCCGCGCGAGCGCCGGGCCACCCCCCGCGACGGGGTAGAGGCCGTCCACGGCGAAGGCCCGGAAGCCCGGGGCGAACCCGCCCCGGTCGATGTAGAGCAGCTTCGCCAGCTCCTCGTTGGTGAGGACCGGGAAGGGCACGACGACCTGTCGGCACGACGTCGGCCCGGGCTCGAGGAGGTTGGCCTCCGGCCCGAGGGTCCCGGAGAGCGAGGTGACGAGCTCCTCGCGGAGCGCGTCGAGGGGCGGGTTGGTGACCTGTGCGAACAGCTGGGTGAAGTAGTCGAAGAGCAACCGCGGCCGGGACGAGAGCACAGCGGGCGGGGTGTCGTCACCCATGGAGCCGATCGGCTCGGCGCCCGTCGCGGCCATCGGGGCGACGACGAGGCGGAGCTCCTCCTCGGTGTAGCCGTAGAGGCGCTGGTGGACGACGACTCGGGCGTGCTGGGGCGTCAGCATCCGCTGTGGCGGGAGGTCCTCGAAGCGGACGAGGCCCGCCTCCAGCCACTCGCCGTAGGGCTGCTCGCGGGCGAGCGCAACCTTCAGCTCCTCGTCGTCGACCACCCGGCCGAGACCGGTGTCGACGAGGAACATCCGCCCGGGCTGGAGCCGCCCCTTGGCCACGACCTGCTCCGGTGCGACGTCGAGCACGCCCACCTCGGATGCGAAGATCACCCGTCCGTCGTCGGTGATCCACCACCGTGCGGGGCGGAGGCCGTTGCGGTCGAGCACGGCCCCGACGAGCCTCCCATCGGTGAAGGCGACGGCGGCCGGGCCGTCCCAGGGCTCCATGAGGCACGCGTGGAAGCGGTAGAAGGCGCGCCGGGCGGGGTCCATGTCGGCCTGGTGCTCCCATGCCTCGGGGATCATCGTGAGCACGGCGTGGGGGAGCGACCGACCGCCGAGGTGGAGCAGCTCGAGAACCTCGTCGAACGTGGCGGAGTCCGAGGCGCCCGGGGTCACGATCGGCAGCGCGCGCTCGAGGCCCGGCAGGCGTGCCGTGGCGCAGAGCGCCTCGCGGGCACGCATCCAGTTCCGGTTCCCGGCGAGGGTGTTGATCTCGCCGTTGTGGGCGACGAGCCGGTAGGGGTGCGCGAGCGGCCAGGACGGGAAGGTGTTGGTGGAGAAGCGCGAGTGCACGAGCGCGAGCGCGGAGGCGAGCCGCTCGTCGCCGAGGTCGGCGAAGTAGCTCGGGAGCTGGCCGGCCGTGAGCATCCCCTTGTAGACGAAGGTCCTGGCGGACAGGCTCGGGAAGTAGACACCCGCGAGCGCGTGCTCGACGCGCTTGCGGAGGACGTAGACGAGGCGGTCGAGCTCGATCCCCGCCCGCTCGCCTGTGGCATCGGTGAGGAAGAGCTGCTCGATGACCGGTTCGGCGGCCCGAGCCGTTGCGCCGAGTGCCCGGTTGTCGGTCGGGACCGTGCGCCAGCCGAGCAAGGCACAGCCCTCCTCCACGGCGAGCGACTCCACCGCCGCCTTGGCGTGCTCCCGCTCGACCGGATCCCGGGGGAGGAAGGCCAACCCAGTGGCGTAACGGCCGGCGGGGGGGAGCGGGAAGGAGAGCACGGCACGGAGGAAGGCGTCCGGGACGCCGAGGAGGATCCCGGCCCCGTCACCGCTGTCCGGCTCAGCTCCCGATGCGCCACGGTGCTCCAAGTGCTCGAGCGCCGTGAGGCCCTGGCGCACGATGTCGTGGCTCGGCCGGCCGGCCATGTCGACCACGAATGCGACACCACAGGCATCGTGCTCGTCCTCGAGCCGATGCAGCGGTGCTCCGTCGCCCTCGCTTGCCCCGCGCATGTCCATCTCCGTCGTCTCGTCCACCGGTTCACCGGTCTCTCGGCGCGGAGGGACGGCGCTGGCCCTCGGTCCCGGTGAGTGTAGCCGTGGCGTCCGGGCGCTGGGGCGGGTCGGTGTGCCTGCCCTGGGGAGCCGAACGCGGGGGCGGGTCGCGTCGCCCGCCGTCGCTCGGACTAGCGGCGGCCCTCCCAGCAGGCTCGCTCGTCACCCCGAGGGTCTGTGACCTCGTGTGCCTCCATGTCCGGCCCGAAGGTCATGACGGCTCTCGTGTCGAGGTCGTAGGGCGCCCAGCCCGGGTCGAGGTCGCTGACGAATCGGACCCAGGCGTCGTGGACGAGACGTGCGAGCACCTCCGGGCGCTCCGCGCCGAGCAGCTCGTCCCGCTCGGTTTCGAGGGTGTCGAAGACGAAGGGGAGCTCGAGCGCATGGCAGGCACCGAGCCGGCCACCGAACGCCGGTGAGGGCCAGGCGAACTCGTACATCCACGTGCCGGCGGGCCCTCCCGAGCGGGCTTCGGCGAGCCGGATCGCCGGAATGCGGAAGAACCAGTCGGTCCCGAACGCCACCACCAGCTCGCCGGGAGTCGCGCCCGGCCGGTTCTCGCGGTACCGGGCGAGGCCAGCCTCGTCGAGACCGTAGGCCGACGCGAGCAGCCCGAGGAGCGTCTCGTCGACGAGGTCGACGAGACCGTTCGGGACCAGGAAGAGGCGCTGTTCGTCGGTGTTGGTGCCCACCAGCAGGGCGATCTCTCGCCCCGCGCCCTGCGCCACCGCGCGGTGGGGGACTTCGGGCACGATCGGGGCGGCGACGACCGGCTCCCAGATCATCTGGTTCGTGGCGATCTCTCCCCAGCGCCCCGGGTCGGGGGTGGCGGCCGCTTCGGCGGCGAGCGCCTGTTGTGCGTCGAGGAGGGCGGGGAGCGGGACCGCGGCCATCGCCGCGCGCGTCGGCGCCACCCCGAGCCGCTCGGCGAGGCGACCAGCGACTCGCAGGGCCGTCTCGGGAGAGAGGACGTGGTGGCCGGCCCCGCTCTGAGGGATCGCCCCGCGGAACAGCCCCGCCGACAGGGGCGAGGCGAGCAGGGTCGCCACGCTCATTGCCCCTGCGGACTCGCCGGCGATGGTCACTTTCGCCGGGTCGCCACCGAAGGCGGCGATGTTGTCAGCCACCCAGCGAAGCGCGGCGAGCTGGTCGGCGAGCCCGACGTTTGCGATCTCGTCGCCTGCGTAGAGGAAGCCGTCCGCGCCGAGGCGGTAGTTGATGGTCACGCAGACGACCCCGTCCTCGGCGAAACGATGCCCGGCGTAGGTGGGTACCGCGCCGCTGCCGTTCGCAAACGCTCCCCCGTGGATCCAGACGAGCACCGGCAGACCGGCGGCGGCTGGATCGGGCGTCCAGACGTTGCAGTTCAGGCAGTCCTCACCCGGAATGTCTGGCTCCGGGAGGAGTGCGTCGTAGGGGGGCGGGTAGGGGCCCTTCGGAACGGTCGGCCCGTAGGCGAACGCCTCCCGGACACCGTCCCACGCCGGCGCCGGCGCCGGGGGGCGCATGCGGCGCGCGCCGAAGGGTGGCGCGGCGTAGGGGATGCCCTTGAACGCGAAGACCCCCCGCTCGGCCCTGCCGAGCAGGCGACCCTCGCGAACTCGGACCTTGGCGGTCGACCCCTCGGGCACCGGCGTTCCCTCGCGAGCAGCGTTTCCCATCACCTCATCCTCGCACAACCGGCGAGACCGGCTCCCCGTCCCTCCCTCCGAGAGCGCACCACCCGATCCGCGCGCAACATGGGGCTACGGTGGCGGTGATGGCACGCACCGCAGGGCGAGCCGCAGCCCCGAGCCGCGCGCCGCGCGCCGATGGCGGGGCGCGTGCCGCGCACGTGCGCGCCGCGACCCGCTACGTCGAGGCGGCCTTCTACCTCGAGCACGAGGGGGAGGAGGTCCGCCCGGGCCGCCTCGCAGAGTGGCTCGGGGTGCGCGCGCCGACGGTGAGCGAGGCACTCCGGCGCCTGGAGCAGGATGGGCTCATCACGGTCACCCCGACGCATCGCGTCCGGCTGACCGAGGCCGGCCACGCCCTCGCAGCGGCGACGGTCCGTCGGCACCGGATCCTCGAGGTCTGGCTGACCGACGTGCTCGGCCTCGACTGGGTCGCGGCCGACCGCGAAGCGCACCGGCTGTCGGAGGCCGTCTCCGACGAGGTCCTCGACCGCCTCCAGGCGAGCCTCGGGAACCCCCTCACCTGCCCGCACGGCAACGCGATCCCGGGGATGGCCGTGCCGGAGACGGCGCTCCGGGCGCTCGCCGACCTCGACTCGGGACAGCGCGCGAGGGTGGCGCGAATCTCGGAGCTCGCAGAGCACGACGCGCCGCACGTCCTCGCCTTCCTCTTCGAGGTCGGCCTGGTCCCCGGCCGCCTCGTCGAGGTCGAGTCGACCCCCGCAGCCGCGGGCATCCTCGCCGTCCGGGTCGCCGGCGCGCAGCCGCAGGCGCTCTCGCTCGACGTGGCACGAGTCGTCTGGGTCGAGGAGCTCGCCCCCGGCGTCGAAGCCGCCTGAGCGCCGGCTGGCGTTCAGGGCGACACGGCTGCGACCGGCGGGCGGAGGACGCCGTCGGCAGCGGCAGCGGCAGCGGCAGCCTCGGCCACCCTGGCCACGACCGCGCGGTCGAAGACGGAAGGCACGATCGAGTCCCCGGCAAGGAGACCCTCCGGGACCGAGGACGCGATCGCCTCCGCCGCCGCGAGCTTCATCGACTCCGTGATGTCCGTCGCGCCGGCATCGAGCGCGCCACGAAAGATCCCCGGGAAGCACAGCACGTTGTTGATCTGGTTCGGATAGTCGCTCCGGCCGGTGGCGACCACGGCGCCGAGCCCCTCCAGGGCCTCGGGTCGCACTTCGGGGTCGGGGTTCGCGAGCGCGAACACGATCGGGTGCGGGGCCATTGCCGCCACGTCCTCCCGGGTCACGACGCCGGGTCCCGAGACACCGACGAACACGTCCGCCCCACGAAGGAGCTCCGCGATGCTGCCGGACCGGCGGTGCGGGTTCGTGTGCTCCGCAATCCAGGCCTTCTCTCCCGCCAGATCGCTCCGACCAGCGACGAGTGGCCCCGACCGGTCGACCCCGACGATGTCCTCGACTCCCGCGGCCAAGAGGATCTTCGCGCAGGCAACCCCCGCAGCCCCCATCCCCACGATGACGACTCGGAGCGCGGCGAGCTCCTTGGCGACGACCGTCGCTGCGTTCCGGAGCGCGGCCAGCACGACCACCGCAGTCCCGTGCTGGTCGTCGTGGAACACCGGGATGTCGAGCGAGTCCTTCAGGCGTCGCTCGACCTCGAAGCAGCGCGGCGCGGCGATGTCCTCGAGGTTCACCCCACCGAAGGGGATCGCCAGCCGTTCCACCGTCTCGACGAGCTCGTCCGCGTCTCGCACCGACAGGCAGAGCGGGACCGCGTCGACGTCGGCGAACTCCTTGAACAGCGCCGCCTTGCCCTCCATCACCGGGAGGGCCCCGAGCGGGCCGATGTCCCCGAGCCCGAGCACCGCCGTCCCGTCGGTCACCACGGCGACGGTGTTCGCCTTCATGCTGTAGCGGTGCGCCTGCGCGGGGTCGTTCGCGAGGAGCCGGCAGACCCGGGCGACGCCCGGCGTGTAGACCATCGCCAGGTCGTCCCTCGTCGTAATCGGGACCTTCGAGCGGATCTCCAGCTTCCCACGCTGGTGCAGCCGGAGCGTCCGGTCCGTCGTCGAGCGCACCCAGACCCCCGGCACCGACCGGGAGAGCTCGTGGATCCGCGCTGCGTGCGCCTCGTCGCTCGCGAGCACGGTGATCGCCCGGACGAGACGCGGCCCGGTGACCTCCACGATGTCCAGGCCGAGGATGTTCCCTCCCGCCTCCCCGATCGCCGACGCCAGCCTCCCGAGCGTCCCCGGCCTGTTCTCGAGCTCGACTTCGAGGGTGAGGGAGTACGAGGCGTTCGGACTGGGCTCGGCGTGGCCGGAGGTGCTCGTGGGCATGCCAGATCGTAGGTCGGCCGGCTGCGGGCCCCAGCCGCTCAGGGGCGCTCGCCGAGACGTCCTGCAAGCTCGACGAAGGCATCGAGGGCGCCGGGATCGGCGAGCGACTCCCTGCTCACGACGCGCTCGGGATCCTCGCCCTGGAGGATCCGCTTGACCGGCACCTCGAGCTTCTTGCCCGAGAGGGTGCGCGGCACCCCGGCCACCGCGACGATGCGGTCGGGAACGTGGCGCGGAGAGAGCTCACGTCGCAACGACGTGCAGAGCCGGTCCTCGAGCGCCGGGGTGAGATCCGATCCCGGGGCGAGCACCACGAACAGCACCAGCATTCCACTGCCGTCTCCACCCCCCTCCAGGTGGACGACGAGACTGTCGCGGACCTCGGGGAGCGACTCCACCACGGCGTAGAGCTCCGCCGTGCCGAGCCGGACCCCGCCGCGATTGAGCGTCGCGTCGGATCGGCCCGAGATCACGCACGCACCATCGCCGAAGAACGTCACCCAGTCCCCGTGCCGCCAGGATCCCGGGAAGTCCTCGAAGTACGCCGCGCGGTAGCGACTCCCGTCGGGGTCCCCCCAGAAGCCGACGGGCATCGAGGGCATGGGCGCCCGCACGACGAGCTCGCCCTCGACGTCGACCACCTCACGCCCGAGCGCGTCGACCGCAACGGCGTCCACGCCGAGACAGCGGCACGAGATCTCACCCGCGCGCACGGCCACGAGCGGGCTCCCACCGACGAAGGCGCTGCAGACGTCGGTTCCACCGGACATCGAGGCGAGATGGACCTCGGGGCCGAAGACGCCTGTGACGTAGCGGAACCCGTCCGCGGAGAGGGGTGCGCCGGTCGAGCCCACCGCCCGCAACGCGCCGAGATCGCCGAAGCTGCGAGGGTCGACACCCTCCTTGGCCAGCCGGTGGAGGTAGGGGGCGCTGGTGCCGAAGTAGGTGATGCCGGCCCGGGCGGCGAGCCCCCAGAGCGCGCCGAGGTCCGGCCAGGCCGGATCCCCGTCGAAGCAGACCACCGCGGCTCCGACGAGCAGCCCCGACACGAGCAGGTTCCACATCATCCAACCGGTGGTGGAGTACCAGAAGAAGCGGTCGCCGGGCCCGAGGTCGTGGTGGAAGGCCAGCACCTTTGCGTGCTCGAGGAGGATCCCACCGTGGCCGTGCACGATCGCCTTCGGGAGCCCGGTCGTCCCCGAGGAGTAGAGGATGTAGAGGGGGTGGTCGAACGGCACCTGCTCGTAGGCCATCGGCGCCGGCTGCGAGACGAGCTCGGACCAGGCCTGCCACCCCGGGGGCACGGGAGCCGCTGGATCCCGATAGGGCAGCAGCACGCGGGCCCCGACACTCGGAAGGCTCGCCGCGATCTCCTCGAGCTCTGCCCGACGGTCGACGTCCTTCGCGCCGTAGCGGTAGCCGTCGACCGCCAGCAGGACCGAGGGCTCGATCTGGCTGAAGCGGTCGACCACGGCCTTCGGTCCGAACTCCGGTGCACAGGACGACCAGATCGCACCCAGACTCGCGCTGGCGAGGAACGCGGCGATGGTCTCGGGGATGTTGGGCAGGATCGCCGCCACCCGTGTCCCCCGGCCGACGCCGAGCCGTACCAGCCCCGCTCGCACCCGGCCGACCTGGTCCAGGAGCTCGGCGCCGCTCCAGGTCAGCTGGGTCCGGCTCTGGCTCTCGCCGACGACGGCGACCGAGGTGTCGCTCGGGCAGCGACGCAGTACCGAGAGCGCGTAGTTGCACCTGGCGCCCGGCAGCCAGCGAGCACCGGGCAGGGCCCTCTCGGCGACCACCGGCTCACGCGAACCCGAGAGCTCGAGCTCAAGGTGTTCGATCACCGACGACCAGAAGCCCTCCAGGTCGGCGACCGACCAACGCCACGCCTCCTCGTACGACGTGAGCTCGAGACCACGGGTCGCCCCGATCCAGTCGAGGTACCGGCCGAGGCGGGTCCGCGCCCGGGCATCCTCGCCTGGCTGCCACACGATCTCTCCACGTTCCACGAGCGACCTCCGCTCGGAGCGTAGAGCGTCGCGTCGCGCACCGGCGAACGCCGCCGTGGCGAGCCGACGCGGCCGGAGCTCAGTTGGCCCGCAGATCGGTGGGGTAGCTGGCGAGGATCGCGAGGCTGCCCGGCTGGCGGCGCAGGACCTCCGGCCAGAGCCGCTCGGGCTGGGCGCTCACCAGGTCCGCCGGCTCGGCGGGTACCACGAACCACGCACCGGCTTCGACCTCGTCCTCGAGCTGGCCCCGTGCCCAGCCCGCCGACCCGAGGAAGACGCGAAGCGACGCCGGCGGGAGCCCGACCGGTCGGGCGCCGAGCTCGACCGTCCCAACGAGCCCCGCGAGCGAGCCCGACCCGAACAGCCCCCAGGTCGGCTCACCGGTCTCGGCCTTCGCATCGGGCTCACCGTGAGGGCGCACCACCAACCCGATCGCCGCACCCGTGGCAACCGGGCCCCCCCGGAAGAGCACCCCCGGCGGTGCCACGTCCTCGGCCCAGCGTGGGAGGACCTCCGCTACCGAGGCACCGCTCGGCCGGTTGAGCACCAACCCGAAGGCCCCCTCGTCTGCGTGGGCGAGCAGGAGCACGACGCTGCGGGTGAAGTTCGGGTCCGCGAGCATGGGGCTCGCGACGAGCAGGCGCCCCTTCCAAGAAACCGTGGCCATGGCGTCCCCCAGGTGCCGGCTCAGCCGAGGAGGGCCGGGTCGCCCCGTACGCACGGCGCGAACGGGTGGCGAGACCCGCCGACCGGCAGCCGGGTCGCTCTGGCGAAGGCCGCGTTCGTCAGGACTCCTCCACGTAGCGGCGCATGGCCGCAGGGAGCAACCCTGCCTCGACCACCGCCGTGCTGAGGGTGGCTCCGAGCTCGGCGAGGCGCGCGCAGCCCTCGTCGCCGAGCGCTTCGTACGCCGGGGCAGCGAGGCGGTCGGTTGCCTCTTCGAGGCGGGACCGCAACGCCAGCCCCGCTGGCGTGAGCCGGAGCGCCGGCCCGGCGTCCAACACGCCGCGTCCCCGAAGCGCATCGCACGCCCCGGCCCACTCCTCGTCGGTCCAGCCCCGGGAGCGCTGGAGCCCCGACGGGTCGGCGGCACCGGTCGCAGCGTGGGTGACCAGTGCCTCCAGACCGCTCAGACCCTCCGTCACGAGCGCGGCCACGTGCCCGTCGCCCCGGAACTCACGCAGCAGCGTCTGCGCGTGCCAGAGTCCGAGCAGGGGCGACTCGGGCCAGGGAAGCGCGCTGTACGCGGCGAAGAGCACCCGACCCTCGGGGTGCGCCGCGGCGGCCTCCGCAGCCCGCGACGCCAGGCGCAGCGCCTCCTCCAACTCCGCCCCACTGCGCAACGACTCGGGGAGCGCCGACTCGAGGCTGGTCTCGACGACCCGGAAGCGAGCGGCGGTCCACTCGTCGGGCGAGGCCACCTCCCAGGCGGCCGGGATCGCCCGGCGCACCGTCGCCGGGGCGAAGTTGTAGAACGCCGCCACGACGATCTCCGGCCCGACCGGTCCGAGCGGGGCGGCACGGGAAGCGAAGTAGCCCATCCCCCGATGCGGCGCGCCCAGCGACGCATAGATCGCCTCCGCCCCGGGTGCGAAGTAGACGAGTCCGTGGACGGGCTCCAGTTTGCGCCAGGCCTGCCGTGCCGCTGCGGGATCCATGCCCCGGAACCTAGCCCGACGAGCCGAGACCTACACCTTTGCGATGTTCGCGAAGCGCGCGAAGTGGTCGAGGAACGCCAGCTGGGTGACGCCGGTCGGCCCGTTGCGGTGCTTCGCCACGATCACCTCGGCGATACCGCGGTCAGCCGACTCGGAGTTGTAGAGCTCGTCTCGATAGAGGAACAGCACGACATCTGCGTCCTGCTCGAGTGAACCGGACTCCCGCAGGTCGGCGAGAACGGGCCGCTTGTCCGCTCGGGTCTCCAGGTTTCGTGAGAGCTGGGAGAGGGCCACGACCGGGACGTCCAGCTCGCGAGCCAGGATCTTGAGACCACGGCTGATCTCGGCCACCTCGACCTGACGGTTCTCGGCGGAGCTCCGACCCGACATCAGCTGCAGGTAGTCGACCACGACGAGCCCCAGTCCGGTACGGCTCGCGAGTCGGCGCGCCTTCGCCCTGATGTCCATGACCGTGAGGTTTGGATTGTCGTCGATGTAGAGCGGGGCCTCACCGAGCCTCCCGATCGCCTGCGAGATCTTCGGCCAGTCCGACTCGAGGAGCCTGCCGTTCCGCATGCGGGTCGAGTCCACCCGCGCCTCGGCACAGAGCATCCGCTGGGTGAGCTCGAGGTGGCTCATCTCGAGCGAGAACACGAGAGCGGGGATCCGCCGCTCGACCGCTGCGTGGGCGGCCAGGCCCAGCGCGAAGCTCGTCTTCCCCATTCCTGGCCTCGCCCCGACGATGACGAGGTTCGACGGTTGGAGCCCCGAGAGGCGCTCGTCGAGGTCCCGGTAGCCGGTCGGGACACCGGTGATCGCCTCGTGGCGCTCGAAGAGCGCCTCCAGGTTGTCGAGCGCCTGCGCGAGCAGCTCCTTCAGGGGCTTGGTCGTGTCGGTCGCGCGCCGCTGGGCGACCTCGAAGACGAGCGTCTCCGCGCGATCCAAGGCGCCGGCCACGTCCTCCGGCACGTCGTAGCCGATCTCGGCGATCTCGGTCGCAGCACCGATGAGGCGGCGGAGCAGGGCGTGCTCCTCCACGATGCGTGCATAGCGTCCGGCGTTCGCGACGCTCGGGGTCTCCGCCGCCAACGTCACCAACGTCGCCGGACCACCGATCAGCTCGAGGAGCCCTGCGCGAGACAGTTCGTCCGCAACGGTCACCGCGTCGACCGGCTCCCCCCGGGCGTAGAGGTCGGAGACGGCACGGAAGATGTGGGCGTGCGCGGGCTTGTAGAAGTCGTCCGCCGCGCACGCCTCGACCGCGGTCGCGATGGCGTCGCGAGACAGGAGCATGGCCCCGACCAGCGACTCCTCCGCGTCGAGGTTGTGTGGGACGGTACGGACTCGCTCAGGTCGGGGCGAGCTGCGTTGGCTGTGGAGTGGCTGGACCATGACCGCCCTAGCCTCCCCGCACCAACCTGGGGATCGGTAGTGGGACAACCCCTGGAATTTCCCTGTGGACAGCTGGTGGACATCTCCCGGTCACCGGTGGGAAACGTTCCGGCCAGCCTCCATCCTGGGCCCGACCCGTCGGTATCCGCCCCGCTGCCGAGCGCGATGCCAGTCGCAGCGCCACCCGCGCCACACCGCCCCCCGCCCTGCACGCCGCAACCAGCCTCGCTGCCCCCTGCCCCACGTCCATGCCGGCGTTCTAGCAAGGGGGTCGGACACCCTCGGGGCCCCGGGCCCCGCTGCGCGTCCACCAGGTCTGGGCTCAGTGCCCGGCGGCGACCTCCACCGTCACGCGGAACTCGACCTCGGGATGGAGCTTGACCGGCACCTCGTGCAACCCGACGCTCCGGATCGGCTCCTCCAGGTGGAGGCGCCGGCGGTCCAGCTGGACACCCGTCTGTGCGGCGACCGCCTCCACGACGTCTGCCGGCGTGACCGAGCCGAACAGCCTGCCCGAGGCCCCGGCCCGTGCCTCGAGGTGGATCACGGCTGGGACGAGCCGACGGGCGACCTGCTCGGCGGACTCACGGTCCTTTGCGTCCCGCAGGTCCCGTGCGCGCCGCATCGCAGCTGCCTGCGCCGCGACCGCAGGGGTCGCCGGGAACGCCAGACCCTTCGGGAGCAGGAAGTTGCGGCCGTGACCGTCGGCGACCGAAACGATGTCGCCACGCTTTCCGAGGCCGGAGAGGTCTTGGCGCAGGACGACCTTCATGCCTGCGTCCCGTCCGCGTCGTTCCCGGCGACCGACGACACGCCAGCGAGGGCGTCCCCGGTCGCCTCGGGCACTCCGGCCTCGCTCGGGGCAGGAGCGGACCTGCGCTCCCCACCCTGCGCGCGCCCGGAACGGCCACGGCCCCCACCGGGCCGGTCGCTCACCGTGCGCTGCGTGAAGGGCAGCAGGGCGAGCTCCCGTGCGGTCTTGATGGCGACAGCAACAGCCCGCTGGTGCTGGACGCAGTTCCCGCTCACCCGGCGCGCGCGGATCTTCCCACGGTCGCTCATGTAGCGCCGGAGCGTCGCCACGTCCTTGTAGTCGACCCAGGCGACGTGCTCGCCACAGAAGGCGCAGGGCTTCACCTTCGTCCGCCGGACCGGCTCGCGCGGTGCGCGCTTGCGGTCCCGGTCCCGATCCCGGTCGTTGTTCCGTGCCATCAGAAGGGCTCCTCGTCGTAGGCGTAGGAGGGGGCACCTGGGGGGCCGGACCGAGTGGCCGCGCCCGTCGCGGCCCCGTCGGCCGGGCCACGACGCTCGTTCTTCGTGACCTGGGCGGTCGCCCAGCGCAGGCTCGGCCCGACCTCGTCGGCGACGACCTCGACCTTCGACCGGCGCTCTCCTTCTTGGTTCTCCCAGCTCCGCTGGTCGAGGCGCCCCGTGACGATCACGCGAGCACCCTTGAAGAGCGTCTCACTCGCATTCTCGGCCATCTCCCGCCAGCAGACCACGTCGAAGTACGACGTCGCCTCCTCCCACTCCTGGGTCTGGCGGTTCTGCCAACGCCGGTTCACGGCGAGGCCGAAGGTGAGGTTCGCCTGGCCGTTCGGCGTGTAACGCAGCTCGGGGTCCCTGGTGACGTTCCCCACCAAGGTGACACTGTTGCCGTTGGACATTGGGTCGCTCCGTTCTCTCTCAGCTCGGGTCGGCCGAGACAGGTGCTGGCGTGCGGGGTCGCGCCTGCCGGGCGACGCTGCCGCTCGGCACCCGGACGACCTTGTGACGCACCACCTCGTCGGCGAGGGAGAGGATTCGCTGGACCGCCTCGACGCTGGGCGGCTCTGCCGTCGCCTCGACGACGACGTAGTAGCCCTCCCACCGGTGGTCGATCTCGTAGGCGAAACGGCGCCGCCCCCACCGGTCGATCCTGCCCACCGCACCCCCTTGCTCGGAGATGGCAGCGGACACGCGGTCGAGCACGGCCCGCATCTGCTCTTCTTCCAGGCCAACCTGGAAGATGATCACAACCTCGTAGTGCCGCAGCACGCGGCTCACCTCCTCTGGACCCGGGTTCGTCCCGGGGCCCCGTGGTCGCGGGGCAGGGGCTCGCTGAACGAGGAGATGCTAGTCGAGACCGTCGATCCCTCCACCGCTGCAGTATGCGCCCTCCGCTCGACGAATCCCAGAGGCACCGCCGGGAACCCCGGCCCGCCAGACGGCGCGGCCTGCCGGGACGCCGGACCGAGTGGAGCGGCCCGCCTGGGATGCCGTCCGTCGTGGAAGCGGATGTCGCGACGTCCGGCTCAGGCCCCGCGACCTCCGCCGAGAAGCTGGAGCTTGGCGAGGTGATTCCACGAGCACTCGGGACAGACCTCGACGATGTAACACGCAACCTCGGACGAGCCAGCGACGAGCCGGGCGAGCTCGGCACGCGATCCCACGCAGCGCCCGCCCGCCGGCAGTCGGGCCCCGAACGCGTAGGAGACCAGCACGACCTTCGCCTCCCCGCAGATCGGGCAGTCGATGGCGGTCGGGGCACCAACGCCCCGGGCCGCGCGTAGGAGCTCGGGGTGGGCATCGCACACGTCGACCCGTGAGAGGCGGCCACGCCGGTACTCGCGGACCACGGCATCGCGAGCGAGTCGGTAGTCGACCTGGCCGGACGGCCCGCGCGGGGATGCGCCGGGGATCGAGCTCGGGCCGAACGCCACCCCCTCAGCGTACCGACCGCCGAGGGCAGCTGCCGGTCCCCGGCGCAGTCGTATCGGTCCGATCTATCGAGTCGATATAGTCGGAGCGATGTCGCTCGACCTCGCGATCCTCGGCGCGCTCGCAGAGGCGGATCGCCACGGCTACGAGATCCGCAAGCGACTCGCCCAGCTGCCCGGCCTCTCCGCTCCGATCTCGTTCGGCTCCCTCTATCCCGCGCTGGCGCGTCTCGAGCGCCACGGGCTCGTCCGCGCC
>JAJYWE010000012.1:0-29632 GCA_021791675.1 Actinomycetes bacterium | reverse complement strand
GGCGGATCGCCACGGCTACGAGATCCGCAAGCGACTCGCCCAGCTGCCCGGCCTCTCCGCTCCGATCTCGTTCGGCTCCCTCTATCCCGCGCTGGCGCGTCTCGAGCGCCACGGGCTCGTCCGCGCCGCCGGCGAGCTCCCTCCCTCCTCGGTCCCGATGACGGGGTCGCTCGGGGGCGAGCGCCTCGCGTTCCTGGCACGTCTGAACGGCGCGACGACGGGCAAGGGGCGGCGGGTGTACACGATCACCGATGCCGGTCGCGAGCGTTTCGGTCGTCTGGTCCGAGGCGAGAGCTGGTCGCCCGGCGACGAGGCCGGCTTCTTGCTCCGGCTCTCCTTCGCCCCGGCGCTCCCCGGACCCGACGCCACTGGGCTCCTGGAGATGCGAGCGACCCATCTCCGCGCCGAGCTCGAGCAGTTCGACACGGCGACCGCCCCGACCGAGACCGAGTGGCTGGACGCCGGAGCGGCGGCCCCTTCGCCGTGGAACCGGGCAATCGAGAGGCGACAGCGACTGCTGCTGGGGGCCGAGCTCGCCTGGATCGAGGAGCTCCTGGCACACGCCCGGGCCCCAGCCGGGCCACCCGGGCGCTCCTGAGGCCCGACCTGCCCGAGCGGGCCAGCACCGGGCAGGACACCCGCGCGGAGGAGAGAAGCCCGCCGGGCGCCGGTCGTGACGGAGCGTCCTGGACGAGCCGATCGAGGACCGACACCCGATCAGAGCACCGGACCGAACAGCGAGCCACACCCGATCAGGGACCAACACCCGATCAGGGACCAACGAGGGGAGAAACAGTCATGAGTGGACCGATCAACGTCGCCCTTGCCGGCATCGGCAACTGCGCGAGCTCGCTCGTCCAGGGCGTGCAGTACTACCGAGACGCGCCGGTGGATGCCGACGTGCCGGGTCTCATGCACGTCGAGCTCGGCGGCTACCACGTGCGTGACGTCAACTTCGTCGCCGCGTTCGACGTGGATGCCACGAAGGTCGGCCTCGACCTCTCGAAGGCAATCGACGCCGGTCACAACAACACCATCCGTTTCGCATCCGTCGACCAGCTCGGCGTCGAGGTCCAACGCGGCCCCACGCTGGACGGGCTCGGTCGCTACTACCGGGACGTCGTCGAGGAGTCCCCACGTCCCCCGGTCGACGTGGCTCGGGCGCTCGCCGCCGCAGGTGCCGACGTGCTCGTGAGCTACCTACCCGTCGGCTCGGAGGCTGCCCAGCGCCACTACGCGGAGGCGTGCCTCGAGGCGGGCGTCGCCTTCGTCAACGCCATCCCGGTCTTCCTCGCATCGGACCCGGTCTGGGCGTCCCGCTTCACCGAGGCGGGTGTGCCGATCGTCGGGGACGACATCAAGAGCCAGCTCGGAGCGACCATCCTGCACCGCCTCCTGGCACGGCTCTTCGAGGACCGGGGGCTCGTCCTCGACCGCACCTACCAGCTCAACGTGGGCGGGAACATGGACTTCCGCAACATGCTCGAGCGCGACCGGCTCCAGTCGAAGAAGATCTCCAAGACCCAGTCGGTCACGAGCCAGCTCGACGTCCCACTGCCGGCATCGTCGGTCCACATCGGCCCGTCCGACCACGTCGAGTGGCTCGAGGACCGGAAGTGGGCCTACATCCGGGCCGAGGGCCGCAACTTCGGTGACGTCCCGCTCAACGTGGAGCTGAAGCTCGAGGTCTGGGACTCCCCGAACTCTGCGGGTGTGATCATCGACGCGCTGCGCTGTGCGAAGCTGGCGAGCGATCGGGGTATCGGAGGGCCACTGCTCGGACCCTCTGCGTACTTCATGAAGTCGCCACCGATCCAGTACCGCGACGAAGACGCCCGCAAGCTCGTCGAGGACTTCATCGCCGGGGGCGACCCGGTCCCGTCGGGCGAGCAAGCGACCCTCGAACGGCCCTGAGCGAGGCGACCGCCCGGGAAGCGCGAACCTTCCGCTACCCGGACCTCCTGAGCGGTCATGATGGTCACCATGTCGACCGACAACGCGGCCTCATGGGATGCCTTCTCCGCCCGCTACCAGGCAACGGCGGCGCTCCCGACTGACGTGGCCCACTACGGGCCCGACGCGCCGACCGAGGCCGAGCTCCGCCTGCTCGGCGATCTCCGGGGGCGGCGCGTCGTGGAGCTGGGCTGCGGTGGGGGCCAGTGCTCCATCGCCTTCGCGAAGGCAGGGGCCGTCGCGATCGGCATCGACTCCTCCGCCGAGCAGCTGAACCACGCTCGCAAGCTCGCGGAGCAGGAAGGCGTCCGCCTGGAGCTGCGCCTCGGTGACCTCGCTGACCTCGCATTCCTGCGGGCGGACTCCGTCGACCTGGTCTTCTCCGCCTATGCCTTCGGCTTCGTGGCCGACCTGCGACGGGTCTTCCGACAGGTGCACCGGATCCTCCGCGAGGGCGCACCGTTCGTCTTCAGCCTCCCGCACCCCTACTACAGCCTGGTCGACGACGATCATCCCGAGGAGCCCCTCCTCGTCCGGCGGAGCTACTTCGACACGTCGCCGATCGCCTACAGCTGGGACGGCGTCCCGTTCGTCGACTACCCCCACACCGTCGAGGAGATCGTCACCGGCCTCCTGCGCAGCGGTTACCGCCTCGACGCGCTCCTCGAGCCCGCCCCCTCCACCAGCCGCCCACCGAGCGCCCAGTGGCGCGAGGTCGCCCGCGTGCTCCCCCGGACGCTGATCGTGCGAGCCCGGAAGGAAGGCTCCTGAGCCCACGCTCGTCCCGCCGTGCTCGCAAGCGCCTCCGCCGGGACGAGCGTCACCGCAGATCCGAGCTCAGGCGCTGGGAGCGACGCCCCGGCGTGCAGCCCACCATGCCTCGAGCCGCTCGGTGGCGACTTCCTTGCCGAGAGGGCCCTCGTCGAGCCGGAGCTCGAGGAGGTAGTCGAGGGCCGCGCCCACGTCCGGGCCCGGCTGGATCCCGAGCAACGCCATCACCTCACGCCCGTCGAGGTCGGGGCGGATCTGGCGGAGCTCCTCTTGCGCTTCGAGCTCGGCGATGCGCGCCTCGAGCTCGTCCATCCGCCGGCTGAGCGCTCGGGCGCGGGCGGCGTTCCGGGTCGTGCAGTCGCAGCGGGTGAGCTCGTTCAGCCGCTCGAGGAGCGGCCCTGCGTCGCGGACGTAGCGGCGAACCGCCCGATCCGTCCAGCCGAGCTGGTAGGTGTGGAAGCGGAGGTGGAGCTCCACCAGGCCCGACACCACCGCCACGTCGTCCTCGGGATAGTGAAGGGCTCGCATCCGGTCCCTGGCCATGCGTGCCCCGACGACGTCGTGATGGTGGAACGACACCCCTTCGGGCCCGAACGCCCGGGTCTTCGGCTTCCCGATGTCGTGGAGCAGGGCGGCCAGGCGCAACAGCCGGTCCGGACCGGTCTTCGCGACAACCGCCACCGTGTGCGCGAGGACGTCCTTGTGACGCTGGACCGGATCCTGCTCGAGGGCCAGCGCGGGGAGCTCCGGCAGGAAGATCTCGGCGAGCCCGGTGCGCACCACCAGCCAGAGCCCGTCCGAGGGATCCTCGACCACGAGGAGCTTGTCGAGCTCGTCCCGGATGCGCTCGGGCGACACGATCACGAGCCGCTCGGCGAGGGCCGGGATCGCCTCGAGCACGTCGGCGGTCGGCGCCAGCCCGAAGCCCGCGCTGAACCGGGCGGCGCGGAGCATCCGAAGGGGGTCCTCCGAGAAGGCCTGGTGTGCCGGGAGCGGCGTTGCGAGCCGGCGATCGAGCAGATCCTGCATGCCCCCGAACGGATCGATCAGTCGCGGTCGGACGGCATCGATCGCCATCGCGTTCACCGTGAAGTCCCGCCGCGCGAGGTCCTCCTCGAGGCTCGTCCCGAAGCGCACCACGGGCTTGCGAGAGGACTCGACGTAGACCTCCGCCCGGTGGGTCGTGACCTCGAAGCGCCGCCCTGCGCGCGCCAACCCGACCGTTCCGTAGGAGCGCCCCTGCTCCCAGACGGCCTCGGCCCAACCGTCGGCAAGACGCAACACCTGCTCCGGCGTCGCGTCGGTGGTGAGGTCGACGTCCGCACCTCCGATGGCCCCCGGACGTGCGAACAGATCACGCACGACCCCGCCGACGAGGTAGAGCCGGAACCCCGCGGCCTCGAAGCGGCCCGGGAGGTCACCGAGCTCGGCGAGCACCCGCTGGAAGCGCTCCGGGATCACCCCTGCTCCCGAGCCTGCTCGGCGACGATGCGAGCAACCACATCCTTGCCCGGCCCGGCGGAGGACGCAGGTTCCGGCCGGTAGTCACTCCCTGCGAACGCAGCAACCGCCGCGCCGGCGGAGGCCGCGAGCGCGGACAGGTCGTAGCCCCCTTCGAGGAAGACGAGCGTGCGACCGGGCGGAACGAGGCCGACGAGGCGGGCGCTCAGGTCGGCGAAGTCGCCTGCGGTCAGGCCGAGATCGGTCAGGGGATCGGCCCGATGTGCGTCGAAGCCAGCCGACACGAGCAACCAGTCGGGCGAGAAGCGGTGGAGCGCGGGGACGACCAGCTCGTCGAAGGCGGCCCGGTAGGTGTCCCCGGCGGCGCCCGCCGGCACCGGGATGTTCAGCGTCGCTCCGACCCCGTTCCCGCTCCCCCGCTGGCCCGAGCGACCCGTGCCCGGGTAGAGGGGGTGCTGGTGCACCGAGACGTACAGGACGTCACCCCGGTCGTAGAAGGCCTCCTGCGTGCCGTTCCCGTGGTGGGCATCGTAGTCGACGATCGCCACGCGAAGCCCCCGCCCCGCGAGCGACGCAGCGGTGATCGCGACGTTGTTGAGCAGGCAGAAGCCCATCGCCTCACCCGGGCGGGCGTGGTGACCGGGTGGGCGCAGCGCCAAGAACGCGAAGTCGCCACCGCCCGCTTGGAGCCGCTCCGCCGCATCCAGTCCCGCCCCAGCAGCCAACCTCGCCGCCTCGAACGACTCGGGACCAACGACCGTGTCGGCGTCGACATCCCCGCCGCCGAGCTCCGCCAGGCGCGCCAGCCCGGAGACGAGCGAGGGCGCGTGGACGAGCTCGATCTCGGCGGTCGTCGCCGGCCGCGGGCTGAACGGCACCAGCACCTCCCCGAGACCGGCGATCTCCAAGCCGCGCGCGACCGCAGTGAGCCTGCTCGGGCGCTCCGGGTGGAACGGCCCGGTCTCGTGGAGCAGGAACCGATCGTCGGTCGCGAGGAGCACGCGCACCCTTTCACGTTAGGGGGCTGCCGGAGAGTCGGGGGTTAGGATCTCGCGGTGCACAGCCACTGCGGCGGGGATCCACGCTCCGACTCCGCTGCGCTCGCCCTGCCCGGGGTCGACCCGGCGCCGCGCGCGCAACCGAGCCAGCGCGGCGTCGCGAGCGTGCACCCCAGCCCCCCCGAGAGCTGCGGCTCACCCGCTCGCCTGGGCCGCATCGCACGCGGGATCGCCCGAGTGTTCCTGCTGGTCTCGCTCGGGACGCTCGCCGTCCTCGGACTGGTGACACCGGTCGTCGCCGGGCCACCGGCCGCGTGGGGTGCAACCGCGCCGAGCGAGGCCATCTCGCTCCTCCACCAGACGACCTGGGTCCGGCCTGGGGGGCTGTTCCAGGCGGCGGTCGGGCTCCGCGGCAGCGTGCCCCGGTCGCAGCTCCAGGTGGCCGTCACGCTCTTCCCACCCCTCGGGTCGCGCGACGCCTTCCTCGCCTCGCTGCACAACGAAGAGGGGACTGGCCCGATGGCCGGTCCCGTCTACAGCGCTGCGACGGCGCTCCCCGTGCGCGCCGGCGGGGTGGTCGTGACGGTCGGCCTGGACGTCGGGGGCCTCGTCCCACCCGGGCAACCGACCCTCAGCGCCGCGTGCTCGGTCGACTGCGAAGGCGTCTATCCAGTCCAGATCCAGCTCCTGGACACGGTTTCCGGGACCCTCCTCTCCACCCTCACGACCCAGCTCGTGCTCGTCTCGCCGACCACTGATCGACTCGGGGTCTCCTGGGTGCTCCCCGTCGGGACCGATCCGGTGGCCGCGCGCGGGGGACAGCTCACCGAGCCCCCATCCGCCGTGGCCCAGCTCGCCAGGATCGCGAACGCCCTCGCCGGCGGGAAGGGTGGACTGCCGAGCATCCTCCCCAATCCCGCAGCCCTGGAGGCACTCGCCCAGAGCCCGACGCTCGCCGAACGGGGGGTCCTGGAGACGCTCGCCAGCTGGGCCGGCGCGCATCCCCCTCTGGTACTTGCGGCACCCTTCGCGCCGGTCGACCCCCCTGCGGTCGCCGGAGCCGGCCGTGCCGGCGACATCCCGGCACAGCGGGAGCTCGGGGCGCAGCTCGAGGCGTCGCTCCTCGGTGTCACCCCGCTCTCGAGCGTGTCCGTGGTGGAGGGCCCGATCCAGCCAGGACCCCTCGCGCTCGCTGCTCCCGGGCACCCGAAGCTCGTGGTCCCCGAGGACGACCTCGCGCCGGTCCAGCAGAACCTGACGGTTGACCAACCCTTTGCCCTCACCGTGGGGCGAGGCCAGTACGAGGCGGCCCAGGCGGATCAGACGCTCGAGAGTGAGCTCCCGGTGGGAGCGGCGGCCATCGATCGAGACGTGCACGTGCTCGCTGCCGATCTCGCGCAGATCTACTTCGAGGCGCCGAATGCCGTCACACGCCGCGGCGTCGTGCTCGTCGTCCCGCGGCAGCTCGCCGTGGACCCTGCCTTCGTCACGCAGTTCATGGCCGCACTCGCCACGAGCCCGATCCTCCAGACGCTCTCGCTCCCGTCGTTCTTCGCCCAGGTCCCACCCCTGCACGCGCCCGCGCGCACGCTCTCGACGTCACAGCCGCGCGCCCCGGCGCTCCCGGCGAGAGCACTCGATCGATCCGCCCAGCTGCTGCGCTCGCTCGCGAGCACGGCACCGAGCGCCGGGCAGACCGTTGGCGCGCTCCACCGACTCCTCCTTCTCGCGGAGTCGTCTGCGCTCGCCACCACCGAGCGGAACACCCTCCTCGCCGCGATCGCGTCCGGCGTCGACCAGGCGCTCGGCTCGGTCAGCGTCGCCGGGGAACGCACGCTCACGCTCACCTCCCACACCGGTCGGATCCCCATCACGCTCGTGTCGAGTGCCGACACACCACTGCGCGTGCGGGTCGTCCTCGAGAGCAGCCAGCTCCTCTTCCCGCTCGCGGCCGCGAAGACGGTCACGCTGCACCGGGGGACCAACACCGTCTTCTTCGTGCTCGCCGCACGCAGCACGGGGGACTTCCCACTACAGGTTCACGTCGGTGCGCCTGCAGGAGGGCTGGTCCTCACCTCGGCGACCCTCGTGATCCGCTCCACTGCGGCCTCGCTCGTCGCGGTCGCGCTCACTGTCGGTGCGGCCGGGTTCCTCGTGCTCTGGTGGGGGCGCTCGATCGCCAAGGGCAGGCGGACGCGAAACCGGCGGCTGGTCCGAGGCGCTGCGGCGGGGGCCGGCGCCCTTCCCGCCCCTGAGCGGTGAGCCGGGATCGGGAGCTGACCGCAACGCGGCGCGCGCCGGGTGTTGCGAGGTCGAGCCTCACCGGCGCCCTCGGGACGAGCGCCGCCCGGCTCACCGGGCTGGTGCGAATCCTGACCCTGGCGGCCGTCCTCGGCATCGGACCCCTCGCTGAGGCGTACAACCTGGCCAACACGACCCCCAACATCGTGTACAACCTCGTCGCCGGCGGCGTGCTCGCGGCAGCCGTGGTCCCCGTCTTCATCGAGCGGCTCGCCTTCGCCACGCCGGAGCGTGCGGCCCGCGATCTCTCGGCGGTGGTCTCGGTCGCCGTCGTCCTCCTACTCGGTGCGACCGTAGCCTTCGTGGCGCTCGCGCCGGTCGTGATCGACCTCTACAACCTCGGTGTCCACGGCCCCGCTGCTCGCCTCCAGGCCCGAGAGGCCACCTTCTTGCTCCGGCTCTTCGCTCCCCAGCTCCTGCTCTACGGGCTGATCGACCTGGTGATGGCGGTTCTCTACGCGCGTCGGCGCTTCGCGGCAGCAGCGTTCTCCCCGGCGGCCAACAACCTCGTCGTCGTCGCGGTCCTCCTCCTCGCACTCGCACTCGCACCCCATCCCACGCTCGCCTACGCCGCAACCCATCCCGCCTACGGCCTCCTGCTCGGGCTCGGGACCACGGCCGGCGTCGGGGTACAGCTCCTCGTGCTCCTCCCGAGTTTCTCTCGCTGCGGGGTTCACCTGCGCTGGCACTTCGATCCTCGGAATGCAGCGGTGCGCAAGGTCGTGCGTCTCTCGGGGTGGACCTTCGGCTTCGTCCTCGCCAACCAAGCAGCCCTGTTCGTGGTGCTCGCCCTCGCGCAGAGCACCCGCCCTGCGGACGGCGTCGCAGCGTGGACCTATGCGTACGCGTTCTTCCAGCTCCCTTTCGGCGTCGTCGCCGTGTCGATCATGAACGCCGTCCAGCCGGAGCTGGCCGAGCGCTTCGCCGCCGGCAACCGGCGCGGGTTCCGCCGGCGACTCGGTAGTGGGCTGCGCGCGACGCTCGGCTTCGTCCTGCCGGCGGCGATCGGACTCGGCCTCCTCGCCCGCCCGTTGGTCCTCGTGTTGCTCGACCACGGCAACGCGAGTCGCGCCGGCACGCTCGACACGGCATCGCTCCTGGTCTCGCTCGCGAGCAGCCTCCCGGGCTTCAGCGCCTTCCTCTACCTGGCGCGCGCCTGGCAGGCGATGCAGGACACCCGCACGCTCTTCTTCCTCTACCTCTTCGAGAATGCGCTCAACGTCGTGCTGGCGCTGGCGCTGGTGGTCCCCTTCGGACTCGTCGGCCTCGGGCTCTCCTATGCCGGTGCGTACAGCGCTGCCGCAGTCGCGTCGGCGATCGTCCTCGCTCGGCGCGGCTACGGGCCGAGCGCTGCGGAGCTGGGCCGCCTGGTCGCCCGAACCGTGCCGCCAGCGGTCGCGTTCGCGCTCGTGGTCGCGGGGCTCCGGGAACTCGACCTCGGAGCCGGGGACGTCGGCCTCTTCGCCGAGCTGGTGCTCGCAGGGGCCGGAGGTGTTACCGTCTACGTCCTGGTCGCGGCGGCCGGCGCAGCGATGTCCCAGCGAGGGGGAGCAGGTGGGCGGCGTCGTGGTGGTCACCGACAGTGGAGCTGACCTGCCGGCGACCGCCGGCGAGGCCGACGGCCCGTCGGCGGTCGAGGTGGTACCGCTCACCATCCGCTTCGGTGAGGAGGAGTTCGTCGACCGTGTCGAGCTGTCGAACACCGAGTTCTGGGCGCGCTGCGCCACCTCGAAGGAGCTCCCGACGACGGCGGCACCCTCGATCGGCGCGTTCGCCGAGTGCTTCGAGCGCGCGGGCGACGCGGGAGCGTCGGGCGTCCTCTGCGTCACACTTGCGAGCAGCCTCTCGGGCACCTACCAGTCCGCCGTCGCGGCGGCAGCGGCGTTCGGGGCGCTTCCCGTCCGCGTGGTCGACTCCCGCTCCGTCACCCTCGGCCAGGGCCTGCTCGTCGCCGGCCTGGCGGCGCGAGCTGCCGGCGGGCGCTCGCTCGACGACCTTGCTCGCGACGCCGAGGCGCTCCGGGGGCGCCTGCGCCTCTACGGGACGATCGAGACGCTCGACCACCTGCGTCGCGGTGGACGGGTCGGTGCGCTGGCAGCCTTGCTCGGTTCGGTGCTGGCGTTCAAGCCCGTGATCGAGGTCCGCGACGGCGCAGTCGAGCTCGAGTCGCGACAGCGAACCCGCCAGCGGGCGTGGGCCTACCTGCTCGACAAGGTCACCGCCGTCGCCGCCCCGGGAGTGGAGCTCGCTGGGATCGCGCATGCCGGAGCGAGCGGGATCGAGGCCTTCGCGGCCGAGGCGAGCCGCCGCCTCGGGCGCCCGCTCCCGATCACCTCGCTCGGCCCGGTCGTCGGGGCCCACACCGGCCCGGGGACCGTCGCGGTCGGGCTCCTCCTCGCCGGTTGAGTGGGGCGTCAGGCGAACATCCGACCGCACTCGAGGACGCCGGTTAGGATCAGCCCATGTCAGCCCCGCAGGCACCGACGTCCAGCGCGACCGACTGGCCAGCTCGCGTCGCAAGTGAGCTCGAGCGTGTCACCACCCTGGTGGAGCGTCGGGCCGTGGACCCGCTCCGCCTGGTCGCGCGAGGGATCGTCTACGGCCTGATCGCCGCGATGCTCGGCGGCCTCGCGCTGCTGCTCGGGACCGTGGGATTGGTCCGGCTTCTGAACGTCTACGTCTTCGCCGGGCATGACTGGGCCTCGTTCGCACTCCTCGGGGGAATCGAGAGCCTCGGGGGACTGTTCCTGTGGTCGAAACGAACCAAGCGTGGGGGGTCCGAGCGAGAGGGGTAGCACCGTGGGCGAGCATCGCCGTGTCGTCGTCGTCGGGTCAGGGCCTGCAGGTCTGACCGCCGCCATCTACAGCGCACGGGGCGACCTGGCGCCACTCGTGCTGGAGGGGGAGCCGTCCTCGACGAGCGACCAGCCGGGGGGGCAGCTCATGCTGACGACCGAGGTCGAGAACTTCCCGGGCTTTCGCGACGGGATCCTCGGGCCTGAGCTCATGGCGACGATGCGGGCCCAGGCCGAACGCTTCGGCGCCCAGATCGAGACCCTGAAGGCGACGCGAGTCGACCTCTCGAACAGGCCGTTTCGCATCTGGACCTCGCTCCAGGACCCGACCGACGAGGAACCGGCCGTCACCGCCGACGCCGTGGTCGTCGCGACCGGCGCGCGGTCGCTCCTGCTCGGTCTCCCCGACGAGGAGCGCCTGCTCGGCCACGGCGTCTCCACCTGCGCCACGTGCGACGGCTTCTTCTTCCGCGACAAGAGCCTCGTGGTGGTCGGCGGCGGCGACTCCGCGCTCGAGGAGGCGCTCTTCCTCACGAAGTTCGCCTCGTCGGTGACCATCGTCCACCGCCGCAAGGAGCTCCGGGCATCCAAGATCATGCAGGACCGGGCCTTCCAGAACCCGAAGATCTCGTTCCGCTGGGAGAGCACGGTCGACTCGATCCACGGCGAGCGCCACGTCGAGGCGGTGTCGCTCCGTGACGTCTCGACGGGGGCCGTCTCGACCCTCCCGGTCGACGGCGTCTTCGTCGCGATCGGGCACGCCCCCCAGACTGACCTGTTCAAGGGGCAGCTGGACATGGATCCGGCCGGGTACCTGCGGACCGGGCCGGGTACCGCGACGAACGTACCGGGTGTCTTCGCCTGCGGTGACGTGCAGGACCATGTCTACCGTCAGGCGATCACCGCGGCAGGATCCGGCTGCATGGCTGCGATCGACGCAGAGCGCTGGTTGTCCGAGCAGGAGCGCTGACGCGCCCAGAGGAGATCCGCGCCGCAGCGCTCGCACCGGACCCGGTCGGGCGCGCGTGCGCCGGGCTCGGTGCCCCGCCGGCGGATGAACCGGTGCCCCTTGCGAGACGCCGGGGAAGAGCGCGGTGGAATGGATCGGTCCGGGTCGCGGTTCTCACCGACGAACCAAGGAGGGTCAGGATGTCGAGTGCCACGAAGGTGTTGACCAACGCAAACTTCGACGAGGAGGTCCTGGCGAGCGACCTGCCGGTCGTCGTCGACTTCTGGGCGGAGTGGTGTGGCCCGTGCAAGCTGCTCGCGCCCATGCTGGACCAGATCGCGGAGGAGCGACGCGGGAGCCTCGTCGTCGGAAAGCTCGACGTCGATGACAACCAGGCGACCGCCAGGCGCTTCGAGGTGCTCGGCATCCCTTCCCTGCTCGTCTTCAAGGATGGTGAGCTGGTCCACCGAAGGGTCGGTGTCTCCTCCAAGCGGGCACTGCTTGCCGAGCTCGACGCAGTGCTCGGTGTCCCGGCAACCGGCGGGTCTGCCGGAGCCAAGGCCTGACCGACCGGGCTACCTGAGGTTGATCCACAACCTTCTCCACAGCTTGTGGATCAACCTCAGGTCGCTGCTCAGCCCTGGCGAGGGAAGCGTCACTCGAGGGCAACTGGAGCTTCAGCGTTGCAGCCATTCAGCGCGGTGACGGTCGCTCGGCTCGTCTGAACCAGCCGCCGGGTCGGCGGCGACCCACGACCCCTCGGAGCATGCCGAGGGCGACCCCGAGGGTGGCCAGAGCGGCACGGAGGCGGCGTCGGTCGCGATGGCTCATGGTGCTGCCGCCTCGGCCCTTCCCGTCGGCCCTGATTCGTCTCTCGCAGAGACCATGCGGCGGAACACGCGGTCCAGATCCTCGAGGGAGGAGAAGCCGAGCACGATCTGGCCCCCAGAGCGCCGCAGGCGGACCGTGACGTCGGTCTCGAGCACCGCCGCAAGACGCTCCTCGACCTCGAGGACTGCTGGGGGGCGGGCGCTTCCCATGCGCAGTGCCCGCGGTCGTGGCACCTCGCCCCTCGCGTGCTTGCGAACGAGGTCCTCGACGGCGCGCGTCGACAGCCCTTCCTCGGCGACGCGCACGGCCAGCGCGTGCTGCTCGTCGGGCTCCTCGAGAGGGAGCAGCGCTCTGGCGTGACCGGCTGAGAGCCGTCCTTCGAGCACCAACTCCTGAACGGGGGGTGCGAGCTGGAGGAGCCGGAGCGTGTTCGTGATGGTCGTCCGGCTCTTGCCGAGTCGTCTCGCCAGGGTCTCGTGGGTGAGTCCGAGGTCGTCCAACAGCTGACGATACGCAGCCGCCTCCTCGAGCGGGCTCAGGTCCTCCCGCTGGATGTTCTCGACGAGTGCCCGCTCGAGGGTGGCCTCTGCTCCCACCGGGAGGACGATGGCAGGGAGGGACGCTCGACCCGCCAGTCTGGATGCGCGCCAGCGTCGCTCTCCCGCGATCAGTTCGAAGCCGCCGTCCCGACGATCCCGAACCAGGACCGGCTGTAGGACCCCGACGGCCCGGATCGACGCCGCGAGTCCCTCGAGCGAGCCCGTGTCGTGACGACGACGCGGCTGTGCAGGGTTCGGATGCACCTCGTCGACGGGGAGCTCCCGGAGACGTGGGTGAGCCTCCACCGGGGCCTCGTCTGTCCCCGCAGCGTCAGGAGCTGGCGTGCTCGCTTGTAGGAGTGAGTCCAGCCCCCGTCCCAAGCCACCTCGCCGCACGGGCATCAACCTCCTTCGCGAGCGCCCGATACGAGGCTGCGCCCCGTGAGATCGGGTCGAACAGGGTGATCGGCTGGCCGAACGACGGCGCCTCCGAGAGTCGGACGCTGCGGGGAATGACCGTTGCACAGACCGTGTCTCCGAAGTGTCGGCGAACTTCGTCCTCGACCTCGGCGGCCAGCTTCGAGCGAGGGTCGAACATCGTGAGCACAATCGCACCGAGGGCGAGCGTCGGCTGCAGGTTCTCCTGGACCAGCCGTAGGGTGCGAAGGAGTTGGGTCAGTCCCTCCAGGGCGTAGTACTCGGCCTGCATCGGAACCAGGACGGTCTGCGCCGCGGCAAGACCGTTCACGGTGAGCAGGCCGAGTGAGGGCGGGCAGTCCACCAGCACGTAGTCGAATCGGTCCCGGACCGGGGCCAGTGCGCGACGAAGGCGCAGCTCGCGGCTCAACTGGGGCACGAGCTCGAGCTCGGCATCCGCGAGCCCGGGTGACGCGGGGCCTAGGCAGAGACCTGCCACTGCGGTCTCGACCAGCAGCGTCTCTAGGGGCAGATCCCGAAGCAGGGCGTCAACGACGGAGAGGCGCTCGACACGAGGGTCGACTCCCAGCGCCGTCGTTGCGTTGGCCTGCGGGTCCATGTCGAGCACGAGGGCTCGCGCTCCGAGCTCGGCCAGCCCCGCGGCGACGTTGACCGTCGTCGTGGTCTTCCCGACCCCACCCTTCTGGTTCGCGACGGCGACGACCAGCCCTCTCCTGGACACCTGCGGCTCCACTCCGGCAGCCTCCCCGACCGTGGGCGACGCGGACACCACGATCTCCGGTCCGGCGCTCACGGCGCCAGGGTAGCCCTCGCCTGGAACACCAACCCACCGCGGCGGTGTTCCACGTGAAACATCGCCCCACCCCTCGGTCGGGTCTCGGACAGGAGACACCCCGGGCGACTAGAAGAGCGGACGCTTCTGCGGGACACCAACGCGGCGTGGCAGGTTCACCGGGCAAGGCCGTGCGGCATCGAGCACCTGGAAATGTGCCTCGCCGCAGCAGCAACACGCGCGCGGCACCAGCCCGAGGCACTCCACCGCGACTGGCCATCGGGTCGGGTCGGGGGCATGGGTTCTACCAGGAGCGCACGATGTGCGCGGTGTCGCCGGGGGCGGCTCGGCCACCACGAGGCGACCACCGACCCGGAGAAATGCGGCCGCGCACTCCGCTGTCACCGCGGGTGCCCCGAATGCCCGTGCCGTGACCGTGTCGAAGACGCCGCGCCAGCGCACGTCGTGCCCGGCGTCCTCGGCTCTGGCTGCGATGACGGAGACACGCGATTCGAGACCCAGCCACTCCACGGCCTCCCGGAGGAAGCCGGCGCGCCGCGCCCTGCCCTCGAGAAGGGCCACTTCCAGCGCCGGCCAGCGGGCGGCAAGCGCCAGCCCCGGTACGCCACCCCCCGATCCGAGGTCGAGCAGCGCCGACCCGGGATCACCAATCGCCGCTCCGAATGCCTCCGCATGCAGGAGGTGGGACTCGACCGGGACGGGGCCGAGTAGCCCCGCGTCGCGGGCTCGCTCGAAGACGGTCCGCAGGTCGCGCGACGGCGAGCCGCCGGCTGGGGTCACTCCGAGGGTGTTGGGGCGAGCACCACGTAGCGACGCGGATCCTCGCCGACCGACCGGGAGGACACGCCGGGGATCGAGTTCACCGTGTCGTGCACGATCTTCCGGTCGTTCGCAGCCATGGGCTCGAGTGCGCGCTCGCGACCAGTCTCGAGCACCTCGGCTGCGACACGCCGGGTGAAGCCCTCGAGCGCAACGCGCCGACGTGCGCGGTAGCCGTCGACATCGAGCAGGAGACGGCCCTGGTGCGCCCCGGTGCGCCGCTGGACCACCGTACGCGTGAGATCCTGGAGGGCCGCGAGGGTCGCCCCGCGCTGCCCGACCAGGAAACCGAGCTGTTCGCCGGTCACCGTCACCTCGACGGTCTCCAGGTCGAGGAGGTGCACGACCACGTCCGCTCCGACGCCGAGGACATCGAGGAGGCCCTCCAGGAACTCCTTGGCGATCGCTCCCTGCTCGGCGAGGCCGGGCTCCCCTTCCCCGTCTACCAAGGCTTCGACCTCGTCCATCGTGCCCTCCTCGTTGGATGTCGTCGGTTCGTCGCGCCGGGCCCGCTCGGACTCTGCACGGTCCCGGCGACCGGGCACCAGAGCGGTCTCGGCTGGCTCTGACGCCTTGTCGACCACCCGAGGCTTCCGGCGTCGCCGCTCCCGTCGCTCGTCTCGAGGGTGTGGGCGGGTCGGGCGAACCCGCGCCCGAACGCGGGCCTCACTGCGAACCCGGCCGAAGAGGCCCGGCTTCGCCTCCTCCACGACGTGCACCTCGGCATCGTCAATCTCGACCCCGAGCTCCGCGACGGCCCGGGCCGTCGCGTCCTCGACGGTCTTCCCCGTCGTCTCGACCCACTCCATCAGCGTCCGCGCCGACTCCGTCGAGGTGGGCCGGGTACCGGCTCCGGCCGCTTGACGCCGGAAGCAGAGGGTGGTGTCCCACCACTCCCGCCCCGTTGGCTGCGGCTCCGGGTGCCATTGGTCGGCGGTCTCCCCGATGTCGTGACGCTCGTCGCAGCGGTCTTCGACACGGGATCCGCGGGCACGCCGGGGCTGCTCGGGCGACTGGCGCTTCCCGCTCGATCCGTCGTGCCCTTGCCGTTCGTCGCCGTACGTGGCACGGCGCCCTTGCCGTTACCGCTCTGTTGGGGCCGTGACCGAGGCGCACCGCGTGACGAGCCGGCTGCGGACTTGGCGGTGGCACTCCGGTCCGCCTTGGACGAGCCCCGCCCGTCTCCCGCCGCACCCTTGGATCCCACGACATCCGCCCCACTCCCGTTGAGCGCCGCGGCCACGGGGGGGGCGCTCGCAGTCCGGCGAAGGCTGCCGACGTGCTCACGGACCTTCGGGTCGAAGCGGTACATGAAGCTCTGCTGGGCGATACGGAAGACGTTGGAGACGAGGAAGTAGATCGTCACCGCCGCCGGGAACGAGATGTAGATGACGCCGAACACGAGTGGGATGAACTTCTGGTACTGCGCCGCCGGGTTCGCCGCGTTTGCTTGGGGCACGCGGTTCGTCATCTGCTGGTACTGCCAGTACCCGAGGATCATCGTGAGCGCGACCAGGCCGTAGTACGGCAACGCGGCCACGAGACCGCCGTGGACCGAGGTGGCGGACCGAGCGAGATCGATGCCGAAGGACACCATGGTCCCGTGTGCTGCCACGAGATGCCGGTACAGCAACGTTTCGTGCCCGATGTACTTCGGTGCGGGTTGGTGCGCACGGTCGAGGTTCGTGAGTCCTCGGACCACCTCGTAGAGGACGAGGAAGATCGGGAGTTGGAGCAGCATGGGGAGACAGCCGCTCGCGGGGCTCACCCCGTGCTCCTTGAACAGCGCGGACATCTCCTGCTGCTGGGTGATCCGGTCGTCCTTGTACTTCTTCTGGATCTCCTTCATCTTCGGCGAGAGGCGCTGCATGGCGAGCATCGAGCGAGTGCTCTTCACCGTGAGTGGGACGGCGATCACCATCACCGTCAAGGTCAACAGGCTGATCGCCACGGCGTAGTTCGGGATCCACGAGTAGTAGAGCGCGAGGAGACCGCTGACGGCCTGGTAAACGGGGTTCAGGATCTTCCCGAGGATGCTCACGGTACGGTTCCTCTCATCCTCTCACCTGCTCAGTCGGGTACCGGATCGGCGCCGAAACCACCCCAGGGCTGGCAACGCAGGATCCGCCGAACGGCCAAGCCGGTCCCGCGCCACGCGCCGTGCCGCTGCAGCGCCTCGGTTGCGTACTCCGAACAGCTGGGCACGTAGCGACACGGCGAGGGTCGGCCTCGTCTGGTCCACTGATACCCGCGAATCAGCTGGAGGAGAGACCGGGCGACGAGGCCGGGCCGGTCGCGCCGTCCAGGGCCCGGACGAGGTGGGCTCGCAGGCGAGAGATCTCCATCGTTCTCGCTGTGGCGCTCGCCTGCACCAGGTAGGACCCCGGCGGCAGCCGAGCCGCCTCGGCCGCCATCAGCGGCCGCAGTCGTCGGCGGATCCGGTTTCGGTCGACGGCTCCCCCTTCCCGCCGCGTCACCTGGAAGGCCACCCTGACGACCGTCGATGTCCCGTCTCGGTCGCGCTCGAGCACGGCCCGGACGAGAATCGGTCCGGATCGCGCCCGCCGCTGGCTCGTGAACAGCACTCGGAAGGAGGCCCGGTCGGTTATCGGCCATGCGGTGCGGCTCAGGCGGAGAGCCGCGCCCGGCCCTTGCGGCGGCGCGCCTTGAGGATCGCCCGACCGGCGCGGGTCGACATGCGATGGCGAAAGCCGTGGCGCTTCGCCCGCTTTCGGTTGTTGGGTTGGTAGGTCCTCTTCATCGGAGCTCCCGTGCTCGGCGCCCAGCGTGTGCCACCTCGGCCGGTCTCGCCAGCCCGACTCGATCACCTCGGCATCGAACGGTGTCGACCTGCCAGGCCAGGTTACGTGCGACGATCTCGCACCGCGAGGGCGCGACCCCTCCGATGTTAGGCGGCAGTTACCGCTGCGCCTACCCAGGTCGAGGCGATCCGGCGGAGGCGCTGTCCCCCAGGCCTCCCCTCGAGCCGCGGTGCTAGCGTCCTACTCCTACCGTCGGCAACCCCGAGCGCCGGCCGGACGGAGCTGACCCTCGATCGGCTCTCGGCCGTTCGTTCGAAGCGGAGCTGCGCCCCGGCATGTTGCCCGGTCGCCGTGGGGCTCCACAGCTTGTGGACGAGGATGTGGAAAGCGGGTTGACGAGAGGTTGGACGTGGAGGAAGCGGAGGCGAGAAGCCTGTGGAAATCGTGCACTGGGCTGCTTCGCGCCCAGGTGCCGGAGGCCTCCTGGCGGACCTGTTTCGCGGGTGTCGAGGCGATCCGGCTCGACGGGATGACGCTGGGTCTTGCCGTTCCCTCCGTGCTGGTGAAGGAGCGAATCGAGCGCCGGTACCTCGAGTTGCTCCAGGAGACGCTGACAGAACTGGCCGGAGGGGTGGTCACCATCGACCTCCAGGTCCGACCGCCCGGCCCCGCAGAGCAGCTCGCGCTCACGGATGCCAACGCCTCGGACGAAGTCCCTCGTGACCAGCCCCGGGCTCGCTCGACCGAGACGGAGCCTCCCTTCAACCCTCGTTACACCTTCGAAGCCTTCGTGATCGGGGGATCGAACCGCTTTGCCCACGCGGCAGCACTCGCCGTCGCCGAAGCGCCCGCTCGGTCGTACAACCCGCTCTTCATCCACGGCGCGGCCGGACTCGGCAAGACACACCTGCTCCACGCGATCGGGAACTACGTCCGGCAGAACTTCCCACAGCGCCACATCCGCTACGTGTCCACCGAGACCTTCATGAACGAGTTCGTCGACGCGATCCGGTCGAACACCCAGCCCTCGTTCAAGCGCAGGTATCGGGAGTGTGACGTCCTCCTGGTAGACGACATCCAGTTCATGGAGAAGAAAGAGGGGCTCCAGGAGGAGTTCTTCCATACCTTCAACACCCTCTACGGGGCGTCACGCCAGATCGTCATCACCTCGGATCGGCCGCCGAAGGCCATCGCCACCCTCGAGGACCGTCTTCGAAGCCGTTTTCTCTCCGGCTTGATCACCGACGTCCAACCACCGGAGCTCGAGACGAGGCTCGCGATCCTGCGGACGAAGGCCACCCAGGACGGGATGACCGCCCCCGGGGAGGTGCTCGAGTTCATCGCAACCCACGTCCACGACAACATCCGGGAGCTCGAGGGCGCCCTGATCCGGGTCTGTGCCTACGCGAGCCTGAACCGGGCACCCCTCACGCTCGATCTCGCAGAGGAGGTCCTCGCGGACATCGTCTCGACCCATCCGCGACGGATCACGCCTGCCGCGATCCTCCAAGCGACCGCCGACACCTTTGGATTCACTGTCGAGGAGCTCTGCAGCGCCAGTCGGCGGCGGCCACTCGTGGCTGCCCGCCAGATCGGGATGTACGTCTTCCGCGAGCTGACCGACTTCAGCTATCCAGCGATCGGGAAGGAGTTCGGCAACCGCGACCACACCACCGTCATGCATGCCGTCGAGAAGATCTCGGCCCAGATGGCGGAGCACCGCGAGACCTACAACCAGGTGACCGAGCTCCTGTTGCGCATCCGAGGTGGTGGATGAGCTGGGGAAAAGCCGGTGGAAGTCGGGCGCTCCGAGTTCGCCCGGTTGGGGATCGCACGCCCGTCACGCGTCGCGTTGCTCGGCTCCCGGGGGCGTGGGGGACAACCGACCGTCGTGATGATGGTCCCTGAGCAGCCAGGACGAGGCGTTGTCCACAATCCACAACCTTTACTACTACTGCTGGAATTCCTTCTCTAATACCTTCTAGAAGAGCTCAGGCGGGAACGCCGAAGGAAAGGGTGTACCGGAATGAGGTTCCGAGCCGAACGTGATGCCCTGGCCGACGCACTCGGCATCGCCACGCGCGCCGCCGCCCGGAGCGGCCCTTCTCTCGGCAGCGGCGGTGTACGACTCGACCTCCATGGTGGGGATCTGGTCGCGCTGGGCACCGACGCCGAGATGTCTCTCGAGGTCAGCCTGGTCGTCGAGGGTGCCCGCGACGGGGGCGGAGTCGTTCCCGGGCGACTCGTGCTCGATCTCGTTCGGGCGCTCCCGGGCGGCGTGGTCCACCTCGACGCCGAGGGAGACGAGGTGCACTTGAGCGGCGGGCGGTCGAGCTTCACGGTCCGCTGCGCACCGGAGGCGGAGTTCGCCCGGCCACCGGTTCTCTCTGGTGAGGCGGTCCAAGTGGACGCAGCTGCGTTCGCAGGTGCACTCCGGCAAGTCGTGCGCGCTGCCTCGACGGATGCGCTCCGAGCCAGCCTCACCGGCGTGCTCCTGGCTGCGGAGCCCACCGGGATACGGCTCGTGGCGACCGACTCCTACCGGCTGAGCCTGCGAGATCTTCCCGGAGCCACCCTGCTCGAGGAGGGGCGCCAGGTGGTCCTGCCCGCACACGCGCTGGCAGAGCTTGCCCGGCTCCTACCAGGACCAGGAGCACTCGACGTGCTGGTCGGCGAGCGCGAAGCGCTCTTCTCCGTCGGCAAGGTTCGCCTTCTCAGCCGCATCATCGGTTCCGACTTCCCGAACTACCAAGCACTCTTCCCACCGCAGTACCCGAACCGGCTGGTTGTCGCGAAGGAGCCGTTCCTCGAAGCAGTTCGCCGGATGCGTTTGCTGAACCGGGACCAGGCCACCCCGGTTCGCGTCTCCCTCCACGAGGATCGAGTCGAGCTCGCCGCGTCTGCTGTCGACGTCGGGCAGGGCGCGGAGGACCTCGACGCCCGCTACGAGGGCGAGGAGGCGGCTATGGCGTTCAACCCCACCTTCCTGATCGAGGGGGTCGAGGGGGTGACGGGGGACGAGGTCCTGATCGAGCTCTCCGATCCGTCGAAGGCGGTGCTCATTCGCGACGTGAGCTCCGTCGACTATCGCTACATCCTCATGCCCGTTCGGGTTCCGTAGCGCCTGGCCATGCATGTCGAGCGGCTGTGGCTCTCGGACTGGCGGTGCTGGGAGGTGGCTGAGCTCGCACCGAGCGCGACGGGGATCACCCTCCTCACCGGGCCGAACGGGTCCGGCAAGACCAACGTCCTCGAGGCGTTGGCCTGGCTCGCGCGGAGGGAGTCCTTCCGGGCAGCGCCACGAGACGTGCTCGTCCGAGAGGGCGCGCCCCAGGCGATCGTGCGCGGACGATTCGACTCCGGAGGTCGTGCGCTCCTCGTCGAGGCGGAGTGCAACGTGCCCGGGAGGGACCGGGTCCTCGTGAACCGCCAGCCGGTCCGTCACCACCGGGAACTGCAAGCCTCGTTCCCGGTCAGCGTCTTCACCCCGGACGACCTGGCCGTCGTGAAGGGTTCTCCGTCGGAGCGCCGAGCCGTGCTCGACGAGACCGCGTCGAGCATCTCGGCCTCGTTCGCCGAGGCGCGGGCAGGACTCGACCGGGTCCTCCGGCAACGGGCGATCCTGCTCCGCCAGGCGTCTGGCCGACTGACCGCGGAGATCGAGGACACGCTTGCCGTCTGGGATCGTCAGCTGAGCAGGCTCGGTGAGGAGGTCGCCGCGCGGCGCGAAGCGCTCGTCGCAGCGCTCCGACCGGCTTTCGAGTCCGCCTACGGGCGGGTGGCAGGAGAACGTGGCTCGGTCTCGCTCTCCTACACACGGTCGTGGTCCGGCGAGCTCGATGCCGCGCTGGCTGCGCACCGGGGGGAGGATCTCCGGCGCCAGGTCACCTCGGTCGGGCCACACCGGGACGAGCTGGTGATCCTGCATGCAGGGAAGCTGGCGCGCAGCCACGCCTCGCAGGGGGAGCAGCGGACGCTTGCCCTTGCACTCCGCCTGGCGGCACACACGCTCGTCGAGGAGCATGTCGGGACCGCCCCGATCCTCCTCTTGGACGACGTCCTGTCCGAGCTCGACGACTACCGTGCTGCGGCGCTCATCGAGGCGGTGCCCTCCGCTCAGGTGATCCTGGCAGCGGCGAGCCCACCTCGCCTCGGCATCGACGTGGCCACCACGATCGACGTTCGGGAGATCGGGAGGCGGCTCGGTGCGACTCAGGGCGGGGGAGGCGGCGCTCCCCTCGTGGATGGGGGGGAGTCGGGGACACCGATGTGCCCCGCAGCGGTGGAGTCATGAGCTGGCGCCCGCTCCCTGGCGAGGGTGGACGAGAGCCGCAACCCGCGCGGGCGTCCCTCGAGCGGGTTGCGTCCCGGCTCGGTCTCGGCGACGTCGACGCGCTCCACGCGTGTTTCGCCGCATGGGACGGGGTCGTCGGGGAGGCGGTCGCCCGCCATGCACGACCGTGGAGCCTCCGATCAGGCGTCCTCACCGTTCAGGTCGACCACCCGAGTTGGGCGACGCAGCTGCAGTTCCTCGGGCCCACCCTCCTGGAGGCCCTCGGCGAGGCTGCCGGTCGTCCTGTCGCCGAGCGCATCGAGGTGAAGGTTGGGCGTCCAACGCCCCGAGGGCCGACGTTTCGGCTCCGGCCCGGCGAGTCCGGACAGCCTGGGGGATGAGCGGGCGCGGGTGCCAGTGGGACCCTCTCGCACGGGGGGTGCCACCGAGCTGGTAGGATGACCTTGTTGTTCTCTGCTCCGACCAGGGAAAATCGTCTCGCCCACGGGTACGCGTCCCGGAGTCGACCGCCCGATCGGTGGAGCACTCGATCCTGAACCCGAAAGGTCGCGCCCGTGGCTGTGCAACGGAGTGAGCTCCCGGCGTCCGCCGTCGCCGAGTTGGCACCGGCCTACGATGCCTCGGCGATCCAAGTCCTGGAGGGGCTCGAACCTGTCCGGCTCAGGCCCGGGATGTACATCGGGTCGACAGGCCCGACCGGGCTCCACCATCTCGTCTGGGAGGTGGTGGACAACGCCGTGGACGAGGCGATGCAGGGCTACTGCCACCGGATCGACGTCACGCTCCTCGCAGACGGCGGTTGCCGTGTCGTCGACGACGGCCGTGGGATCCCGGTCGAGCCGCATCCCCAGTACCCCGACCGTTCCGCAGCAGAGATCGTGCTCACGATGCTCCATGCCGGTGGCAAGTTCGGCGGTGGTGGCTACAAGGTCTCGGGCGGTCTCCACGGCGTCGGCGTCTCGGTGGTGAACGCGCTGTCACGACGTCTCGTGCTGGAGGTCGACCGTGACGGCAAGCGGCATCGGATGGAGTTCGCCGACGGTGGGTCACCGGTCGGAGGTCTCGAGGTCGTCGGGCCGGCCCCCGGCGGGCGGACCGGGACCACGGTGAGCTTCTGGCCCGACCCCACCATCTTCGTGGAGGGGATCGAGTTCCGCGCCCAGACGGTCGGTGAGCGGCTGCAGACCATGGCGTTCCTCAACCGAGGTCTCGAGATCCGTTTCGAGGACGAGCGCGCGGGCCACACCCAGCGGACGACATACCGCTACGCAGGCGGCATCAGCGACTACGTCCGGCACCTCAACGCTGCGAAGGAAGCGCTGTTCCGCCAAGTGGGGTCGTACGCAGTGAGCGAAGCGGACCAGGAGGTCGAGGTCGCCTTCCAGTGGAACACCGGCTACTACGAGACGATCTATTCCTTCGCCAACGGCATCGCCACGACGGAGGGTGGCATGCACGAGGAGGGCTTCCGCAAGGCGCTCACGAACGTGGTGAACCGCTACGCCCGCGAGCGCGGCTTGCTCAAGGAAAAGGACGAGAACCTCGAGGGTAAGGACATCCGTGAGGGTTTGACGGCCATCCTGTCGGTCCGGCTCACCACGCCGCAGTTCGAGGGACAGACCAAGGGCAAGCTCGGGAACGTCTCGATCCGTTCGCTCGTGGAACGCGCGACCAACGACCGGCTGGCGGAGTGGCTCAACGAGCACCCGACAGAGGCGCGCCAAGTAGTGCAGAAGGCCGTCGCCGCGGCCCGCGCGCGCATGGCGGCGCAGCAGGCGCGGGAGCTCACGCGGCGCAAGACGGCGCTCGGTGGTGCCGGGCTGCCCGGCAAGCTGGTCGACTGCAGCTCGCGGGACCCACGCGACTCGGAGCTCTTCATCGTCGAGGGGAACTCCGCCGGCGGCTCGGCGAAGGATGCTCGCGACCCGAGAACCCAGGCCATTCTGCCGATTCGGGGCAAGATCCTGAACGTCGAGCGTGCCCGCGTCGACAAGATGCTGAAGAACGCGGAGATCCAGGCCCTCGTGGCGGCGATCGGCGGTGGCGTCGGGGAGGAGTTCGACGTCGCGAAGGTCCGGTACCACAAGGTGATCATCCTTGCCGACGCCGACGTGGATGGTTCACACATCCGGACGTTGTTGCTCACGCTGTTCTTCCGCCAGATGCGCCCGCTCGTCGAGGCAGGATTTGTCTACGTGGCCCAGCCGCCGCTCTACTCGACCACCGTCGGGAAGGAGAAGCTCTACCTGAAGGACGACGTCGAGCGTGCGCGGTACTCGGCCGAGCACCCGAAGGCAGAGTTCAACCGCCTGAAGGGGCTCGGCGAGATGGACTTCGACGAGCTCAAGGTCACGACGATGGACCCATCTCTGCGTTCCCTGCTCCAGATCAGCGTCGAGCAGGCTGCGATCGCCGACGACGTGTGCTCGATCCTCATGGGTGAGGACGTGGAGCTGCGGCGCCAGTTCATCCAGCAGAACGCTCGGGACGTCCGGTTCCTTGACATCTGAGCAAGTGGGCGCGGGTCCGCGGGCCGCTGCGGCGCAGCCGGTCCGTGAAGGCTCGGCAGGCGGCGCCGGCCGCTGCTCGGGCCAGGCGCCGCGCGCCGCGCGCCGCGCGGCTGCCCGTCACGAGGAGGAGTGCCGTCCATGAGCGACCAGCGCCCGCCCGAGTCCGGTGCCGTCGAGCCGATCGAGATCCAGGAGGAGATGGAACGCTCCTTCCTCGAGTACTCGATGTCGGTCATCGTCTCACGGGCGTTGCCGGACGTCCGGGACGGGCTGAAGCCCGTCCACCGCCGCATCCTCTACTCGATGCTCCAGACGGGCCTTCGACCCGACCGACCCCACGTCAAGTGCTCGAAGGTGGTCGGCGACGTGATGGGGAAGTTCCATCCCCACGGCGACCTGGCGATCTACGACGCACTGGTCCGCATGGTCCAGGACTTCAGCCTCCGACACCCTCTCGTCGATGGGCACGGGAACTTCGGCTCCCCCGATCCCGACACGGGGGCTGCGGCGTCCCGCTACACCGAGTGCCGACTGGCGCCGATCGCGCTCGACCTGATGGCGGGGATCGACGAGGACACCGTCGACTTCGAGCCGAACTACGACGGCTCCGACACCCAGCCGGTGGTCATGCCCGCCCGTTTCCCCAACCTGCTGGTAAACGGCAGCCAGGGGATCGCCGTGGGGATGGCCACGAACATCCCGCCACACAACCTCACCGAGGTCGTGAACGCGACCATCCACCTGCTCGAGCACCCGGACGCGACCTCGGACGATCTCATGGCCTTCGTGAAGGGCCCCGACTTCCCGACGGGGGGCCAGATCCTCGGGCGGTCCGGCATCATGGATGCGTACCGGACCGGGCGCGGCTCGATCAAGCTGCGGGCGACGGCCGAGATCGAACAGCTCAAGGGTGGCGCCGAGCGGATCGTGGTCACCGAGATCCCCTACCAGACTTCGGTCGAGGTGATCGAGAAGAAGATCGGGGAGCTGGTCTCGACGGGGGAGATCTCCGGGATCCCCAGCGAGGGCCTGCGCAACGAGTCGGCGGGCAAGCGGACCCGGCTCGTGATCAACGTACGGCGCGACGCCAACGCGAGTGTCCTGCTGAACAACCTGTTCAAGCACACGCCGTTGCAGGTGAGCTTCGGTGTCAACATGCTCGCGCTCGTCGACGGGGTACCGAGGACGCTCGGGCTCGCGCCGATGCTCACCGCCTACATCTCCCATCAGGTGGAGGTGGTTCGGAGACGGAGCGCCTACCGGCTCCGCCGTGCCCAGGAGCGAGCCCACATCGTGGAGGGCCTCCTGCGGGCGATCGACCAGCTCGACGCGGTCATCGCCACGATCCGTGCGGCCGCAGACCGAGCGGCTGCACGCCTCGCCCTTCAGGACGACCCGTTCGGCTTCTCGGAGGTCCAGGCCAACCACATTCTGGACATGCCGCTCGGGCGGCTCACCCGCCTCGGGCGGAGCGAGCTCGAGGCGGAGCTGGCGGCCCTCAGGGAGACCATCGCCGAGCTCGAGGCGATCCTCGCCGACGAGGGCCGGCTCCGCGGGGTGATCCGGGACGAGCTCGGGACGGTCCGGGACCGCTTCGGCAACCCGCGCCGCTCGGTCATCACGGTGGACCCCGGCGATCTCGGCGCGGAGGACCTGATCGACGACGAGGAGCTCGTCATCACGATGACGCGGGCAGGGTACGTGAAGGCGGTGACGGCGGACGCCTTCCGGACCCAGGCGCGTGGCGGGCGGGGCGTGCAGGGCACGAAGCTGAAGGAAGAGGACATCGTCAGCCAGGTGATCCACACGACGGCGCACTCGCACCTGCTGGTGTTCTCGAACGCCGGGCGGGTGTTCCGCCTCCGTGCCTTCGAGGTCCCCATCAAGGAGCGCAACGCCCGTGGAACCCCGATCGTGAACCTGGTACCGCTGGCGGCCGGCGAGCGGGTCCAAGCGCTCATCGCAACGCGCGACTTCGCCGGTGACGGGTTCCTCACCTTCGTCACCAGGCACGGGCAGGTCAAGCGGACGGCACTCGCCGAGTACGACAAGTCGCGCCGCGAGGGCTTCATCGCACTCGCGCTCCGTGAGGGCGACGAGCTGGTTCGCGTCGTGCCGACCGGAGGCGAGGACGACCTCTTCCTGGTGAGCCAGGCCGGCATGACGATTCGTTTCGCGGAGGCCGATGTCCGCCCGACCGGTCGGGACACCGCAGGGGTGCGCGGCATGCGGCTCCGAGCTGGTGACCAGGTCGTCTCGGCGGACGTGGCGGGTGACGAGCTGGACATCCTCCTGGTCACGGACGCCGGGTACGGCAAGCGCACCAAGCTGGACCGCTTCACCCGCCAGGCGCGTGGTGGCCAAGGGGTGCGCGGGATCAAGCTGACGGCACGACGGGGCCGGGTCGTCGCAGCCTTCATGGCAGGGCTCGACGACGAGGTGATCCTGGTCTCCTCTGCCGGCGTGACCATCCGGACATCGGTCCGCCAGATCCCCTCCCAGGGACGAGATGCCACGGGCGTGCGGCTCATGCAGCTCGACGAGGGCGCAACGGTGGCATCCGCGGCACCGGTCCTCGGCGGGGGCGACGGCGAGGTGTAGGCCGCCGGCACGGTGTCGGGTAGGTTCTGCACGGCTCTGCTGGTCGACTGGCTCCACGGAGGTCGTGGCCCACGGGAGACGCTGCGGGAGCCCACGGGGCTATAGCTCAGTCGGTTAGAGCGCAGCACTGATAATGCTGAGGTCGCTGGTTCGATTCCAGCTAGCCCCACCGAGAAGGCCCGATGCAGGCGAGGTGCACTCGGTGCTCTACCGATTTCCTCGGGGGCCCGAGGGGCTGGCCGTCGACCGCTTCCAACGGCGGGACCTCGCTTCGCGGAGCGCGGAGAGCCCCTTTGGTTCCCGACGGCAGGGCGAGCGACTCGGGGGCCAACCTTCGTTCCCTCCTGACCGTGGAAGCCGCGGTTCGCGTGTGAAAGCTCGAAGCCTTCGAAGAGGAGTGGCACTCCGGGAAGGAGCGCCACCTCGAGGTCGGCTTCCTCGTCTGGGCTGGCACCCTCTCGGACTTGGCCTCGCCGTCGCCGACGCCGCCCATCCGGAGCCCCGTTTCCGGACACCTGGGAACGTGCGCGTCGATCCTCGAGCACTTCGAAGTCGGTATCCCCGAGCGGCTGTTGCCCGAGGCGCGGAGGCCGCCGTCATCCTCGGGGTGGACGGCCCCATCGCGCCCAGACACGGGGAGGTGACGCCGAAGCTGATTCCGGGTCGGGTCTGAGCGGGCGTCCGGACCCGCAGGACGAAACCCCCTCCTCGAACGCGATCCAGGAGCCACTAGGTTCCTGGTGGTGGATGCGGCCGTGTTGTTGTGGTTCGCGACGCGACGAGCTGGCTCGTGCCACGAGGAGCTGGGGGATCGGGTCCAGGTCCCGCTGGGCCGAGACCTCGACCCAGCTCCCGCGTGAGACCAGGTCAACGCCTTGCCAGCTGACACCTCGAACCGCGCGCTCCACGCTGAGATCGGAGCGTCGACCCCGGCTCGCCGCAGCGCGCGGTCGCGACGGCGTTGGTTGGTACGTGGACTGGTCGTTCTCGGACTGGCGCTGCTGGCTCGACGTGGCCGTTCGCGACGGAGCGAACCGGCTGGCGCAGGTTTGTGGCGCCCACTCGAGCTCCCGAGCGTCGAGTGACCGAGCAGGGCGCCCCGGTCGGGATCGTGGGGCTCGGGGCCGTCGGGGCCCGGGCTGCCCGACTTCTCGCAGACGGCGCCGCCGGCGTGGTCGTCTGGGACCTCGATCCGGAGGCCCGCGCACACGTGCGGGCGCGAGTTGGTGGTGTGCGCGTCGCGCCGGATCTCGAGGCCCTCGTCGAGCAGGTGTCGGTGCTCGTTCTCGCCTGTCCCGGGCCGGAGCAGGCCACACTCGCGGAGCGGGCCGTCCGGGCCGGTCGATCGGTGGTCTCCACGAGCGGCGCGCCCGGCGTGGTGGCCCAGTTGCTCGCGCTCGAGACGCTCGTCGTGGCACGCGGCGTCCAGCTGGTCGCGGGCGCCGGTTTCGCGCCTGGGCTGGCGTGTCTCCTTGCGGGTCACGCCGCGACCCGGCTGGATCGAGTCGACGGCGTCGAGGTAGCGAGCATGGGCGTCGGCGGCGCGGCGTGCCGGGCCGAGCATCACGCGGCGCGATCCGCGTCGGTCGAGGAGTGGCGGGGAGGGAGCTTCCGCGGGGTCCGACCTCGGGGAGGATCGGTGCTCGTACCCTTCCCCGATCCGGTGGGTGTGCGCCCGGCTCGACCGTGCGCGAGCGGGGCCACCGCGTTGCTCCAGCGTGCCTTCCCTGATTCCTCGCGGGTGGTCACTCGGGAGGTCGGGTCATGGCGGGGGCAGTTCGGTCCCCCCGCGCTGCTCGGAAGTCGCTTGCGCCACACCGAGGACGGCCTCGGTGCGGTGACGGTCGAGGTCCGTGGCTGGCGATCTGGATCAGCCGAGGTTGTCGTGCTGGGCGCGCTCGAACGCCCGGCGGTCGCTGCAGGGGCTGTTGCCGCCGCTGCGGCGCGCTGGGTCCAGCAGGACAGGCTCGGGGGCCCCGGTGTCGGTGGACTCGCGTCGGTTGTTCCGAACCCGACCGGGCTGCTCGGCGAGCTCGCGGCTACGGGTGTCCGCGCGGCCACGCTCGCACCGGTGGAGGCCGGGTGAACAGGGAGGATCTGGTCGTCCGGACGGTTTCTCGACCCGAGTTCGTGTTGCGGTGTCGCGGTGGCTGAGGCGACTGGGGGACGTGGGGAACGGGGAGGGGGTGCTGGCGCCGTCATCGCCGGTGTGGTCAGCATTCCGCTCTCGCTCGTCTCGCCGTTCTTTGGGGTCCTCGTGGCGCTGGTGGCGGTGGTCCTCGGCCTGAACGGGCGCCGGCGCTGGCGAGCCGGGGTCGGGGACGGGCGTCTTGCAACGGCCGGTCTTGCCGCGGGCATCCTCGGGCTGGTGGTGGGTGGGGTGTTCCTCGGCCTCGCCTTCGCGTTCGTCGCCCACCACGAGTCACAGATCACCGAGCTGCACCGCTGTCTCTCGGCCGCACACGACGACAGCGCTCGCCAGCGCTGCGAGCAGCGCTTCGCGAAGGCGACGGGGGGTGGATGAGTGAGCCGGGACTAGTGTGACCGACGAGGGGACGTAGCTCAGCTGGAAGAGCACCTGCTTTGCAAGCAGGGGGTCGTGGGTTCGAGTCCCATCGTCTCCACCGGGCTCTGTGTGGCTATCCGTGCTGCGCTGTCCTGTCGGGCCGCTCCATCTCCGTCCGAGACCCTCGGAGCACGGCCAGCGAAGTGCTTCGCCGGGTCGAAGCCGGAGAGCCGGAGAGGGATTGACGGTTACCGTCGATCGGCGCCCGGTTACCGAGATCGTGCCGTTGCGCCGTCGCCGGGAGGTGTCGG
>JAJYWE010000063.1:12875-14053 GCA_021791675.1 Actinomycetes bacterium | reverse complement strand
CCGCGCGTCTCGGTCGCGATCTGGGACTTGGAGAACCCGTACCACTACGCAGAGGTGCGGGGCACGGTGGTCGAGACGGTGACCGGCCCCGAGGCCCGTGCCCACATCGACGAGCTCTCGGAGAAGTACACGGGCGGCCCCTACGGCCCCGAGATCCAGAGCGAGCGGGTCATCCTCAAGATCCGGCCCGACCGCGAGCGGGTCCAGTAGATCCGGAGACCGGCCTGCCCCCTGTCGAACCGACGCACCGCTCGGCCCGGGCGACGAACCCGAGAGCGCCGGGCCGAGCGGCGCCGGCCCGTTCAGGCCTTGTCGGGCTGCGGGGTGAGGCGCAGGTACGGGCGCAGGGTGCGGAAGCCCATCGGGAACCGCTCCTTCGCCTCGTCGTCCGACAGCCCTGGTGAGACGATGACTTCCGCACCCTCTTCCCAGTTCACCGGGGTCGAGATGGGGTAGCGGTCGGTCAGTTGGAGCGCGTCGAGGACGCGGAGGATCTCCGCGAAGTTCCGCCCAACACTGGCCGGATACGTGAGCGTCAGCCGCAGCTTCTTCGCCGGGTCGATGATGTAGACCGACCGGACGGTGAAGGTGTCGCTCGCGTTCGGGTGGATCATGCCGTAGAGGTTCGCGACGGCGCGGTCCTGGTCACCGAGGAGGGGGAAGTTGAGGGCGTGGCCCTGGGTCTCCTCGATGTCGGCCTTCCATCGCTCGTGCTCCTCGACAGGATCGACCGACAGCCCGACCACTTTCGTGTTGCGCCGGTCGAACTCCGGCTTCAGCCTCGCGACCTCACCCAGCTCGGTGGTGCAGACGGGCGTGAAGTCGCGCGGGTGCGAGAACAGGATCCCCCAAGAGTCCCCGAGGTAGTCGTAGAAGTGGATCACGCCGGCGGTCGACGGTGCGGTGAAGTCCGGCACGGTGTCACCGAGGTAGAGGTTCATGAGCTGCTCCTTCGTGCGGTTACGGCTGCCGACCGGTCTCGGCGACGGTGCTGCTCGGCCCCGTCAGACCGTTAGATCCGAGACCCCCGAACATCGGGCACCCTGGTCAACCCGGCGGCTCGGTCAATCCTTCCCGCGGCGCCGGGGCGACAGCCCTCGACCCGGACGCGGAGGCGGTCGACCCAGACGCGACGACCCTGGAGCGGGACGTGACGGCGCTCGACCCGGACGCGAAGG
>JAJYWE010000063.1:9453-12775 GCA_021791675.1 Actinomycetes bacterium | reverse complement strand
CCCTCGGACCCCGAGCCAACCATTGCGGCGGGCGAGCCCCGCTCGGGCTGGGCAGTCCCACCCACCTTGGGCGAGTGCTCGGCGCGCACCACCATCCGGAGCGCGCGCCACGCCCCCATCGACTCCACGGGCGGTGTGGAGCCTCCCCCGAAGGCGAGCGCCTCCGCGAGCCCACCCCCACCGGAGGGCGCGGTCGCCGGGGCTGGCTGCTCCACCGGTACCCGCAGCCCGGCCGGTGCGCGCAGCTGCGGGCGATCGGCCGACCACCGGCCCGACCCGATCTCGCCCGCGAGCACGAGCACCAAGCTGAGCAGTGCGACGCCGGCGAGGGCGGCCACCCCTACGACCTCGACGTGACGACCGCGCTGCACAGCGCCGTTCCGTGCGGGGTGCTTCGCTCCTGTCGCAGGTGCCGACCCCAGCCCGATCGCCCCACCTCCGGCCCCCGACCGGTCCGGCAGGTACTCCGGCTCCGAGGCACGCACCGCGTCTCGGTGTCGCCACCCAGCGGGGGTGGGCCGGCGTCGCGGCTCCCTCGTGACGTGCGTCAGAGCCGGCCCGACATCGGCATCCCCCTCCACGAGGACGGACAGATCGGTCGACTCCCCCCAACCGGCGGAGCCTCCCCGCGAGCGCCGCCGCGCCATCAGGCCCGAACCACCCGGACGACCGCCCGCTCCGTCACCAACGCGCCGCCTGCGCTGGCTGCCGTACGACCTGCGCTGGCGGGCGCAGCCACACCGACCGCATCCCCCGGAGCACCACACCCGGCCGGCGCTCCGGTGCTCTGGCCAGCTCGAGCCTGCCGAGGCGGGCAACCAGCTCGTACAACGCGACCTCGGCCTCGAGGCGAGCGAGTGGCGCCCCGAGGCAGTGATGCAGGCCGAAGCCGAACGCGAGCTGGGGGTTCGGAGAGCGCTCGAGGTCGAGGCGGTCGGGCCCGGGGAACACCCGGTGGTCGCGATTGGCCGCGCCGAGCAGCACGATGACGTCGACGCCAGCGGGGATCTCGACGCCATCGACCGAGATCGGAGCGAGCGTCGTCCGCGCGGTGAGCTGGACTGGCCCGTCGAGTCGGAGCAGCTCCTCGACGGCGCTCGCCCCGATTCCCGGCCGCTCCCGCCACGCGGTCACCGCAGCCGGATCGCCGGCGAGGCGGACGACGGCGTTCCCGATCAGCCCGGTGGTCGTCTCGTGCCCGGCGGCGAGCAGCAGCGTGGCCGTGGCGACGAGCTCGTCCTCCGCGAGCACCCCGCTACCCATCGCCTCGACGAGCGTGCCCAGGAGGTCACCGGTCGGCTGGCTCCTGCGCGCCCGAGCCAGCGCACGGAGGTACTCGCCCAGCACCTCCCGGACCTCGACGAGGCGCAACAGCGCCGTTCGCCCCACCGTCTCCTCTGGCTCCAGGCTCGCCGCCAGCGCGTCCGACCACTCGGCCACGACCGGCCGGTCGGAGTGCGGGATCCCGAGCAGGTCTGCGATCACAGCCACCGGAAGCGGTCGAGCCAACCCGGCCACGACCTCGAGCCCACTCCCGTCGGAGCCCTGCTCGACCATCGCGTCGATCAGCTCGCTGGCGATGCCGGCGACCCGACGGCGAAGGCGAGCGACGACGGACGGCCGGAAGGCCGGTGCCACCACCTGGCGCAGTCGGGTGTGGTCTGGGGGGTCGAGGACGAGGAAGGGGCGAGCGCCCCGGCGGGCGTCGAGGGCAGCAACCAGCTCTGCCGGTGCGTTCGCCCGCCAGGCCTGCGCGGCCTTCGAGTGCCGCCGATCGGACGAGCAGGCTCGGCTCGCAAGGACCTCGTGTGCGGCGGCATGTCCAGCCACCACGAACAGCTCGGGCCGCACCTCGAACACGGGGCTCGCAGCAGCCAGGCGGGCGAGGAACGGTCCGGGGTCGGCCTGGACCTCCGGCGCCAAGAGGTCGACGAGCCGGAAGGCCATCAGCCGCCCGAGCCCGGCTCGGCGCCGGGAGCCGCAACCGGTACGGGCGCCTCACCGTCGCCCTGCGCAGCCCCCGGAGCCCTCGCCGGGTCGGGAGCGCCAGGTCGAGCGGAAGGGCCAGGACGGGCGGAACGACCAGGAGGGGCGGCGGGGTCAGAGGAGCCAGGAGGGGCGGGCGGGGCGGGCCTCGCTCGGCGAGCACGAGCCGGTCTCGCAGCCGGGAGCCAGATCGGGCGATCGCCCTGCTCGGTCGCAGCGCCCACGAGGCCGGACTCGGCCGGGTCACCGCTCTCCGGTAGCTCGGCGCGCATCACGCCGATCACGACGGCGACGATCGCCACGAGCGGCACGGCGAGGAACGTCCCGATGATGCCCCCGAGGATCGTGCCGATACCGAGTGCAAGCAGGATCACGACGGGGTGGAGCCGGACGGCGCGCCGGAAGACGAGCGGGCCGCTCAGGTACCCCTCGACGTTGTGGATCACGACCGTCGCGCCGACCACGACCAGGGCCGCGATGGGACCCTTGGCCACCAGCGTCACGAGCGCGGCGAGGGCTCCAGCCACGATCGCCCCGACCAGGGGCACGAAGCCTCCGACGAAGGTGAGCAGCGCGAGCGGGAGGACCAGTGGGACGCGCAGGAGCACCAGCGTCAGGCTGATCAGGATCGCGTTCACCAGACCGTTGAAGAGTGTTCCCCGCACGTAGCCGGCGAGCGTCGCCCAGGCGCGCCCCCCGAGCAGCTCGAGGCGGCGGCGGCCAGGGCCGTCTGGGGCAAGCCTGCAGAACCAACCCGCGAGCGAGCCCCCGTCCTTCACGAAGAAGAACGTGAGCACCGCCGTCAGCGCCGCCCCGGCGAGGACCTCCGCGGCGACGGCGACGCCCGAGAGCGCGCTCCGCACCACGCCAGCGGGATTGCGCGAGGCGAGCCGTTCGAGCTGTGCGGCCAGGTTGTCGACCTGGTGGGCCGACAGATGGAGCGGCCCGTGGACGAGCCAGCGCTGGCCCTGGGCGATCCCGAGCGTCACCTCGCCCCGGAGCACGCTGAACTCCCCGACCGCCGGTTGGACGAGCCCGAAGACCACTGCGCCGAGGACGACCAGGGTGCCGAGCACCACGGTCCAGGTGGCGAGCAGCCGTGGCCAGCCGTGCCGCTCGAGCCAGCGGGTCGGCGGCGAGAGCAGCGTGGCGAGGAAGAGCGCGGCGATGAGCGGCACCGTGACCACGCGAAGCAACACGAAGCCCTCTCCCACGACGTAGAGCGCGGCTGCGACGACGAGGAGGCGCCAGGAGAAGGCGGCTCCGGCGGCGAGCCACTGCGGGACGCCCGACGGCTCCCGCCCGCGAGCCGTCGAGACACCTGGCCTCGGCTCCT
>JAJYWE010000063.1:0-9353 GCA_021791675.1 Actinomycetes bacterium | reverse complement strand
CCGGGTCGCCGCCGGGCGCGGCCTCTCCTGCCGGCCCTCCTCCCGGCGTCACCGCTCGGCTCACGGTCCGCCGCCCCGGACCCGCGTCCCGATCACCGCGCGCCGGGTCCCCGCCGGTCAGCCCTGGCCGTCCTCACGCTCATCGTCTCTCGGGTCTCCCTCGCTCTCCCCCAGGCTACGCCCCGCCGTCGGCCTGGCGCAGCCTCCGGCAAGCCCCTCGGCTCCCCACGTCGCAGACCTAGGGTGGTGGCGTGGCAGAGCGAGCCGACGGCGACGAGGAGCTCGACCGGCTCCACCAGGACTACCGGACCTCTGGCTTCGCCGGCCGGCTCGGCTTCGGACGGCGGGCAGCGCTGGTCGTGGTGGACGTCGTCCGCGCCTACCTCGAGCCTTCGTCCCCGCTCTACGCCGGCGTCGAGACGGCCCGGGACGGGGTGGTCCGCGTGCTCGGCGCAGCTCGGGCCGCACGCGCGCCGGTCGCCTTCACCGTGGTGCGCTACCGGCCCGGTTCGGGAGATGGTGGTCACTTCGTTCGGAAGATCCCCTCGCTCGGCGTACTCGAGGAGGGGTCCCCGCTCGGCGCGCTCGACCCCGCGCTCGAGCCCCGCCAGGACGAGCTCGTGGTGGTCAAGCAGTACGCGAGCGCGTTCTTCGGGACGTCACTCGCCTCCTCGCTCGTCGCCGACGGTGTCGACACGGTCGTCGTCACCGGCTTCACCACGAGCGGGTGCGTGCGCGCCACGGCTGTGGACGCGCTGCAGCACGGCTTCCGTCCGATCGTGGTCCGCGAGGCCGTCGGCGACCGAGACCCGCGACCGCACGAGGCGAACCTGTTCGACCTCGAGGCGAAGTATGCCGACGTGTGCCGGGAGGACGAGGTCACGGCCTGGTTCGCGACGCAGCGCCCGACCTGAGCGAGGGCCCGGCCCTCGCCGCTGGGCCCTCAGCGGTGCGAGGAGGACGAGGCCGTCGGCCGGACCACCGCCCGCCCGCCGATGGCGGGCCCCCACGCCCGGACCACGCTCCCGCCCACCAGCGTCGCCGACAGGATCACGCCGGCCACCACGCTCAGCGCCACGACCGCGCGGCGCACCCGTGCCCCACCTGCACCGGGCGCCCGGGCACGAAGGTCCGCTGAGTCCGCACGCGCCAGTCGGAACGCGCGAAGGACGTGGGAGAGCACGTGCACGGCGAGGACCACGAACCAGAGGACGAAGGCGACCTGGTGGACCCGGAGCAGCAGGCGCGCATGGGGTCCGGCGATCCAGAGCGCCACTCCGGACGCCATGAGCACGACGGTGGTGATCATCACCAGCGGGCCGAGCAGGCGCAGCAGCGGGTGCGGGGGGCCGGCACGCCGGTAGGAGGGGTTTCGCAGGTAGTACCGCAGGAACCGGTAGAGCGTGGAGCCCAACTTCAACAGGAGCGGCGGGATCAGCGCCAGCCCGATCACGATGTGCCAGGAGAACAGCGGCGCGATGAAGGGGACGGTCACCCCCTCCGCTGCGAGGAGGACGATCAGGACGAGTCCGGTCGTCCCCGTCAGACGTGCGTTCGCCTCGGGGCCGGGTGGTCGATGCTCCTCGCCGACCCCGACCAGCCGTGCGAGCTCCGGGCCCCAGCGGTCCAGGAGCGCGTCCTCACCGCCGAGCGCGCCCGACGGACGCCCAGACCGGGTGCCCTGCGATGCGCGCGACGGCCCCGTGGTCCTGCGACCGCTCCCCCTCGCGGACGTCCGCTCGATGCCACGTCGAGGGGTACCCTCGACGTGGGTGCCTCCCTCCCAGCTCTGCTCGTCGACGCGAGGCGCCCACGCGGTGGCCGGCCCACCGTCTCGACCCCCGTGGCCGTCACCGGTCGCGGGCGGTCGCTCCCGGTAACCCGGCGCCGTCGCGACACCAGCCTCGCCCGCCGCAGCGGCGCGTGCGACCACGCTGCGCGGTCGCAGTGCCGGGCGTGCCGGCCGAAGGTCTGCGGGCCGGTGCGGCTGCGTGCCGGGTCGGGTCGAGACGAGCACGTGGCGATTCGGGTCGATCGGCTGGCGTCCGGGGGGCACCACCGGCGACCGGGTGGGCCGCACCGGCGAGCGGGTAGGCGCAGGGGGAACTGGCTCCCCGTCCCGTCCCCCGCCCGGCCCCCGGCGGCCCGACTCCTCCACAGCACTCCCTCCGCGCGCGATCGGGGCCGACTCGCCCTCGGCACCAGTCAACCCCGAACACGCCGGTCCGACCGGCGCGCCGCCCTCAGCGCCGGCTCAGCGAACCCCGCCTCGGGCCCCTCGGCGGAAGACCCCCCTCAGCGGAAGACAGGCGGTGCGGGCGGCGCGAGCCCGGTCTCGGCGAGACACGACGCGCGCAGCTCGTCGATCGAGGGGCCGAAGTCGAAGACCTGGACCTTGCCGCGGGCCGCGCGGAGCTGCTCCCGGAGCCGCTCGGTGGCGGGGACGTCGACCGCCGGCGGAGCGTCCTCTCGGGCCTCGAGCACGACCCCGTAGCGCCTGGCACCCTCGAGCGTCACGAGCCCTCGGTCCACCTCGAGGGCGACGAGAGCGGGGTCGCGGTCGTAGGGGTCGCCCCACCCACCGCCTCCCCAGGTGACGTAGTGGAGGACGTCACCGGGCTCGACGCGGACGTTGTCGCACTTGGACGGCAGGATCTCCTCCCCGCCTCCCACGCGCACGAGCAGCTTGCGGCTCCGGGCGCCCGGCAGGCCGCCGTTCACGCCCCAGGGGTAGGTGAACCACCGGTCGTCGTGGATGGAGATCGTCCCGGGCTCGAGGAACCGGTAGGCGATGTCGATCCCGTTGCCGCCCCGGTAGAAGCCGGGGCCGCCCGAGTCGGCGACGGTCTCGTAGGACTCGATGACGAGCGGGAAGTACGCCTCGAGGAACTCGTTCGGGACGTTCGTGAAGCTCGGCCAGAGGGAATGGCCGTCCGGGCCGTCGCCGAAGGGCCGTCCGGGGATGCCCCCGAAGCCGATCTGGTAGAGCTGGAACCACTCCCCCCGCCGGTCGAAGCCCGAGTACATGAGGTGCGGGGACGACGAGAACCCGGCCGCGTTCAGGAACTCGGGCTGGCGCTGGCCGAGCAGCCCGCCGAGGATGTCGAAGATCCGCCCGAGGGCGTGCGTCCGGCAGCTGAGCGCGGCCGGGTAGCGCGGCCGGAGGAAGCTCCCCTCGGGGATGCGCACCTCGACGAGCGGGTAGAAGCCGTCGTTCCAGAGGATCTGGGGGTCGAAGACCATGATCATGTAGATGCCGAAGAACATCTTCAGCATGTTCACGTTGAGGTAGAAGTTGACCGGTCCCTCGGACTGGGGATCCGTCCCCGTGAAGTCGAGGATCGCCCGCTCGCCCTCCCGCCACATGGTGCAGTGGATGCGGTAGGGGCCGTGCCCGAGGCCGTCGTCGTCCACGTAGTCGGTGAAGGTGAGCCGCTCCTCGGCGATCGTGGTCTGGATGAGCTGTGCCATGGCCCGCCGGTTTCGCTCGAGGAGCGCGCCGCACGCGGAGAGGTAGACGTCGGCACCGAAGCGCTCGCAGAGCTCGACGACGCGACGGGCCGCCGTCCGGCAGGCCGCCACGATCGCGTTCAGGTCCGAGCGGTTCCACTCCTTCATCCGGACCTGGTTGAGGATGAGCCGGAGCGCGTCCTCCGCCAGCTCGCCCCGGCGGTAGAGCTTGAGCGGGGGGATCACCACCCCCTCCTCGAAGATCGAGCGAGCATCCGTCGGCAGGCTGCCCGGCACCTTGCCACCCACGTCGGTCACGTGGCCGAACATGGCCCCCCAGCCGACGAGGCGCCCCCGGAAGTAGATCGGGAGCAGCACCAGCCAGTCGTTCGCGTGGCTGATCGCGCCGTCGCAGGCGTAGGGGTCCGAGGTGAGGAAGACGTCGCCCTCCTCGACCGTGCCGTCGTAGTTGTCGAGGAAGCCCCCGATGAACGAGCCGAACTGGCCGACGACCATCCGTCCCTCGTGGTCGGCGATGAGGGGGAACTCGTCGTGCTGCTCGCGGATGCCCGGTGACATGGCCGTGCGGAAGAGCACGGCGTCCATCTCGTAGCGGGCGTTGCGCAACGCGTTCTCGATCAGGTCGAGCGTGACCGGGTCGATCGCCACCGGCTCGAGCGCGGTGGGTGCTGCTTCGACGATGGTTGCCATCAGTGCTCCTCGCTCGGGATCGGGCGGATGAGGACGTTGCCGAAGGGGTCGACGCTTCCCGCGTGACCGGGGAGGACGAGGGTGGTCGAGTCCATCTCGGTGAGGATGGCCGGGCCGGCCACGACGTTGCCGGCCCGCAGCCGCGCCCGGTCGTAGACGGTGGCCTCGACCTCGCCCCCGTCCACCCAGATCCGCCGCCGGCCCGTCGCCGCGGGGGCGGGGTCCGGGCCTCCCTCCTCGAGGCGCTCCGCCACGACCGACGGCGGGGCGCCCCGGACGGTCGCCCGCAGGTTGACGAGCTCGTGCTCGGCGTCGAGCGCGAACGTGAACAGCCGGGTGTGCTCGGCGTCGAAGCGCTCGCCGGCACCGGCGAGCAGGCCCGGGCCGAGCTGGTCGAGGTCGATCGGGACCTCGAAGCCCTGGCCGTGGTAGCGGACGTCCGCCTGGAGCGAGAGCGACTGCTCCGCGCGGGGGACGCCCTCGGCGTCGAGGGTCGCGGCTGCCTCCTCGGCGAGGCTGGTCAGGAGCGCGCTCACCTCCTCGTCGGAGGTCTCGGAGAAGCGCCGGATGAACGTCTTGGCGGCCTCGTCCACGAGGCGCGTCGTCGCGTCCCCGTAGGCGCAGAGCACGCCCGGCGAGGGCGGGATGATCACCGGCCAGGAGCCCATGAGCCGCCCCAGCGCGTTGGCATGCAGCGGCCCTGCGCCACCGAAGGCGACCAGGGCGTAGTCGCGGGGGTCGTAGCCCTGCTGGACCGAGACGAGGCGGAGCGCCCCGTACATGTGCTCGTTCACGATGTCGACGATCCCCGCCGCCGTGCGGGTGACGTCCAGCCCGAGCGCCTCGCTCACCTTGGCGACCGCGGCGTACGCCGCCTCCTCGTCGAGGGCCATCTCCCCCCCGAGCAGCGCCGGGGGCAGGTAGCCGAGCACGAGGTTCGCGTCGGTGACAGTCGGCTCGGTTCCGCCGCGGCCGTACGCCGCCGGGCCGGGCTCGGCCCCGGCGCTCTGGGGGCCGACCCGGAGGGCCTTGGTGAGCTCGGGGACGTGGGCGATCGATCCGCCGCCGGCGCCGACGGTGCGCACGTCGATCGAGCTGGCCCGCAGCGTGAGGTCGCCGACGGAGGTCTCCCGACCGACCGCTGTCCGCCCGTACTGCACGAGGGCGACGTCGGTCGAGGTCCCGCCCATGTCCAGCGTCAGCAGGTTCTCGAAACCAGCCTGTTGTGCGATCCACACCGCGCCGGCCACCCCGCCGGCCGGACCCGAGACCAGCATCGTCACCGGCGCCGCCCGGGCGACGTCCGTCGGCATGAGGCCCCCGTCCGACCGCAGGATGTGCAGGCGCGCCCCGATCCCCCGGGCGGCGAGCTCGCGTTCGAGGCTCCCGATGTAGCGCGACACCGCAGGGCGGACATAGGAGTTGGCGACCGTGGTGAGCGTGCGCTCGTACTCCCGGATCTCGGGGAGGATCTTCGACGAGAGCGACACCGGCAGGTCCGGGAGCTCGGCTGCGCAGAGCTCCTCGGCGCGACGCTCTTGGGCGTCGTTGGCGAAGGCGTTGACGAAGCTGACCGTGACGGCCTCGACGCCACGGCGCCCGAGCTCGCGGAGGCGCTCGACGAGCGCGTCCTCGTCCAGCGGGCGGAGTACCTCGCCGGTGGCGGCGACGCGTTCGTCGGCCTCGACGGTGTCCTCGAGGAGCGCGAGGGGCGTCGGCTTCGGCCAGATGATCCACCCCGCGAGGCCCCCGGGCACGAAGGAGCGGGCCACCTGGAGGACCTGCCGGTAGCCCTTGGTCACGACGAGGCCGACCTTCGCGCCCTTGCCCTCGAGCACGGCGTTGGTCGCGACGGTCGTCCCGTGGACGAGGTGGGTGATCGCCCCGGGGTCGACGCCTGCCGCCTCGCAGAGCTGGAGGATCCCTGCGAGCACGCCGACCGACTGGTCGGCGGGCGTCGAGGGCACCTTCGCCCGGTGCGTCGCGCCGCTCGCCTCGTCGATGAGCAGGAGGTCCGTGAAGGTCCCCCCGACGTCCACGCCCAGTCTGTAGGGCACGGTCCCCTCCTCTCCCCGGCGGTGTCCCCACCCCGGTCTCGGCCGGGGCGCTCGCCACCCCGGCTGCCTCGCGACCCGCTCCCACTCGCCCCGCCCGAGAGCGTCGTCCTGCTGTGCGTCGTCCTGCTCGGGCGCCTAGAGCACGCCCTCCCTCACGAGCACCTCCCGCTCCGCCCCGGACAGACCGACGCGCTCGCCCCAGATCTCCTCGTTGTGCGCGCCGAGCTCGGGCCCCACCCAGCGCACGGAGCCGGGCGTCGCCGAGAGCCTCGGCGCCACGTTCTGCATCGGGAAGGGGCCGAGCTCGGGGTGCGGGAGCTCGACGATCGCCCGACGCGCGGCGAAGTGCGGGTCGGCCAGCATGTCCGCTGCGGTGTAGATCCGTCCCTGTGGCACGGCGTGCTCGTCGAGGATCGCCTCGAGCTCTGCGGCCGGGAGCGCCGCGGTCCACGCCGCGATGCGCTCGTCGAGCTCTGCCTGGACGAGCCCGCGCGCGGAGTGCGAGGCGTAGCGGGGGTCCGACGCGAGCTCCGGCTCACCCATCGCCGCTGCGAGGCGGCCGAAGACGCTGTCCTGGTTCGCAGCGATCAGCACGAGCGCGCCGTCTGCAGTCGGGTAGACGTTCGAGGGGGCGACGTTCGGGAGCGTGGCGCCGGTGCGCTCCCGGACGTAGTGGCCGAGGGCGTACTCGGGCACGAGGGACTCCATCATCGCGAGCACCGCCTCGTAGATGGCGGAGTCGACGACCTGCCCCCGACCGGTCCGCTCCCGGGCGAACAGGGCGAGGACCGTCCCGTAGGCGGCGAAGGTCCCGGCCAGTGCGTCGCCGATCGAGATCCCCATCCGGCTCGGCGGGGTCGACGGGTCGCCGCAGACGTAGCGGAGGCCTCCCATCGCCTCACCGATCGCGCCGTACCCCGCGCGTGACGCGTAGGGCCCGTCCTGCCCGAAACCGGTCACCCGCGTGAGCACCAGCCGTTCGTTGAGCGCCGAGAGCGCATCGAAACCGAGCCCCCATCGTTCGAGGGTCCCGGGCCGGAAGTTCTCCACGACCACGTCCGCGCGGCGGACCAGGTCCCGGAAGAGCTCCTGGCCCTTCGGGCTGCGGAGGTTGAGGGTCACCGACTTCTTCCCCCGAGCGACGACCGGCCACCAGAGCGACAGGCCGTGCGGCTTCTCGCGACCCCACTCCCGCATCGGGTCACCCTTGCCGGGATCCTCGAGCTTGATGACCTCCGCGCCAAAGTCGCCGAGCAGCTGGCCACAGAACGGCCCAGCCAGCAGCTGGCCGAGCTCGAGCACCGTGACCCCGGCGAGGGGGCCCGGCACGGCGTCCTCGGCCGGCCCCGGTGCCCCCGTCCATCCCGGTGCCCCCGCCGACCCCGGTCCGCTCCCGGGGGCGGGTGACCCCGGCAGCGCAGGGCGCCTGTCCCGCCGCTCGCTCGGCTCGGATGCTTCGCTGCTCATTCGTTCGCCCCTGCCACGGTCCGGTCGGCCTGCGCGCGGTGCGAGAGGAGCACACGCCGAGCGGCGAAGATGTGCGAGGACATCACCGACTCCGCCCAGTCCGGGTCGCCAGCGGCGATTGCGTCGGCGAGCTCGTGGTGGTGCGCGAGGCTTCGGCGGAGGTCGACCGGCCGATAGCGCTCGAACGTGTGGCGGACCAGTGCCCGGGAGACGACGGCACCCACCGAGGAGCGCAACCAGTCGTCGCCAGCCGCTGCGAGGACTCCGGCATGGAAGGCGTTGTTCGCCCGGGTGATCTCGTCGAACCGGCGAGCGTCTCGCCGGCGGGAGGCGATCGCCACCGCCTCGGCGAGCTGGCGGAGCCGCTCGGCCTCTCCGGCGCTCGCCCTCGTGGCCGCGAGCCTCGCGCCGAGCCCCTCGAGGCGCAGACGGAGCGCGAAGACGTCCTCCAGCTCCTGCTCGCTCCACGGCGCCACCCGCGCCCCGCGACGGGGCAGCAGCTCGACCAAGCCTTCGGCGTCGAGCCGGCGGAGCGCTTCGCGCACGGGAGTGCGGGACACGCCGGCCAGGCTGGCGAGCTCCGCCTCGCGCAAGGGTGCGCCCGGGGGGAGCCGGCGGTCGAGGAGGTGGCCTCGGATCTCCTTGTATGCAATTTCGGTTGCCGAACGGCCGTCCTCTGCCACGTCTCCAGCTCCCTGCACCTCTGCCCACCCCGTGCTGCGACGAATTGTGTGCAATCTAGGCTCAGCGGGACTGGTCGTCAACCGACTCCGTGCCCGCGACGGGCATCGCCGGGTAGGCCTCGCTAGCGTCGAAGCTCGTGGACGAGCACCGGGACCTCGGGGCGAGCACGCGCGAGGCCCTGGGGGCCGACAGCTCCGTCCCGGAGTCGGGAGCAACCACCACCGGCAGATCGGGCACCGAGGCAGGCACCGACCACCAGGCGGTCGGTGCGTCGGGCGCGGCCGGCCCGCCAGGCACCGCTGGCAAGCCTGGCACCGAAGGGAGCGCGAGGAAGGATCGGCCGCGGCGAGCCCACGGCAGGCCTCGACGCCGTCGGGCGGTGGTCGAATGGGTGGTGCTGGTCGCGGTGTCCCTGTCGGTCGCCCTCGCCCTGCGGACCTGGGTCGTCCAGGCCTTCTTCATCCCCTCAGGCTCGATGGAACCGACGCTGATGATCGGCGACCGTATCCTCGTCGACAAGCTCAGCTACGACTTCCACCCCGTGCACACCGGGGACATCATCGTCTTCCGGGCGCCCCGTGCCGAGCACTGCGAGCCCGGCGTGGACATCCACGACCTGGTGAAGCGCGTGATCGGCCTGCCCGGCCAGTTCATCTCCTCGGGCCCCCACGGCGAGGTCTTCATCAACCACCACCTCCTCTCCCAGCCGTGGCTCACGGCATCCGCCCGGGCAGATCCGGGGATCCCGATCCAACCGCAGACGATCCCAGCCGGGCGGTACTTCGTGATGGGGGACAATCGCGGGATCTCGTGCGACAGCCGCTACTGGGGCACCGTTCCGCGCCACGACATCATCGGACGGGTGGTCGCCAGGATCTGGCCCGCCTCGCGCTTCAAGCTCTTCGGGTGGTGAACCAGACCGCTCCGCTGGTGGCGGAACCGAGCGCTCCTCGGGTCGCGGGGCAGGGCGCTCGGCCAGGCGCG
>JAJYWE010000011.1 GCA_021791675.1 Actinomycetes bacterium | reverse complement strand
GCTCGGTGGCGCCTCGGTCCGTCGCGCCGAGCTCGCCGTCCGCGTCGACGTTTCGGGGCGTCGGGAGGGAGAGAACGAGGTCGTCGAGACCGCCGCAGGTGGCGTCGCGCTCGGTGGAGTTGGCGCGAAACGCGGCGCAACGCCGAGAGGGTGCCGGCCGCACGTGTCGGGCCCGCTGGGACGCCCCGGAGTATGGTCGTTGGTATGGCGACCCGGAAGGTGACCGTGACGATCGACGAGTCCGACCTCGCGCGCGTCCGTGCCCTCGTCGAGGCCGGCGCGGCGCCCTCCGTCTCGGGCTTCGTGCAACAGGCCGTGGGCACGGCCCTGGACGACCTGGCGGGATGGGACGCGGTGCTCGCTGTGGGCCTCGCTGCAACCGGCGGTGATCTGACGGACGAGGAGCGGCGGTGGGCGGACGCCGTCCTCGGCGGGAGCGTGCCCCGAGGGGGCGTGCCGCGAGGAAGCGTGCCTGCAGCTTGATGCGTGGCATCACCCTCGACGCAGGAGCGCTCATCGGCCTCGAACGTCAGGACCGCCGCGTCCTGGTCCTCCTGGAGCGAGCGAGGCAGACCGGGGGGCGCGTCACCATCCCGGCCACCGTCCTCGCCCAGGTCGTGCGCCGGCCAGAGCGCCAGGTCTCCCTGCTCCGGCTCGCCCACCAGGTGACGACCGATCTCGTGGCCCTCGGACGGGCGGACGCCGTCTCCGTCGGCCGGCTGCTCGCCGCCAGTTCCACCACGGACGTCGTCGACGCCCACGTCGTGGTCTGCGCGCGCCGTACGCGCCAGGTCGTCGTGACGTCCGATCCGAGCGACCTGCACCGCCTCGACCCGACGCTCCGCCTCGTCGCGATCTGACCGTGGACCACCGCGCTGCCCTCCGGCCAGGCGGGGCTGGGCTGCGGCTCCACGGCCCGGCCCAGCCGGGGCGCGGGCCCGCGCACGCGCCTCTGCCGCGCCCCTACCGCACCCCGAGCAGCAGCTCGTTCACGAGCTGGTCGAGCCGCTCCATGCCGTAGCCACGGGTCGCGAGCGCGTGCAGCCACGCAGGATCCGCCGCCTCTGCGCGCACGCGGTCGCGCAGCGCGCTCACCGCTGCTCCCGAGGTCGCCCCGCCGGGGACGGTCTCCTCGTGGATCCCGGCCGCGCTGGCCGCAGCGAGCGCCTCCGCGATCTCGGGATCGGCGGCGAAGCGCCGGGCCTTGTCGGCGAGGATCAGATAGGTCCGCATGCAGCCCCGCGCGAAGTCCCAGACGCCGCTCGCGTCCTCGGTCCGATAGGGGTGGGCGTCGAAGTGTCGCATCCCGGTGTAGCCCGACTCCTCCAGCAGCTTGACGAGGTAGAAGGCGTCCCGGATGCCCTCCGAGCCGAAGCGGAAGTCCTGGTCGAACTTGCCGGGACGCTGCGCGTTCAGGTCGATGTGGAACAGCTTGCCGGCCCAGAGCGCCTGTGCGACGCCGAGGTGGAAGCTGAGCCCGGACATCGTCTCGTGGGCGAACTCGGGGTTGACGCCCACCATGTCGGGCCACTCGAGGCGCTCGATGAAGCCGAGCGCGTGCCCGACGGTGGGGAGGAAGATGTCACCTCGAGGCTCGTTCGGCTTGGGCTCCAGTGCGAAGCGGAGCCGGTAGCCACGCTCGCGTACATACGCACAACAGGCGTTCACCGCCTCCGCGTAGCGGTCCAGCGCAGCCCGTGGGTCCTTGGCGGCGTCCACCTCGACGCCCTCGCGCCCACCCCACATGACGTAGACCTCGGCCCCGAGCTCGACGCCGAGGTCGATCGCGTCGAGGGTCTTCGCGAGCGCGTAGCGCCGGACGGCGGGGTCGTTCGCGGTGAAGGCACCCTCCTTGAACACGGGGTGGCGGAAGAGGTTCGTCGTGGCCATCGGGACCTTCATCCCGGTCGCGTCGAGGGCGGCGCGGAAGCGCTTCACGATCGCCTCGCGCTCGGTCGGGGACGAGCCCGCCGGCACGAGGTCGTCGTCGTGGAAGCTGACGCCGTAGGCGCCGAGGTCCGCGAGGCGGTGGACGGTTTCCACCGGGTCCAGCGGCTCGCGCACCGCCACCCCGAAGGGATCGATGCCGGGGTTCCCGACGGTCCAGAGCCCGAAGGTGAAGTGGTGCTCGGGACGGGGCTCGAAGGTGTCGGCCATGGCGTGGTGCCTCCTGTTCGTCGGGGTGTCGTTCGTGCTGCTCGTCGTGGTGTCGTTCGTGGGGTTCGGCGGGGTGTCATCTGCTCGCGACCGCCGCGACCCGGCTGAGCCCTGATCGCCCCGTGGCCCCCACGGCTCAGCCCCGGGCGGTGGCGGCCCGCTCCACCACCATCGTCGTGGACGCTGCGTCCATCGCGAGGCGAATCGCCCCACGGAGCTCGGCGAGGGCTCCGAGGTCGGAGGCGACGACCGGCGCGAGGCTGTCGGGAAGGCCGTGGTCGGCGAGCGAGGCACGGAGCGGGCGGAGCAGCACCTCGCCGGCGCCCGCGACACCGCCCCCCACCACCACGAGCTCGGGGTTGAGGAGGTCGACGAGGGTGGCAACCCCCCGCCCGAGCGCCTCTGCCGCCGTCCGGATCGCCGCCTCGGCCAGGGCGTCCCCGCTCGCCGCTCGTTCGGCAACCCACTCCGCATCGGACGCACCAGCCGCGGGGACCGGGCTCTCCGTGCCGAGCCGACCGGCCGCGCGGACCGGGCTCTCCGTGCCGAGCCGACCAGCCGCGCCGAACGGCTCGCCGGGGCCGTCCGTCTCGAGGCGGCCGGCCGCAGCAGGACTGCGCACCGCGCTCGGTCGGGCGCCGAGCCCGGCTCGAGCCGCCGTACGGGCGATCGCCGGTCCGGAGGAGACCGTCTCGAGGCAGCCCCGCCTCCCGCAACCGCACCGGCGCCCGCCGGCCCTGATCGGCATGTGCCCGATCTCGCCCGCGAAACCGTCCCGCCCCTCCACCAGCCTCCCGCGCTCGACGATCGCCGCACCGACGCCGGTCCCGACGTAGAGCCAGACGAAGGAGGCCACGTCCCGGGCCACGCCCTCGGCAGCCTCGGCGAGCGCGCCCGCCTGGGCGATGTTGCAGGCCACGACCCGACACCCCCAGCGCGCCGAGAGCGGCTCCGCGATCGCCACGTCCCGCCAGCCGAGGTTCGGGGCCAGCCGGCACCGGCCTGTCGAGCGCTCGACGGTGCCCGGCACCGCAACCGCTGCTGCGGCAACCCTCGACCACGACGAGCCCGCCTCCTCGAGGACGTGCCCGGCGAGGCTGCTCGCGAGCCGAAGCGCCCGCTCGGGGTTGCGCGGGGTCGCCGGGCCGTTCCGCGAGGCCCGGATCGCCCCGGTGGCGTCGGCCAGGGCGACCTGGACGTGGCGGACACCGAAGTGCACCCCGAGGTAGGAGAGCGCGCCCGGGTCGAGCTCGAGCAGCTCGGGACGCCGCCCACCTGCGGCCTGCGCGGTGCCGACCCCGCCAACCCGGACGAGTCCCTCGGCGAGGAGCTCCTCGGCGATCGCGGAGACGGTCGGCTTTGCGAGGCCGGTCTCCCGAGCGAGCGCGGCCCGCGACCTGGGCCCAGCGCGGAGGACGGCGAGCACCGCACCCCGGTTCACGTTGCGGAGCAGGCCGGGCTGGACACCCACGTTCGGAAGTCTTCTATACCTACCCGTCGGGCGCAAGCTCCCCTCGTCACACGAGACGCCGGCTCGCCCGGTTGGATGTCGCCACTCGTCCCAGGGCCAGCGCGTCGCCTCGACACTCCCCCGAGGCGACCCCGCCGCAGAGCCCCGCTTGCACGTGTGACCGATCCGATACGCTTGGCTCGTGGACGCGACCGAGCTCGCTGCCGCTCTCGCTGGCGCGGACGACGCTGACGTCGTCCGTTTGGTCGGGGACTGGATGGACCGGGCGGCTGGGGATGAAGCGCTCGATCTCTCGGTGGAGCCCGCCCTCGAAAGTCGGCGTCACGTCAACGCGTTGGTCGCCGCTGCTGCGGCGCAGGTCGCTCGCGATCGATCCCTGCCCACGCCCGAGTGGACCCTCGAGCGCACTCGAATGAGCGAGACCTTCTGGCATCCGGGCCCGGCTGTCCTGTTCGCGAACGCGCTCGTGCATGCGCCCGGCGAGTTCGCCATCCGCGGCGTCTTCATCGAGGCGGACTCGCTGCGATGCGTGTGAGTGACGCGGCGCTCGATCGCGAGACGATCCTCCTCCTGCTCGAAGAGCTGGGCAAGGACCTCGACCGACGCGGGATCCGCGGAGAGATGTTCGTGGTCGGTGGCGCCGCGATGGCACTGGCATACAACTCCCGCCGCTCGACGCGCGACGTCGACGCGGTCTTCGAGCCCAAGACCACCCTCTACGACACCGCGGCAACGGTCGGCGAACGGCACGGGCTCCCGCCGGGTTGGCTCAACGACTCGGTCAAGGGGCTCCTGCCAGGACCCGATCCATCCCCACGGGAGCTCGTCGAGGTACCGGGCCTGCGGGTCAGCGTCGCGTCAGCCGGTTACCTCCTCGCCCTGAAGGTGGCCGCGGCCCGTGTCGACAGGGATGCTGACGACATCGAGATCCTGGCGGCAGCCTGCGGGCTGCGCTCCGCACGGCAGGTGCTCGATCACACCCAGCGGGTCTTCGGGAACGACCGCGTGATGCTGCCGAAGGTCCAGTACCTGGTGGAGGAGCTCTTCCCCGAGTAGGCGAGGCAGGGCCGGTCGGCACGCCTCCACCTCGCCGAGAACCGGTTCGTGCGGGAGGTCGGGGGGCCGCTGCCCCGACGCCACCCGGCCTCCCCCGACGCAGCCATCGTGCTCGGACAGCAGTCCCTGCTGGCGGTAGCCTCCCGTCGTGGGAGCCGGGGGGCGCGGGGAGGTCGCCGACGACGGCGAGCTCGAGGTCGCGGTCGAGGGGGACGCCGACGAGCGAGCCGCCGCCCGCCTTCCCGCTTCGCACCATCGGCACCACGACCCCGCTCCGAGCGGCCCGGCCGACGTGCTCTGGCAGCCCGGAGCTGCCGCCCCCGCGCCGGCGGACGCCGAGCGCGAGGACGAGCTCGCCACGCCACCGCCGCCGGACTTCCTCGACCGCCTGAGCGCGCTCGACCTCACGAGGCTCTCCCGGCGCGCCGGTCTCGTCGCCGCCGTGCTCGCCGTGGTCGTCGGGGTGGGGCTCGGCCTCCGCCACGCCGTCGACCATCGCGCCGCGGACCGGATCGCCGCCTCGCTCGCCGCCGCCAACCAGCTGGATGCCAACGCCCAGGCGATCCAGCACACCATGGCGGCCGAGGGCACGGCAACGGACGGCCCCCTCCTCGACGCGACCGTGGCCGAGCTGGACGACCAAGAGGCCGAGCGGCTGGTCTCGCTCGCGACACAGGCGGAGGCGGCGACCGTCGTGGACGACACCCGCCTCGACCGGCTCCGCGCCGATGCGGCGGCCTACCTTGCCGCCTGGGCGAAGAACCTGCGGGCGGTGGCCAGCTTCGCCCGGGCCCACCCGGAGGCCTTCGCCTCCCCCCCCTACGGACCGGTCGGCTCCCCCACCCTCGGTCCGACCCTCGGGCCCCCGCCCAACACGACGGTCCCCGACCCGCCGGCGCCCCAGACGGGGCCGACGGTCCGCCTCGGTGCGACGACCACGACCCTGGCCGACGCGGTGGCATCCGCGTGGGGCATCCCGACGGCTGCGCTCGACGTGCTCGACACGAGCACGATCGGCCCGGCTGCGACCGGCACCAGCGACGGCACGGGCGGCACGGGTGCAGGGAGCGGGACGGCTGGCGGCGCGGGGATGCGTCTCGCGCTCGAAGCCCTCGGACCCGTCGCCCGGAGTGACGTCACCCTGACGGCCGCCGACCGCGCCCTCGCCCTGCTCGCACGGCCCCTCGACACGCCGAGCGCCGACATCCCCGTGGTCGCCGGGGGTGGGAGCGGGAGCGGGAGCGGGGGTCTGGCGTTCGTGCCCCTCGCCGGAACGGCCGCCCGGTCGGCGACCCTCCCGGTCATCGCCGCCGTCACCGCCCCGAGCCCCGCCACGACGGCGGCGAGCAGCGAGGCGGGCGTGACGACGAGCACCGCTCCGACGAGCACCGCCCAGTCGCCTGCGGTCGGTGCAACCGGCTCCTCCGTCTCGCTCGGGAGCTCCGAACCCGGAGCGGCCGCCGTGGCCGAGGTGCTCCGCCTCGGCCGCTGGCTGGCGCTCGGGGTACCGGCTAGTGACGGCGGGCTCGAGGTGCTGGGCGTGCCGGCACCCTCCGCAGCGACGGTCGCCCGCCTCGCCCGCGCGGCGCGAGCGGGCCGGCCCGCCGCGCTCGGGGGCGTGACGGCCGTCACCTCCTTCCCGGCCTCGGAGACCGAGATCCCCACCGAGAAGATCGGGGGGATGCTCGGACAACCGGTCGGCATCGCCCCCGGGCCACGACCCGGCTCGGTTTGGGTGGTCGGCACGAACCGGGCAGAGGCACTCGGCGCGGGCGGGCGAGCCGTGCTCCCTGCGGCACCCGTCCCCGATCAGCACCTCGCCGCGACGTTCACCGGACTGGCTGCGGGGCCGGAGCTCCTGGTCTGGAACGACGTGCTCGCAGGCGCAGCCGACTTCTCCGGTCAGCTGGCACGCTTCGACCCGGCCAGCGGCCGCGTGGCCCTCATCTCGGCGTCGGACCAGACCGGCGTGTACCAGGGACAGGTCACGGAGACCTACTGCGGGCTCCCCCTCGCTGCCTCGGCGACGACGTTCTTCTGGGAGAACTCGCTCGGCTGCACGCAGTCGCCGACGTCGTTCCGGCTCGAGGAGACGAACGCTGCGACCGGGGCAACCAGGGCCCTCCCCCTGGCGCCGGTGGACACGTCTCCCGTGGCCGGCGGGGCGGCGTCCGCGCCGTCGCCCGGCACGGCATCTGCACCGGTGGCCGGCACGGCGTCTGGGCAGCCAGGGAGCACCACCGGGCTGCTCCCCGGCACGCAGCTCACGACGGACTTCGGCGCCGTGTCTCCGAACGGGAAGCTCCTCGCGATCGCGCTGCAGGGCTCGGCGCACGCGTGGAACGGCACCCCGGTCTGGACGCTCGGCATCGTGGACCTCGCGACGGGGCGCGTCCAGGTCGTCCCGGGGGCGACGATCGCTCCCGTACCTGCGCAGCCCTTCGCCTGGGCGCCGGACGGCAAGCGGCTGTTCTTCCAGACCGACGACGTGAACGCAGGCCTCGCCACCTGGGAGGTAGGCGCCGCCTCGGCGGTCGACATCCGTGGGACGGCTTCTCTCGCCCCCCCGCTCTCGCAGCCGTCGGCCACGGTCAACTCCGAGGCCGATCTCTACGCTGTCGGGTCGGCCCGCCAGGGCGAGCTGGCCGTCCTCGGCCCGGGGGACTGAAGCGGGGCTCGACGCCGCACGTCCCGCCCCGCCGGCGAGCGGCGGCCACGCTGTCAGGATCCGTCAGGACGTCGGGACGACCGCCGTCGGGCAGGTGTTGGACTGGATCGGCCCGAGGAACTCGGGGTACCCGAGGTTCGCCGGGATGCTCCCGTACTGGCTGTCGGCACCGAAGTCGTTGCCGTTGGCCATGTTCCCGAACTCCCAGAGACAGTTCTTGGTGAGCGTCCACTTGGGGTAGAACTGCGCCGGGGCGGTCGGCGGCGGCACGGCGCAACCGCTCCACGTCCCGGTCGCAGTGTCGAAGGTGCAGGTGGACTCCGACAGGGCGATGTCGGTCTGGATCTGGAAGGCCGCGTAGGGCTTGCCCGCACTGAGCGGCGGCGCCTGCAGGAAGGTCGAGGGGAAGGAGTCCGGCGTCGTGCTGTTGGGCCAGTCGGGCCAGTAGGAGCTGCCGTCGAAGTCGAGGTCCCCGTTCTGGTAGTAGTCGTCGAGACAGCCGCTCACGAGGTTCGGCGGCGCGGTGAGCCCGTGGGTGTCCCCCACCGGGAAGCAGAGCGCGTCACTGTACTCGACCTGGTGGCTGCCGTCGCCCCCGGGAGCGGAGCTCTCGTAGGGACCTGCGCAGTGGTTGTAGAAGGTGTCGCTGAAGGTCCCCTCGGTCAGCGTCTGGGGCTTGCTCACCGAGGAGCAAGGGGTGAAGTGCCCGATCTCGAACTCGGTGCTGATGTCGGTCTGCAGGGCCGCCCAGGGCACGATGTTGCCGGGCACCGCAGTGGAGTACTCGGGCTGGAAGTCGAACGGCGTGCCGTCGCAGGTCGTGAAGTTGGTGTCGGCGAAGCCGTTGGCCGCCGAGGCCTGCATGAAGCCGGTCTGTCCCGTCGTGAGGTCCGTCACCGACGTCTCGAGCGCGTGCTGGGGTGGCGACGTCCCGGGCACCACCGCGTCCGCGATGTGGACCCGGAGCACGTCACCCGGGTTCATCAGGAGCGTCTGGCCGTTCGGGGTGAAGCTGCTGAGGTCGGAGAGCTGCGGGCTCGGCGGGCCGGTCGGTACGCCGTTCAGCTGGAGGAACGCGAAGTTCACGGGCTCGATGCAGTTCGGGTTGCAGCTGGCGAAGTTGTTGGTGCACTCGAGGCTGTCGATGGTGAGGGCCGCGCACCAGTGGGTGTTGTCGCAGCTGATGTTGTCGGCGAAGGGCGCGAAACCGGGCGGGTAGAACTGCAGCTCCATGAACGCGCTCCCGCCGCCTGGTGAGGTGGCACTGGGTGCGTTCGTGTCGCTACCGGGCTTGCAGGGAGTGAGCGGGTAGGAGCTCGGGTCGCAGATCGCCATCGAGAACCAGGGTGCGATGGTGAGCTCGAAGGTGTGCGTCACGTCGCTCCCGGGGGTCTTCACGGTGGGGAGGGCGGCCGGGTCGACGGGGAGGCGTTCGGTCCAGGTCACGTTCTCCCCCGACCCGGACCGGTTCGAGAGGAAGCGCAGGTCGGGCTCGTCGTGGCCGATGTAGAGGTTGTTGTCGTAGAACCGCCCGCCCCAGGTGTTGGCGTTCGTCGTGCCGGCGAAGCCCCGGATGTCCGTGCAGGGCATCGAGCGCCGGAGCGTCTGCTGGATCGGGCTCTGCCCGTTGCAGTCCAGCTCACCCAGCTTGCCCGGCACGAGGACCTTGCTCGGACCCGTGGTCGATCGGGCTGCCGGGCTGGCCGCCGAGGGCACGGCCTGCAGGCCGAGCACCGTGAGGCCGAGCAGCGACAGCGCGAACAGCGCGCGAGGAGCAACGCCCCGCCAAAGACCGAGCGCCATTGCCCGCCCCCCAATCCCACCGGACCCCCCCGGTGACAGGTGTTGTCCTAGCACCACCCCCAGGGGCGGTCAAGCGGGATGGGCACGAGTCGGGGGGTGATGCCAGTCCCGGGCTCGGGCTGGCCGGCACCCCCACGGCGCCCGCCGGACGGCAGGGGTCGCTTCGACGAACCCGCTCGACGATCAGTCGTCGGGCCCCGCGTGGTTCCCGAGCGCCTCTCTCAGGTTGGCGACCGTCTGGTCGGGCAGGCTCCGGCGCAGCACCTTCGTCGGGTGGTAGGGCTCGAAGGCCCGTGCCATCTGGTCGGCGTCGCCTGTCGCACCCATGAGCAGCAGTGCCGACGTCCCCGGCGTCAGCTCGGCCTTGACGTCACGCATGAGGCTCTCGTCGAAACCGGCATGCTTCATGGCCTCGCCGATCAACGCCCCACCTCCGAGGCCGCCCAGCCAACCCCCGAGGAACCAGGCCGGTGGGAACCACCAGAACAGGAGCAGGCCGATGAGCCCGCCCCACATCGCCCCTCGCGCCGCGGAGCCGTGGGGCGTGTGCAGCGTCACGAAGCCGGTCTTGTGCTTCTCGACGACGGCCACGTCGTCGATCCACGCGTAACGCAGCTCCTGGAGCGCACGGGCGGCCGACAGCGCCTGCTCGGCGCCGTAGGTGTCGTCGAAGGTGAGCATGATCAGGTCTGCCATGTCTTCCTCCTCATCCCGATCCCGGTGGCCGGCGTCACGATGCCGGCGGCACGATGACGGCGTCGCGATGGCTGACGACGGCCGGCAGTGGCGCCCGCGGGGAGCGGCGGAGCGCAGCCAGACGCTACCCATTCCCTCCGCTTCGAAACGGACGGCCGCCGCGGCCAACGTGCCACCGTGGGGGACTCCGGATCGATGCGAGCACCGAGTTGTTGCGGGTGCTCGCGCGACCGCCGAGTTGTTGCGGGTGCTTGCGCGACCGCCGCTCCGTCATGGGATCGACCGGTAGACCGGCTCCCATCGCCGGACGGTCCCGCCCTCCGACCCGCCACCGCTCGCCTTCGCGTTGCATGACGGCGACCCGCTGCCCCGGGAGTGGCGAGGAAGATCCCGCTGGAGGACGTCGGCTTCGCCGGAGACGAGGCGCGTCGCCGCGGGCGGCACGATCCGGGTCGCGAACAGCTCCGACGTCCGCGCTGGACGTACGGCCGTCCCGAGCGCGCCACGCGGGCCTCGTCGACCGAGTGCTCCTCCTCTGCTGGGCACTGCTCGAGCCTCTCGGGTACCGCCCGCTCGGCATCGTGTGGTAGCTGCGGGGGATGGCACGGGGCATCGCGGGACGGAACGAGTGGGGCGACATGGCTCGGAGAGGATCCTCGGTCGACCGCTCACACGTCGAGGCTCGTCACGAAGGCAGCGTCGTCGGCACGGGAACCTCGAGCGGTTGTCGCGACGAACGGTGCACCACACGTCCGGAGCGCGAGGCGGGGCGGACCGGCGTCTCGGAAGAGTGGCCGATGGAGGCCACCCCGGACAGGACCATGTCTGTCCACCTGCTCCGGTCGCGCCATCACGGGTTGGTTCGCTCCTGCAGCTGCCTCACGCCAGCGTGGCACACGGGGGAATCACGCCTCCCCGAGCACACGCTCCCGCTCGCCCGCCACGCCAGCCTGGCACACCGGGGGATCACGCCGCCCGTCGGCGACCGGCACGGGTGCCGATCGCGACAGCGCGACGTCGCTCGCCAGCGCGACAAGGCTCAACCAGACGCCACTGGCAAGGGCCAGGTGGAGGTCCTGGGCGTACTCCGGCGCCCCGGTGGTGGCAACGACGGCCCCGAACCCGGCTGTGACCACCAGCAGGCCGAGCGTCCCCGCCGCAAGATTGCGCTGGAGTGCCGTGGCTCCTTCCAGCCGCCACGTGCGCGCGGTCAACCACACCAGCGCCACTCCTGCCGACAGTGCGATGAAACGGTGGGCGTACTGCAACAGCACGCCGAACGATCCGATGGAGCCAGCGCAGAGGGGCCAGGATGGGCACGAGAGCGTGGCGCCGTCATGGAGCACGAGCATGCCGGCCACCGCCACCAGGAACACGGCCACGATCGAGATGCCGAGCGGCCTGACCAGCGCCCGCGCCACGCCACGACCCGCCGGTAGCGATCTCGAGCCGGTGCCCTTCAGCACGGCCATCATGGTGGTGGTCACGGCCGCGACCACGAGCCAAGCACCCGCGAGGTGCATCGCCACGGTCCAGCCGGCGTTGTGGGCGAACACGGTGATCGCGCCCAACGGGACCTGGATGGCGATCGTCACGAGGGAGACGACGCTCGCAGCGCGAACCGTGCGGTCGGCGCGGGCCTGGCGCCGGGCGACGAGGAACGTGAGGATCACCAGCGCCGTGACCACCGCTGCCAGGTAGCGATGCGACTGCTCGAGCATGGCGTGATACGTGCCGATCAGCCCGATGTTCCCGTTGCACAGCGGCCAGCTGCGACAGCCCATCCCCGAGTGCGTGACGCGCACGGTATCGCCGAGCACCACCAGGAGGTAGGTGACGACCACCGTGGCCATCGACAGGCGACGAAGGGTCCGGCGAGAGCGCATCACTTCGGCCTCACCGGAGGCTCGATCCGCTGCAGGATGAGCGCGACGCGCCCTGCCCGATCGTCGCGGACGAGAAGGTCAGCGCGGTCCGCACCGATGCCTGCGAGGCGGACAGGGGGCCCCGTAGGGACAGGGGAGGATCCTCGACCACCCCCACCAGGAGGTGTTGGACCATGTGCACGGCACCCACACCGTGCCGTGCGGGGTCCTGTGCACGCCCTTGCCCTTCGCCCATCGAGGCCCTCCCCACCTCCCCCGCCGGATTCCCGCGGGACTGCCCGGTCGCCGTCCCTTTCGTACGAAGCTAGTCAACCGCTCCGCATTACGTCAATCTTTGCACTCTCTATTAGCGTTACACGAAAGGTGGAGAGCGGGGAAGGTTCGTATCAGGGAGCCCGGGCAACGCGGAGCGCGTCGAGCGCGTCGAGGCGTCCGGCATCGACGAGACCCTGCTCCACACCGGCGATGTCCGCGGCTGGCCGGTTCTGGCTCCACTTGGCCTTGGCCTCGACGCGGGTGATCACCACCTCGACCCCGACGATCGCTCGGACCTGACCGGCGACGTAGGGCTCCGGCGCGTCGTCGACCGACCACGGCCGGGGACGGCTCGCCTCGTGGCGTGCGGTGAGGCGGCGCACCAGCGCCTCCACCCAGGTCGGGTCGTCGTGGACGACCAGGCGGCCGTAGACGTGGATCGTGGTGTAGTTCCACGTCGGCACGACCCGCCCGTGCTCCGCCTTCGACGGGTACCACGAGGGTGAGACGTAGGCGTCTGGCCCGTGGACGATCACCATCGCCTCGCCGATCGCGGGCGTGGACCACTGGGGATTGGCCCGGGCGACGTGGCCGACGAGCGAGCCTTGGATCGGGGCGGGCTCGGCGACCGATGCCGGGGCGGCAGCCGGGGCACCGCCGGGGGTGGGAGCACCGCCCGGGGCAGTGGAACCGGCAGGGCTGAGCGCGCCCGCAGGGGTGGGAGCGCCCGCAGGGACGGGCGCGCTGACAGGGGCGGGCGCGCCGGCAGGGGTGGGCGCGGGCGCGGCGGCGCCAGCCTCGACGGGAGCGGGGTCGTAGAGCAATGGGAGGAACGTGGCGAGCGGCCCGGACTCCGTCACCGTCACCAGGTCCGCTGCACCCATGCGCTCGAGGAGGGCGCGGGTCGGCCCCTCCTCGGCCAGGAAGTGCTTCGGGAGGTACATCAGCCCCTCCTCCTCACGCGCACGGCTCCAGTCTTACCGGTCGGCGCCACCCCTGCGCCGCCCCTGCGCCGCCCCTGCGCCGCCCCTGCCGGCGTCGGTGGTGGGCACCTCTCGCCCGGGGAGCCAGACGTTGACCGGAGGGCGAGGGCGTGTTAGAAAGGTCTAAATGACAGACCAAAGGGAACTCTTGCCACCGGCACTCCTGGCGGACCTGGACGAGGAGGTCGACCGCGGGGCGGACCGGGCCATCGCGTTCCTCGCGGGCCTCGTCGCCGCCAACAGCACCCTCGGCAACGAGGCCACGGCCGAGGACGTCCTCGGCGAGGAGCTGGCGCGACTCGGCTTCGACGTCTCTCGCCTCCCTGTCGATCCCGGCGTCGTCGACGACCCCCGAGGAGGGATCCCTCTCCTCGCCTACGACGGTCGGGGGAACCTGCTCGCGCGGCGCGGCGAGGGCGAGGGGCTCCTCGTCAACGGCCACGTCGACGTCGTCCCGGTGGAGGACGGGCCGTGGTCGAGCCCGCCGTTCCGTCCCACCGTCGTCGACGGCTGGATGGTCGGGCGCGGGGCTGGGGACATGAAGGCTGGTTTCGCGATGGTGACGCTCGCGGTGGGAGCGCTCTCCCGGGCCGCTCCGGCACTCGCCGGCGAGCGCGCCCTCACCGTCGTCGGGGTGATCGAGGAGGAGTGCACCGGCAACGGGACGCTCTCGAGCATCCGCCAGGGCATCCTCGCCGACACCGTGCTCCTACCCGAGCCGACCGACCTCGGGCTCCTCCTCGCCGGCGTTGGCGTGCTCTGGGTGGACCTCGAGCTCTCGGGGCGGGGCGGGCACGCGAGCGACGCCTCCGAGCTCGCGACCCCGCTCGCGGCCCTGCCGCGCCTCGTCCAGGCGCTGGACGAGCTCTCCGTCCGCCTCGGGAAGGACCATCCCGACCCCGCGCTCGACGGGGTCGCCTCCCCCTACAACGTGAACGTCGGCACGCTTCGAGCGGGCGCGTGGCGCTCGAGCGTCGCGACCGAGGCCACCCTCGGGGTGCGGGTCGGCTTCCCACGGGGCTGGACGCCGGAGCAGGCGCTCGAGGCCGTCGAGGAGGCGCTCGCCGGCGCCGAGGTCGGTGTGGACGACGGGCTCTCGCTCTCGGTGCGGCCGAGCGGGTTCCGGGCCGAGGGCTACGCGTTGGCCGGCGACGACCCCCTCGCCCTCGCGCTCGCCGGCGCGCACCGCTCGGCACACGGCACGGAGCCGCGTCGCTTCGGACTCGGCTCGACGACCGATGCCCGGCTCTACCTGACCGAGCCCGGCGTCTCCGCCCTCTGCTACGGGCCCGTGGTGCGCGACATCCACGGGGTCGACGAGGCGGTCGAGCTCTCGAGCATCGTCCGGGGGGCGAAGACCCTCGCCCGGCTGCTCGCGGCCGGGGTCGGCCAACCCGGGTGGCGGGAACAGCCCGGTTGGTGGGCGGAGCCCGGGGAGTCGGCCCAGCGGGGTGGGCGGGCGGAGCCCCGCGGCGGGCTCGGAGGGTCGCGATGAGCCCCGGGCAGCGGCTGGAGTCGCTCGCCGTCTGGTCCGGGAGCCTCCTCGAGCCGCTCGAGGCCCGCAACTCCGGCGAGCTGATCGCCGAGCGCCTCGTCACGGCCATCGCGCTCGGCCAGTTCGTACGGGGCCAGCGCCTCCCCCCCGAACGCGAGCTCGCCGCGTCGCTCAGGGTCAGCCGCACGAGCGTGCGTGAGGCCATCGCGAAGCTCGCTGCGACCGGCTACGTCCGGGTCCGTCGCGGCCGCAACGGGGGCACGTTCGTGACCGGCGAGTGCGACCCGGAGTTCGCGGCGATCATCCGGCGGACGCTCCTGCCCAACTGGGACCGGCTGCGCAGCCTGCTGGACTTCCGCTCGAGCGCCGAGGCCGAGATCGCCCGCCTCGCCGCCGAGCGGGCCACCCCGTCCGAGCGCGAGGCGATCCTCGCCACGGCGCAGCGCTACGTCGACGCCGACTCCGACCGTGCGGCGTCACGGGCGGCGGACGCCGCACTCCACGAGGCGATCGCCGCCGCCACGCACAACCCCTTCTGGCAGCAGCTCAGCCTCCAGCTCCGTGCCGAGGTCACCTTCGGGCTCGGCACCGAGCCGTTCAGCGCGGAGCTGCGCCAGCGAGCCGAGCACCAACACCCGGCGCTCGCAGAGGCGATCGCCGAAGGCGACACAGCGCGGGCGGCCCTGCTCGCGCAGGAGCACTTCTCACTGAACGACGAGCTGATCGACCGGGTGCTCTCGGGCACGGCGAACGACGCCCGGGAACGGCCGGGCCCGATTGGGGAGGCGAGTGCATGACCACGACGACGACGAACGGGATCGAGATCAACTACCGGCGGGATGGTGGGGGCGACGAGCTCGTCGTGCTCGTCAACGGGCTCGCCGACGACCTCGTGACCTACGACCTCCAGGTCCCGGCGCTGGTCGAGGCGGGGTACGAGGTCCTCCGCTACGACAACCGGGGCGTCGGCCACAGCGCGAAACCAGCGGGACCCTACACGACCGGCCTCCTCGCGGAGGACCTCCACGGCCTCGTCGACGCGCTCGGGGTCGAGCGCTTCCACCTCGTGGGTGTGTCCATGGGTGGGATGATCGCCCAGGAGTACGCGCTCGCGCACCCAGAGCGGCTCTCGAGCGTCACCCTCGCCTGCACCTACGCCGCACCGGGGCCGTTCTGCGGGCGGAGGTTCGCGCTCTGGGAGCAGCTCGCGCGCTTCACGGGGCTCTCCGTGGTCATGGCCGACGTGGCCCTCTGGGCCTTCACCCCTGCGTTCTTCGCCGAGCGGCCCGACGAGGCGGGGGAGATGGACGTCGCCCTGTCGATGATCGACCAACCGGTGCACGCCTACCTGGCGCAGCTCTCCGCCATCCAGACCCACGACACCACCGGACGCATCGGCGCCCTCGCCGTGCCCACCCTCGTCCTCGCCGGGGAGCAGGACATCCTGATCCCCGTCTCGCTCTCGAGGCAGCTCTTCGACCTCGTCCCGAACGCCCAGTGGGCGACGACCCGGGGCGGTCACGCCTGCCTCTGGGAGCACCCCGACGACTTCAACACCGCACTGCTCCGTTTCCTCGACCAGCACCGAAAGGCCCCGGCTCCATGACCGCAACCACCTCCCCCGACTCCCCGAGCTCCCGCCCGAGCCCCTCCCCGAGCTCCCGCCCGAGCCACGGCGCACGTCGCGCCGCCGCCGGCCTCGCCGCCGCCGCGCTGCTGCTCGCGGCCTGCGGCAGCTCCCACCCGTCCGCGAAGTCCTCCTCGTCGGCGACGTCGACGACCGGCTCCTCGACAGCCACCGGCGCGCCGATTGCCGGCGGGACGGTCACCTTCGCAGAGGGCCCCTCGACGCCGCCCAACTACATCTTCCCCCTCATCAGCGCGCAGCACTCGAGCTACGCCAACATCAGCCAGTTCCAGGTCCTCATGTACCGACCGTTCCTAGACACTCAGCGGAACTAAGTCCCACCTTGCGGGTGGCCCCGAACGGTCTTGGGCCACCTGGTCCACCGGGAAACGCCGTTCAGCCCTTCGGGTCTTCTGCCGCAGGTGTGGCTGCCCTCTGGCCCCTCGGGTCCCAGTTTCCCTGATTCGCTGCTCGGACAGGACTGCCGGTTGCCCGGCACCCCTGGACCGCACGACCGGGCGGGTAGCTCTCTCTTCCCCATGCGCTGCTGGGGTCGAGTCACACCTCGTCCGTTGCCGTGCTCGCTGTCCGAGCCCGCGTCTCCCGATGGCAAGGGCCGCCGCATGGTGGCCCGTGGCATCGACGGAGATCTCCTGAAGGGAGCGAAGCCAGTGCTCAGCGCCCCATTCACTCGTGTAGGCCGGGTCGACCCCGATGACGACGAGCCCGGCGTTGGTTGCCATCTGGACGAGCAGTTGGCGGAACGTGGCCGTCGGGATGCCGGCGACCAGGCGACGGAAGCCGCGCCCTCTCTTGCCACGCGAAGGACGGTTCCCCGCACGCTCTCGGCCTACCTCTCTGGCCTCGGCGAAGTCCAGGTCCTCGATCACGATGGCCCGACAGCCGTCGGCCGTTGCGATACCAAGTAGATCCGAGATCGCCTGGCGCAGATGTCCGTCACGGGTGGTAGCGGGAAGACCAGCAAGCGAGAGCGGGAACCTGAGCGGTCGGCCGACCGGGTTCCCCGAGGGGTCGAGCACCATCGCTGCGAGGTGATCCGCGTTCACGTCCACAGCCAGAACCCCATGCTCCCGGAGCTGGTCGAGGGTGGGGGGCTCTTGGACCGGGTACGTCCATGAGGCATCGAGGTACCAGCGCCCCTTCTCGGGCAAGAAGGCGATGTCGTAGCGCACCGCCCCGGTCATGGCCTGGGCTGCCACCTCGTCCCCTCGATAGGAGAAGGCGACCGGGCAGGAGAGCCGGTAGCGGGCGTGGGGCCGGTTGGCGAGGTGGGCGAGACCCTGTGGGAGGGCGATCTCCACCCAGTGCCCATCTGGGTGCCAGCGGATCGTGAGGTTGCCGAGGCGCTGGTCCTTCTCCCCGTCCGCGGTGAGGAACAGCCGCTTCGCCCGCCAGCGCTCCCGCCACGTATCCACGGTCAGCTCAGCTGCGTCCAGGTGGTGGCGGCGGGCTTTGGCCAGGGCTTTGCCGCCACGGCAGATCGACACTCGCCCTGCGTCGAAACGGGCCTCGGCCTCGGCCAGGCGATGTTCGAGCACCTGCAAGCGACGCTGCTTCTGGAACCGCTCGGCCTGGGTGGCATAGCCACGGGCGCGCCCACGGCGTCCTCCAGCCGGGACCGAGAGCCGACGGCGAATCTGGATGATGCGGGCCTGGAGACTCCGGCGCTCGGCGACGAGGTTGCGCATGGCGAGCTCGAAGGCGTCCTCGCTGGTCCGGGTGATCGCCCCTGCCCAGCGGGACGAGCTCGCAGCCGTGAGCGAGCGCTTGCGCTCACGACGGGAGTCGGCCTTCCCCTTGGTATCGAGCCTGCCCTGGCGGCAACGCTCGGCCAGGTCCTTGGATGCAAGGGAGCCGAGGTAGGTTCCCAGTGCCACGAGCACCTCGCCGTCGGTGTCGCTCATCCGAAGCCTGGTGCGGACGCGAACGCCCGATGGTGGTGCCACCACGAACGGTGGGGAGATCTTGCGAAGCCGCCTGCTCACGGCCTCGTCGTGCCCGTCGGGTGTGGCACTCGCGGTGTCGTCGCCGTGTTGACCGTCGCTTCCTTGGCCAGTGCCATCGGCCCCACGTCGTGGGCCGCGCAGCGCAGGGCCTTCTCTGCCCGGTTGCGGGCAGACCTGCGTCCATAGAGGCGGGCACAGAAGCTCGTGAGCACCTCGGTCATATCCCGCACCAGGTCATCGTCCATCTCGCCGTCGTCGAGCACCACGAGCCTCCGACCATGGGCCGACAGTGCTGCTTCGACCAGCTCTGCGTTCATCCGGGCCAGGCGGTCCCGGTGCTCAACGACGACGGTGGTGACCGTCGGATCAGCGAGCAGGCGGCGGAGCTTGGAACGTGACCCGTTCATTCCCGAGCCAACTTCTGCTTCCACCCGGACCACGGGAAGACCAGTCGTTGCGGCCCACGTCGTGAGCCTTGCCACTTGGCGGTCCAGGTCTCCCCGCTGGTCGTGGGATGAAACGCGGGCGTAGAGCCCGATGGTCTCTCCTGGAGTGCCGAGAGCTGCGTCCGGCTGGACGAGGATGGTCCGTTTGTTGATCCTGACCGCCGGGACGGGGAGCGTGCCCGCATGGAACCAGTTGTAGGCGGTCTGCGGGTGGATACCCTGGCGACGCGCCCACTCGGTCAGGTTCACGGTCCCACTCTATCACTAGAACACATGTACGTGGTGTATCACGGACTGATGCTGGAGCAGTTCAGAACCCCTCTACTGGTTCGGGAACAACAACACCGCCTCGGTGGACTTCAACTACTCCGTCGGCAACCGCCCGGTCTGGTCGGACCACGACCAGACGGTCACGATCACGCTCAAGCACTACATGTGGTCCAACGGCCAGCCGGTGACGAGCCGGGACGTCGAGTTCTGGATCAACCTCGTGAAGGCGGACCCGGCGAACTTCTACGGCTATGTGCAGGGGCTGTTCCCCGAGAACGTCGCGTCCATGCAGCTTCCCAATGCCCAGACGATCGTCCTGCACCTCACCCAGCCGTACAACCCCGACTGGTACCTCTACAACCAGCTGAGCGAGATCACCCCGCTCCCACTGGCGTGGGACCGGACGTCGTTGTCGGCCCCGGCGCCGAGCGCGTCCTCGCCCAACCTTCCCGACACGACCAAGCAGGGAGCGCTCGCGGTCTACAACTTCCTCGCGAGCCAGGCAACCGACGAGGCGGCCTTCGTCAAGAGCCCGATCTGGAGTGTCGTCGACGGGCCCTGGAAGCTCACCGCGTTCACGGTCGAGGGCGCGGCGACGTTCGAGCCAAACCCCTCCTACACCGGACCGGACAAGCCGAGGATCGCCAAGTTCGTCGAGGAGCCGTTCACGAGCGACTACTCGGAGTTCAACCTGCTCACCGGTTCGCCGGGCTCGCTGACCGTCGGCTACGTGCCCCCCCAGGACCTCCCCCAGGAGAAGAGCGTGCTCGCAGGCGGCTACCGGCCGAGCAACAGCTACGTCTTCGCCGTCGGCTACTTCCCGCTCAACCTCAACAACCCGAAGGTCGGCCCCATCTTCCGCCAGCTCTACTTCCGCCAGGCGTTCCAACACCTGGTCAACCAGCAAGGTTGGATCAGCGCCTTCTATCACGGAACCGCCGTCCCCGACTACGGACCAGTCCCGTCCGAGCCGCCCAACCACTTCGCGAACGAGAACCAGCTCGCGAACCCCTACCCCTTCAGCGTGTCGGACGCGGCCAGGATCCTCACCCGCCACGGATGGAAGGTGGTGCCGGGCGGGAGGACGACGTGCGTCCGGCCGGGCACCGGCCCCACGGCATGCGGCGCGGGGATCAGCGCCGGCGAGGGGATCTCGTTCAACCTCGACTACACCTACGGCGAGCAGGCGCTCGCGCTGTCGATGCGAGACCTCACCGCGGAGGCTGCACTCGTCGGGATCCAGATCCACCTCACGACGCACCCCTACGCGACGGTCGTCTCGACGATCACCCCCTGCTCGCCCAACCAGTCGATCTGCCAGTGGACGGCGGAGAACTGGGGCGGCGGATGGAGCTTCGCACCCGACTACTACCCCTCCGGCGAGGAGCTGTGGGCGACCGGCGCCTCGGCCAACTACGAGAACTACTCGAACCCGGTGGCCGACCGGCTGATCCGGGCGACGACGAAGGTGCCCTCTTCGGAGAGCCAGGCGGCCATGGACGCCTACGAGGCCTACATCGCGAAGCAGCTCCCCGTGGTCTGGCAGCCCGAGGAGGGCGGCAACCCCATCCAGGGCTTCCCGGCCGTGGTGTCGACCCACCTCGGCGGGTACGTGCCGAACGCGTACCAGTTCATCACGCCGGAGCAGTGGTACCTGACGAAGTAGGAGAACCTGGCGCGTCGCTCCTCTCCCACCGCCTCCCCTCCGGGCCGCCCGTGCTGTCCGGGCTGCTCGTGCTCTCCGGGCCGCTCGTGCTGTCCGGGTCACTCGTGCTCTCCGGGCCGCTCGTGCTGTCCGGGTCACTCGTGCCCGCTCGGCCTGCGTCTGCCGGTGGCGAAGCGGGGAGGCATCAGTGCTAGCCTCCCCATGGTGGCGGGTGCCCAGGCCTCGAGCCGGGCGTGAGCGGCGAGCGTCGCGGGACCGCCCAGCCGAACGTCCCCTCGCGGCTCGCCGACCTGCCGCCCCGGTTCTGGGTGCTCGCCGTTGCGACCGGCATCGGAGCCGGGGTGGGTGCCATGGTGATGATGGGCGTGCTCCGCGCCGTGCAACACCTGGCCTTCGGCTACCACGCCGGCGAGTACTCCGCCGCCGCTGCGCGCGCGAGCGACCTCCGAATCGTCGTGGTGCTCGCCGCGGGCGGCCTCGTCACCGGGGTTGGCCTCTACCTCCTCCGCCGCTTCGGGGGCGGGACGGGTGGTGAGCCGACGGAGGTCGTCTGGAACCGCGAGGGCGAGCTCTCCCTCGTCCGCACCCTGCTCACCGGGGCGCTCTCGGAGCTGAGTGTCGCCATGGGCTGCTCGATCGGCCGGGAGGCGGCCCCGCAGCGCACCGGCGCGGCCGCAGGCGCGTTCCTCGGGCGGCGCTTCTCCCTCCCGCCCGAGCAGCGCCGGCTCCTCATTGCGTGCGGAGCGGGCGCGGGCCTGGGCGCCGTCTACAACGTCCCCTTCGCCGGCGGGCTCTTCGCCGTCGAGATCTACCTCGGCACGCTGTCGCTGCCGATCGTCCTTCCCGCGCTGCTCACCTCGACGGTCGCAACCGCCGTGTCGTGGATCACCCTCCCCGCGCACACGGTCTACCTCGTCCCACGGCTCGCGAACCCGACGCTCTCGCTCATGGTCTTCGCCGCCCTGGCAGGGCCGGTCCTCGGCCTCGCGTCCGCCGGCTACATCCGCCTGATCACCTGGGCGAGCGACCATCGCCCGAAGGGCCGCCTCCTGCTCGTCGAGCCCCTCGTCGTGTTCACCGCGCTCGGTTTCGTCGCGATCGCCTACCCGCTCCTCCTCGGCAACGGCGTCGACCTCGCGCAGTTCGCCTTCACCGGCTCCGCCGGCCTGCTCACGTTGCTGGCGCTCAGCGTGCTCAAGCCGGTCGCGACCGGAGCCTGCCTGCGCAGCGGCGCGACCGGGGGGCTCTTCACCCCGACGATGAGCTTCGGGGCGGTGTTCGGGGCGCTGCTCGGCCAGCTGTGGCTGCTCGTGTGGCCTGGCCACGAGAGCGCGAGTTTCGCGGTGATCGGCGCGGCGGCACTGCTCACGGCTGCGATCGAAGCGCCGCTCACGGGGATCACGATGACGCTCGAGCTCACCCACACCCTCGCCATCACCGCACCGATACTGCTCGCCGCGGTCGGGGCGAACCTCGTCGCGCGGCGGCTCGACCTGCGCTCGATCTACTCGGCGCGCCTCGCACCGGTGCGCGCCGCGCCGCCCGAGGACGGGGAGGACGGGTCGGGTCCGGGACGTCCGGCGCCGCGAGGGACGTAGGGCCGGGAGCCGGCGGCCCCGGAGTGGGCGCGCTCAGGGGATGAGCTGCGGCACTCGACAACCTCCCCGGCCCGCAGGGCGAGCACTCCGGCTGACTCGGTCGTTCACGCAACAGATGAGCGATCTCCCGTCAGGCCGCCTGCTCCATCGCCCGGTGCGGCCGTCGCCAGCCCGTCTGGTCCAGGCTCAGCGGGCGTCTCGGGTCGCCGGCTGCCCACCGGCGACGGGATCGTGCTGCTCGGCCGATCCGAGCAGGCGCAACCGTCACGAGCACCCGGCCCGTCCGCTCGGCCCTGTCCTGGACCTCGCGGAGGAACTGGCTCACCGCCCGGTCGTGGACGGACTGCGCGAGGTCGTCCGGACCATTGCCCCCACGGCAAGGTCTGCGACAGAGACGGTGTCGAGGACGACCACCCTGGCCGAGCTCGACAGGCCGACCGCCGCCGCGGAGCCTGCCGGCTCCTGGCGCCAAGGCATCGGCCAGCCGGCGACGAAGGAGAGGGAGGTCCGCCAGTCCGGTTCGCGGATCACCGTCACGGTCGACGGCGCCGACGGGAGCGGAACAGCGGCAACCTCGAGGAAACGGTCGCGCCACCGCCGTCTTCGCCGCGGCGACACGTGCCGCCGACCGTGCGCTCCCCCGCCCTGCCACCCGTGGATCGAGAGCGAGCAGCGTCTCGCCTGTGCCGAACACGACACGGCACCACTCGCCCGAGGGCGGGTGCGCGCTTCGCCGTCCGTCCGGTGGCGGGAGAAGTCGTCAAGGGTCGCCTCGTCAGTCCCGGTCGCGTGCCGGCTCGGGGTCGGCGCCGAGGGGCGTGGAGCCGAGCTGGGCCCGAAGCTCCGCCTTTTGGACCTTGCCGGTGGCGGTGCGCGGGAGGGACCCCACCACCACCACTCGCTTGGGCACCTGGAACCCCGCCAGGTGGGCTCGGCAGTGCGCGATCACCCGGTCCTCCAGGGCCGACGCGTCGTCGACGTCCTCGGCTGGGACCACCACGGCGGTGACGGCCTCTCCCCATCGAGGATGCGGCGTGCCGATCACCGCGCACTCGGCCACGGCGGGACAGGAGAGCAGCACCCGCTCCACCGCCACCGAGGAGACGTTCTCGCCGCCGGTCTTCACGATGTCCTTCAGCCGATCGGTGAACCACACCACACCCTCGTCGTCGAGCCGGCCGACGTCACCGCTGTGGAACCAGCCGTGCGCGAACGCCGCGGCGTTGGCGTCGGCGTGATGCCAGTACCCCTCCATGACGTGGGGACCGCGGTAGACGATCTCGCCCTCGGTGCCGGCGGCCAGCAAGGTGCCGTCGGTCCCCATGATGCGAGCGTCCACCGACGCCACCGGCGGGCCCCATGAGGCCGACTTCGTCGTCTGGTGCGACGCCCACTGGAACACCGTCGCCGGGACACACTCGGTCTGCCCCGAACCGAGGAGGACCTTGGCCCGGGGAAAGGCCCTGGCGATCTCGGCGATGCGCTCGGGGGCCATCGGGGCCATGGCGTAGACGCACAGCCGGACCGAGTCCAGACGTCGTCGGGGCAGGCTGGGGGAGGCGAGCACCGCGTCGTACATCGTCGGCAGCAGCACCACGTGCGTGGCCTGCCAGCGCTCGACGACGTCGAGGAAGCTCTCCGGCTCGAACCGATCGGGGAGGACCACCGTGCCCCCGGTGAGCAGCATGGGCAGCAACAAGGTGTCCAGAGCCGTGGTGTGGAACAGCGGCAGGACGATGGGCATCACCGACGCGTCGTCGCCGTAGGGATGGCGGACCTGGACGGCGTTGGTGAGCGCAGCCAGGTGGACCGAGAGGTGGCTGGTGAGGACACCCTTGGGGCGCGACGTCGTCCCCGAGGTGTACAGGCAGTGCACGACGTCACGATCCTCGATCCGCACCCGCAGTGGCACCACCGGCGGGGCCGGGTCGGGATGGCCCAGCCCGGCGCGCCCGGGGGGCTCCGACCCCGTCCCCCCTCGGCCGGCGACCGACGGCGACTGGGGCCCGGCCAACTCCTCCCAGGATCGGACGGGGAAGCCGTCCAGCAGCTCGTTGCGGTGGCCGCGGCCGGTCACGAGCACTCGATCGGGGGCAGGGGCGAGGGACAGGACCTCGCGCAGGAACTGCACGTGCTCCGCGTCGACGACGATGGTGTCACAGCCGGCGTCGGCCAGGATCCAGGCGACGTCGGCGGGGGCGAGCATCGTGTTGACCGGCAACGCCACGAGACCAGCCTTGGCACAGGCGAAGAAGGTGGCCACGAAGCGCCAGGAGTTGCGCATCAGCAGGGCCACCGGCTGCTGGTGGCCCACGCCGAGGTCGAGCAGGGATCGCCCCAGCCGCTCGGCAGTGTCGTCGAGCACGCCGTAGCTCACCTCGAGCCCCGGCTCGGCGATCGCCACCCGCCGGCCGAAGTGCTGCGCCGACCGGGTGAGCAGGTCGCCCACCGAGACCCGGGTGGCCAGGTTGTGCTCGAGGGGGTCCACCTGGCTCAGGTCTGGACGCATCACGACCTCCTGACGTTCGTGGCCGGGTCCGACTGCGGGGCGCGACTGGTGGGGCCGGTGGGACGGGTCGCGTTCGTGGTGCGCGCAGGGCTGCCGGCGCGCTGGCGGCGAACCTCGGGGGGCGGATCGAGCCCGATTGCACGCGCCCAGATCTCGGTGAGCGCAGCCGTGGCCGCGTCGTCGTCGAAGGGCTGGCCTAGCAGGTGGCGGACCTCGGAGAAGTTCTCCACCATGCCGCACAGCAGTGCTGCAAACAGCTCCGGGTCGAGCGTGGCGTCGGCCCGACCGGTCTCCTGCAGGTGCCTGAGCCCCCGGGCGGCGCGATCGACGAAGGCGAGGCGACATCGCTGTCGATGGCGCCGCAGCTCCTCGTTGAAGGTCGACACCTGGAACACCACGGCGTACAAGGCGGCGTGGCGTGCGAAGGTCTCGAGGTAGAGCCGGTTGGCGGCGGCGATCTTGGCCTTGGGGTCGGGACCCGCCAGGTCCCCGACGTGGGACTCGCGGTAGAGCTCGTCGAGCAGTTCGTCGACGACCTCCCGGAAGAGCACCTCCTTCGACGAGAAGTAGGTGTAGAAGCTGCCGATGGCCACTCCGGCCTCGGTGGCGATGTCGACGATCCGGGCGTCGAGGAACCCGTCGCGGGCGAACACCCTTGCCGCCGCGTGCACCAACGCCGCCCGGGTCCGCCGCCCCCGGCGAGTGACCGGGACGACCGTGACAGCAGCACTCGCTTGGTCGGGGTCGGGGTCGGGGTCGCCCTCGAGCTCCCGGATAGGGTCGCCGCCCACGTCAGGTCCCTGGATCCCGGGGCAGGCCGAGCACTTGCTCGGCCACGATGTTGCGTTGGACCGCCCACGTCCCGCCGCCGATGGTGAGCGCCGGTGAGAACAGGAAGCCGTAGTGCCAGATGGGATCGACGCTGGGTGCGATGGCCGGGCCCGGCTGGCCGGGGACCGGCGCGCGGGACACCCTGGGGTGGACGGGACCTTCCGGCCCGGCGCCTTCGAGCAGGCCGGCGGTTCCCGCCAGCTCCCGGGCGAGGGCCATCACCCGCTGGCCGTGCTGGTCCCCGAGAATCTTCTGCACCGAGGCCTCCGGTCCCGGTGTGGCGCCGGCCAGTCGCGCCGACAGCGTCCGGAGCCGGATCCGTCGCAGCGCCTCGCCCTCCGCCCACACCTGGGCCAGCGCCTGGCGCCGCAGCGGTTCCGAAGTCCCCCCATTGCGACGTACCAGGTCGATCAGGTCCACCGCCGACGGGCCGCTCCCCCACAGCGCGCCCCCGCTCGACAGCGACACACGCTCGTTCGCCAGCGTGGCCTTGGCCAATCGCCAGCCGTCGCCCTCGGCCCCCACCATGTGCTCGACACCGAGGCGGACGCCGTCCAAGAAGACCTGGTTGAAGGTGTGGGAGCCGGTCATGTCCACGATGGGGGTCACCGTGATCCCCGGTGCCGACATGGGGCAGATGAAGTACGAGATGCCGCGGTGCTTGGGAGCGTCGGGGTCGGTGCGGGCCAGGAGGATCCCGAAAGCGGCGACATGGGCGCCGCTGGTCCAGATCTTGGTGCCCTCGACCACCCAGGTGTCCCCGTCACGGGTTGCCCGGGTGGTGAGCGACGCCAGATCGGAGCCGGCCTCGGGCTCGCTGAAGAGCTGGCACCACTGCTCCTCCCCGGCCAACGCCGGCCACAGGTAACGGTCCCTCTGGGCTGGGGTACCAGCCAACAAGATGATGGGTGCGGCCCAGCCGACGCCGATGGGGTTGGACGGGAGCTCCACCTGGGCACGACGCAGCTCGTCGTCCACGATCAGCTGGTGCAGCGGATCCGCGCCGAGCCCGTAGGGCGCCGGCCAGTGGGGGACGACGTAGCCCGCCTCGGCCAACTGCCGCCCGGTGGGAGTCGGGTGGGCGTCCAGCCACGATCGCACCGCAAGGCGCCGAGGGTCGTCCTCCGGTCCCAGATCGAAGTCCACTCGACGGTCCTCCTCGCTGCTCGCCAGCGGCGCGCCGGTCGACCGGGCTTGCGGTTCGTGGCCGACCAGATCAGTCTTGGACCAGATTAGAACCTGAAGTCAAGTTCGAATACAGTTCCCGGCGTGCCAGAGGCCGCGCACGACACACGATCGTCGGCCGCGCGGCCAGTCGCCAGGGTGGAGCCGGCACCGGCGTCGTCCGGTCGGCAGGTCGCCTGCCGGCCGCGCTGCCCGGGGCGAGAACGCCGGGGCCCCACGTCGGCGCGGCGGTGAAGGAGGCGATGGTGCTGTTCACCGAGGATCACGAGTCGTTCCGTCGCACTGTTCGAGGCGTGTTGGCCCGCGAGGTCGACCCTCACGTGGAACGGTGGGAAGCAGAGGGTCGGTTCCCCGCACACCAGGTGTTCGCCGCGCTCGGGGCGGCCGGGCTCCTCGGGCTCGAGTACGACCCGGCTTACGGCGGCCAGGGCGCAGAGCACTCCTACACGGTGGTGCTCGGCGAGGAGCTGGGGCGCATCGGTTGCGGTGGGGTACCGATGGCGATCTCGGTGCAGACCGACATGGCCACCCCGGCGTTGCACCGCTTCGGCAGCCACGAGCTGAAGACCAGGTACCTGGCGCCGGCGCTGCGTGGCGCAATGGTGGCATCCATCGCGGTCACCGAGCCGGACGCAGGCTCCGACGTCGCCGGCATCCGCACCAGGGCCGTGCGCGACGGCGACACCTGGGTGATCAGCGGCACCAAGCTCTACATCACCAACGGCACCCAGGCCGACTGGTTGTGCCTGCTCGCGCGCACCTCCGAGGAAGGGGGCTACCGGGGCATGTCCCAGATCGTGTTCCCCACCGACACCCCCGGGTTCTCGGTGGGGAGAACGTTGAGCAAGCTGGGGAACCGCTCGTCCGACACCGCCGAGCTGTGGTTTCGTGAGGCCCGGGTGCCGGTGGCCAACACCATCGGGGAGATCGGCCGCGGCTTCCAGCAGCAGATGGCGCAGTTCCAGAACGAACGCATGATCGCCACCTACGTGGCCGTGGGAGCCATGACCGGCGCCATCGAGCGGACCGTGGCCTACCTCCGTGAGCGGCGGGCGTTCGGGGCCCCGGTCCTGGCGAATCAGTACGTACAGTTCCGCCTGGCCGAGCTGAGCGCGAAGGTGGATCTCCTGCGCCACTACGCCTATGCCTGCGCCGAGGCCTACCAGCGCGGGGAGGACACCACTCGCTTCGCCACCATCGCCAAGCTCGAGGCCGGACGGCTCCAACGCGAGCTGGCCGACTGGTGCCTGCAGTTCCACGGCGGGGCGGGCTACATGGAGGAGACCTGGGTGTCACGCTACTTTCGGGACGGGCGCCTGTTGTCCATCGGTGGGGGTGCCGACGAGGTGATGCTTCGGACGTTGGTCCGTCTCGACGGGCTCGAGCCGTGAGCCCACGCCCGCAGGCCCCCACGATCACCCAGCTCCTCGACGACTTGGCCGCCGAGCACGAGACGCTGGACGAGGTGGTGGCTCCCCTGCCCCCCCGGCAGTGGCGCACGCCGACCCCGGCTGCGGGGTGGGACATCGCCGACAGCATCGGGCACCTGTGCTTCTTCGACGAAGCGGCGACCCGGGCCCTGACCGACCGGCAGGGCTTCGCCGCCGGTCGCGCCGCCTTCATGGCCGGTGACGGTGACCTGTCGCCGGGGGCAGGGGGCGGGGCCGGTGGCTCCTTCGACGCTCCGGTGCGGCGACCTGACGAGGCCCTGGGTCGCAGCCTCGAGCCACCACGCCTCCTCGCTCGCTGGCGCCAGGCCCGTCACGCGCTCCTGGCGACAGCTGCCCGGGCCGACCCGGCGGCACGGATTCCGTGGTACGGCCCGTCGATGGGCCTGGCCAGCTTCCTCACCGCCCGGCTCACCGAGACCTGGGCCCACGGCCAGGACGTGATGGACGCACTCGGACTGCCGTCGAGCGTGAGCGCCCGGCTCCGCCACGTCGTCCACCTCGGCGTGGCGGCCCGTCCGTACGCTTTCGCCGTCCACCGAGCGAGCGACCCAGGCGGAGCGCTCCGGGTCGAGGCACAGGCACCCGACGGCGCCACCTGGACCTGGGGCCCGCCGGATGCGGAGGACGTCGTCCGCGGTCGGGCGGTGGACTTGGCCCTGGTGGTGACCCAGCGGCGGCATCCCGCCGACACGTCGCTCGAGGTCGTGGGCGCCACGGCCACGGCGTGGCTGGCCGTGGCCCAGGCATTCGCCGGGCCCGCGGGGCCAGGGCGCCCCCCGAGTGCGGCGGTGGCAACAACCCGGGGAGCCCGGCCGTGACGCCACCGGTGCTCCGCAGCGCGCTGGACCGAGAGGACCCCGCCTTCGTGGCCAATGCGTCCGCAATGCGCCGGCTCGTGGGCAAGCTCGACGAGCTGCTCGACGAGGCCGCCGGGGCGAGCCGCCAGGCGGCCACGGCCCGGCACCGGGCGCGAGGCAAGTTGCCGGCACGCGAGCGCGTGGCGCTGCTGCTCGATCCCGACACGCCCTTCCTCGAGCTGTCACCACTGGCGGGGGCCATGACCGACTACGCGCTCGGTGGTGGCATGGTCCTCGGCGTCGGAGTGGTGGAGGGCACCGAATGCGTGGTCGCGGCCAACGACCCCACGGATCTGGGCGGGGCGCTGACCGCGGTCAGCGTGCGGAAGCTGATGCGGGGACTGGAGGTCGCCCGGCAGAACCGTCTGCCCCACATCCAGCTGGTGGAGTCCGCCGGCGGCGACCTGCGCGGCAGCGGGGCAGCCGACGAGCCCGAGGATGCCCTGCGGCGCAACCTCACCCACTTCGCCGAGAGCGGTCGCATGTTCCACGACGTCACCGAGCTCTCGGCCCTCGGCGTCCCCACCATCTCGGTGGTGTTCGGGTCGTCCACCGCCGGCGGGGCGTACCTGCCGGGGCTGTCGGACATCACCATCTTCGTGCGCGGGCAGGCCAAGGTGTTCTTGGGCGGTCCCCCGCTGGTCGAGGTGGCGACCGGGGAGGTCGCCGACGACGAGTCGCTCGGCGGGGCGGAGATGCACGCCGCGGTCAGCGGGCTGGCCGACCAGCTGGCCGAGGACGAGGTCGAGGCGATCTCGATGTGCCGCGACGCCGTGGCCCACCTCCACTGGCGTAAGGCGGGTCCCGGGCCCGTCACCGCGCGTCCCGACCCGCCGGTGCACGACCCCGAGGAGCTGCTCGGCCTCATGCCGGTGGACCTCCGAACCCCGGTCGAGATCCGGGAGGTCATCGCCCGGATCGTTGACGGCAGCCGGTTCGAGGAGCACAAGCCCCGCTACGGCCCCACCTTGGTCTGCGGCTGGGCCACCATGGGCGGCTTCCCGGTCGGCATCTTGGGCAACAACGGCGTGCTGTTCTCCGAGGCGGCGCAGAAGGCCGCGCAGTTCATCCAGCTCTGCAACCAGGTCGACACCCCGCTGGTGTTCCTCCAGCACATCACCGGCTACATGGTTGGTCGGGAGTACGAACGGGGTGGGATCGTGAAGCACGGTAGCCAGATGATCAACGCACTGTCGAACTCGACCGTGCCCCACGTGACGGTGATCCTCGGCGCCAGCTACGGCGCCGGGAACTATGGCATGGGTGGGCGCGCCTTCGACACCCGGTTCGTGTTCCTCTGGCCGACGGCCAAGATCGCCATCATGGGCCCCAAGCAGATGGCCGGTGTGATGGAGATCGTCCGCCGGTCCCAGCTGGCGCGTCGAGGTGCCCCCGTCGACGAGGCGGTAGAGGCGGCGCGGACCAAGGCGGTGGAGGACTTCGCCGAGGCGCAGTCCCTGGCCTGGTACGCCACCGGACGGGTCACCGACGACGGCATCATCGACCCCCGCGACACGCGCACCGTCGTCACCATGGCCCTGTCGGCCTGTCACAGCGCCCCGGTGACCGGCGCCCGGCACTACGGAGTGTTCCGGCTTTGACCGTGACCCGGCTCCTCGTGGCCAACCGCGGGGAGATCGCCCGCCGCATCGTGCGCAGCGCGCTCGCCATGGGGATCGAGACCGTGGCGGTGATGGCGCTCGACGACGAGTCGCCGTCGCTGGCGGCCGAAGCCGACCGGGTGGTGCGGCTCCCGGGGCGGAGCGCAGCGGAGACCTACCTCGACCCGGAGATCCTCGTGGAGGCGGCGCGCCGGAGCGGCGCCGACGCCGTCCACCCCGGCTACGGGTTCCTCTCCGAGCGCGCCTCGTTCGCGCAGGCGGTGGTGGACGCCGGGCTCACCTGGGTCGGGCCGTCGCCGTCCGTGATCGAGGCCATGGGGAACAAGCTCGCCGCCAAGGCGACGATGGCCGCTGCCGGGGTGCCGGTCCTTCCCTCCGTCGAGATCACCCCCGGGGCCGATCTCGGCGACGCCGTGGCCGGCGCGCTGGACCAGCTCTCCTTCCCGGTGCTGGTGAAGGCTGCCGCCGGCGGTGGCGGCAAGGGCATGCGGGTCGTGGCGCGCCCCGAGGACCTGGCCGACGCGGTCGCCGCCGCCCAGCGGGAGGCGGCCGGTGCGTTCGGCGATCCCAGCGTGTTCCTCGAGCGCTACGTGGTCGACGCCCGCCACGTCGAGGTGCAGGTGCTGGCCGACGACCACGGTCACCTCGTCGTCTTCACCGAACGGGACTGCTCGGTGCAGCGTCGCCACCAGAAGGTGGTGGAGGAGAGCCCCTCCCCGGCCGTGGGCACCGCGCTGCGGGCCGAGCTGATGGCGGCCGCGACGGCCGCGGCCAGGGCGGTGGACTACCGCAGTGCCGGCACCGTCGAGCTGGTCCTCGAGCCTTCGGGAGCGTTCTGGTTCCTGGAGATGAACACCCGGCTCCAGGTGGAGCACCCGGTGAGCGAAGCCATCCACCGGGTCGACCTGGTGCGCGAGCAGCTCCTGGTGGCCCAGGGGCTGCCGCTGTCGGTCACCGAGGCCCAGCTGGTGCCGACGGGGCACGCGGTGGAGGCCCGCCTGTACGCCGAAGACCCCGGCGCCGGTTTCCTCCCCGCCACCGGCACGGTGCTCGAATGGTCACCCGCCGGCGAACCAGAGGTGCGCTGGGACTGCGGGGTGGCAACCGGCACGGTGGTGGACACCCGCTACGACCCACTGCTCGCGAAAGTGGTGGCCCACGCCCCTACCCGCAGCGAGGCGGTGCGCCGCCTGGCCACGGCGCTGGCCCGCAGCCGGATCCGCGGCGTCACCACCAACCGCGACTTCCTCGTGGCGACGTTGCGGCATCCCGAGTTCCTCGCCGGCAGCGCCACCACCTCGTTCATCGAGCGCTCGGGGGTGGCGCTGGCCCGCCAGCCGACCCCCGGCGAGCTGCAGCGGGCGGCGGCCGCAGCGGCCCTGGCGGCCCAAGCCGAGCGCCGGGCGCGGGCCGAGGTCCTCGCCTCGCTCCCCAGTGGCTGGCGGCTCGCCCCCATGCCGCCACAGCGGGTCCGCTACGAGGTGGTCGGTGGCGCGCCGGAGGTCCCGCAGGCGTCACCAGCGTCCGTGCCGAGCTCCGGCGAGGACGGCCCTGGTGGCGAGGTCAGCGGAGGGGCCGTGGGCGACCCGGGGCGCGGGAGCCCGCGCCACGTCGAGGTCACCTACCGGTCCCAGGGAAACGGGACGTTCCTGGTCGACGGGGAGCCCGTCGGCTTTCGCGTACACGGCGGTGGATGGGTGCTCCTCGAGACGGCGGGGTGGCTGCACCGACTCCACGTCCACCGGGTCGGGGACCGCGTCTGGGTGCAGGGCCCCGACGGCGACGTGGCGCTACGCGAGCTGCCTCGCTTCCCCGATCGTGGCACGGAGGCACCGGTTCCCGGCGCGTTGAGCGCCCCCATGCCGGGGACGGTACGGGAGGTGGCGGTGGCCCCCGGGGAGGGCGTCGGCCGTGGTCAGCTGCTCGTGGTGGTCGAGGCCATGAAGATGGAGCACCGGGTCACCGCGCCACACCCTGGCACGGTCGCCGAGGTCCGCGTCCACCCCGGCGTCACGGTGGCCGCCGGCGACCCCTTGGTGGTCCTGGCCGCCGACCCGGTGCCGCCGGAGGGGGCTTGACGTGGCTCGTCCCGTCCGGATCGCCAACTGCAGCGGCTTCTACGGGGACCGCCTCGCAGCGGCGAGCGAGATGGTGAACGGCGGCCCCATCGACGTCCTGAGCGGGGACTTCCTCGCCGAGTTGACCATGCTCATCCTGGCCAAGAACCGCCAGCGCGACCCCGGCGCAGGGTGGGCTCGGACCTTTGTCACCCAGATGGAGCAGGTGCTCGGCACCTGTCTCGAGCGGGGCATCAAGGTGGTGAGCAACGCCGGCGGTCTCGCGCCCGCCGCCTGCGCAGCGGCCGTGGAGGCGGCGGCACATGCCCAGGGTCTGGACCCCGTCGTGGCCTACGTCGAAGGAGACGACCTCCTGCCCAGGATGGCGGCGCTGCGGGCGGCCGGAGTGACCTTCGCCCATCTCGACACCGGCGCGCCACTCGGTGACCGCCCGGTGCTCACCGCCAACGCCTACCTCGGCGGCTGGGGGATCGCCGAGGCGCTGGCCCGCGGTGCCGACGTCGTGGTGACGGGCCGGGTCACCGATGCTGCCCTCGCCATCGGCCCGGCGGCATGGTGGCACGGCTGGGCCCGCGACGCCTGGGACGCACTCGCCGGTGCCTTGGTGGCCGGGCACGTGCTCGAGTGCGGCACGCAGGCGACGGGGGGCAACTACGCCTTCTTCACCGAGCTCCCCGGGCTCGAGCATCCCGGCTTCCCCGTCGCCGAGATCGCCGCCGACGGTTCCTCGGTGATCACCAAGCACCCAGACCACGGCGGCGCGGTGTCCGTCGGGACGGTGACGGCCCAGCTGCTCTACGAGATCGACGGGGCGCAGTACCGCAACCCCGACGTGACCGCGCGCTTCGACACCATCGCGCTCGAGCAGCAGGGACCCGACCGGGTGCGGATCGCGGCGGTGAGAGGGGAGCCGCCGCCGGCAACGGCGAAGGTCGCCCTGGACTACGTCGGGGGGTGGCGCACCAGCGTCACCTTGGTGCTCACCGGTTTGGACATCGAGGAGAAGGCGGCGTTGGCCGAGCGGGCCTTGTGGGCGTCGATGCCCAACGGCCGCGACGGCTTCGCCGAGGTGGAGGTGGCGCTGCTGCGCACCGACCAACCCGACCCCGCGACCAACGAGGCCGCGATGGCCCAGCTGCGCATCACGGTGAAGGACCCCGACCGAGACAAGGTGGACCGTGCCTTCACTTCCAGGGTGACGGAGCTGGCCCTCGCGTCCTATCCCGGGCTCTTCGGCCTCGGCCCCGGCGCCAGCCCCCAGGTCTACGGCGTGTACTGGCCGGCGGCGGTGCCCGCCGAACTGGTGTGCCAAGAGGTCTGGGTGCACGGCGTCCGGACGGTGCTGGCGCCGGCGCCCCCACGGTTCGCGGACACCGCCCCGGGGCGTGCTCCCGCCGAGCCGCCGGCCGATGCCCCGAGCGTCCCGACGCCGCCGACGTCGGCGGAACCCACCGTGGCGGTGCCGCTCGGTGTCGCCTTCGGTGCACGCTCGGGCGACAAGGGCGGGAACGCCAACCTCGGGATCTGGGCGCGAGGCGACCTCGGTGCTCGCTGGCTGATCGAACACTTGGACGAGGCTCGCCTGCGGTCGCTGCTGCCGGAGACCGCCTCGCTCGTGGTACGGCGCACGGTGCTCGCCAACCTGCGCGCGCTCAACTTCGTGGTCGAGGGGTTGTTGGGCGAGGGCGTGATGTCGAACACCCGGGTCGACGCGCAGGCCAAGAGCCTCGGCGAGTGGCTGCGAGCCAGGGTGGTGTCGCTCCCCACCGCGGTGGTCGAGGAGGCTGCCGTCGATGGCGGCCTGGCGGCTCGGGCCGTGCTGGCCCACCTCGAGGCGGCGACGGTGAACGACAACGGGGGCGAGGACCCAGGAGCCGGACGATGACCGATCCCGCAGAGGTCCGACGTCGGGGCGTCGGGGTGGAACCGGGGCTCGACCGGCATCCTGTCACCGCTCGTGAGGTCCCCGACCGCCGGCACGGCCAGCTGGTCTTCGACGAGGTCCGGGGGGCTCGGCTGCCGAACGGGCTGGTTCGGCCCCGAGGATCCTGCGTGCCCTACCTTCGTCGATCCTGCATGCCCTGCCGTCGTCGACGTCGGCTGTGCCCGCACGGGTGGCGTTCGGACTCGGCTCGGCTGACCCGGTTCTCGGTCGCCGTGCATGTCCAGATCCCCCAGCGGGTACGGGGCCCGGGGGTTGGCGACGACGGCCGTGGCCCCCGGCCAGCTCGATGCCGTGGTCGAGCGGTGCGTCGAACAGCTCCGACGAGGTCCTGGTCCACGAGGGGCCGTCGCTGGCACGGGGGAGCCCTCGCCGCCGCCTGGGTGATGTCCGAGGCGGCGTTCACCTCGGCGGAAGCGGACGAGGAGAGAGCAACGTCCCGCAGTGGCGGGAGCCGACGTGGGTATCCGGTGGACGAGGGGGGTTGAGGCCGATGGACCGGGGAATCGGGAGTTGGGTGACGAAGCGAGCTCGCCTCGACGGGAAGAAGCCAGCCCTGGTAGAGGGTGAGCGCATCCTCACCTACGAGGACTTCGACCGGCGGACCAATCAACTGGCCCATGCGTTGGTGACCCTCGGGGTTCGGACCGGGGACCGGGTGGCAGTGCTGTTGCTCAACTCGGTGACCTTCATGGAAGCGGTGTACGGCTGCGCCAAGCTGGGGGCCATCATCGTGCCCGTCAACGTGCGCCTGAACGGCCCCGAGGTCGCCTACATCCTGGCCGACGCGGGGGCCGACGTCTTGCTGTCCCACCAGCGACTGGCCGGCGCGGCCCGAGCCGCGATGGCCGAACCCGGTGTCCGGGTCCGCCATCACCTGGTGGATGCCGACCCCCTGGCCGGCGCCCGAACGGTGGAGCTGGCGGCCGGTGAGCTGGCGTACCAGGAGGTGGTGGGGTCGGCGTCGATGGCCCCGTTGGACATGGACGTGGATCCCCGTGCGGTGCACGGGCTCATGTACACCTCGGGGACCACCGGCGCACCGAAGGGCGCCATGCTCACCCATGCCAACGCGATCGCCAACGCCCGGAACGCGTTGTTGGCGCCGGGGCAGGCGTTGCGCGCCAGCGACGTGACGGTCACCGCCGCTCCCATGTTCCACATCGGTGGGCTGGGGGTGCACAGCCTGCCGTTCGTCTACGTCGGCGCCACCAACGTGATCCTCCCGGGGTTCGACCCGGAGGCCACCCTTGCCGCGATGGCCCGCCACCGCGCCACGGTGGCGTTCCTGGTGCCCGCCATGTGGGCGGCGATCAGCCGAGTCCCCGACTTCGACCGCTACGACCTCTCGGCACTGAAGATGGCCCTGTCCGGGGGCGCCCCCACCCCGCTGCCGGTGATCGAGTTCTTCACCGCCCGAGGCATCACCTTCCAAGAGGGCTTCGGGATGACCGAGACCGCCCCGTCGGTGTCGATCCTCGACGCCGAGCACATCGTGGAGAAGCTGGGGTCGATCGGGCGGCCACTCCCAGACGTCGAGGCCAGACTGGTCGACGACGACGACCGCGACGTGGCCCTGGGACAGGTGGGCGAGTTGGTCCTGCGAGGCGAGAACATCTTCGCGGGGTACTGGATGCTGCCCCAGGCCACCGCCGAGGCGTTCCGCGGTGGGTGGTTCCACACCGGTGACTTGGGGAAGATGGACGCCGACGGGTACCTCACGCTCGTCGACCGCAAGAAGGACATGATCATCACGGGCGGCGAGAACGTCTATCCGGTTGAGGTGGAGCAGGTCCTGGTGCGCCATCCCGCGGTCCGGGAGGCGGCGGTGTTCGGGCTGCCCGACGCCCGCTGGGGCGAGACGGTGGTGGCGGCCGTGGCCTTGGACCACCCCGTGGACCCGACTGAGCTCATCGAGCACTGCCGATCGGCACTGGCCCACTTCAAGTGCCCGACGAGAGTGGAGGTGGTCGAGGAGCTCCCTCGCAACGCCACCGGCAAGGTGCGCAAGACCGCGCTCCGCACCGCCTACGGCGGGACGGCCGCGGCAGTCCCTCGCTGACCGGCACGAGCAGCCCCCCAGCGAGGTCGTAGGAGTTCCGTGCAACGAGACCGAGCCACGCGTCACGGACACCGTCGCCGAGAACGGGCTCGGCGGCGCCGGAGGCGTGGCGGAGCTCGACGGCTGCCGGCGGTTGGTCGCCACCGCGGGACGGACCGGGGACGCGACTGACCGAGCTCCGGCTCTCGGCGGAGGGGACGGCCACGCTGATGCCCGCCGGGGGAGACCTCGTCGAGGATCCCCGAGACTGCCCACGTTCGATCACTGGAAGCCCTCTGTCGAAGCGCAGCCTCTCATCGGCGAGCGCCATGACCTGTCGGGCCTTCAGCACCTCCTCGCGTCGGGGCGCGACGTCGCGGATCGGCTGGCCGCGCGCTGGTCTTTGACGGCCTCCCACCCGGCCTCGTCGTGAGCAACCGACTCCGAGGATGGCCCCCAGGGCCCGCATCCCTCGCGATCTCGTCACCGTGGTCCCCCGCTCCCCCGGGCGCGGGTGTCGGGGCGGGGGGATCTCCCCCCGGGCCCGGGCCGGCGACGCCGCCGCGCCCGGCGGGTGACGAGCTCCCCGTTCGGGCTGGGGGCGCCGGCGAGCGCCGCTCGTCAGGTGCTCCCCGGACCGCCACCCGACCGACCCGCATCGGGTCCCAACGCGTCGGAGCAGAAGCGCGCTACCCGATCGACCACCCGGCGGAAGGTCGGGTGGTCGTCGAACATCCACTCCGTGTGCCCGGCGTCCTCCAGCACGAACAGCTCCTTGGGCTCGCCGGCGAGCCGGTACAGCGCTTCCGCTTCGCCGAGGCGGTGCAGCCCATTGCGGGCGCCGTGGACGAGGAGGAGGGGGCGGGGCGCGACCTGCGACACCACCCGCTCGGGGCGGAACCGCAGGATCCACTCGGCCGACTCGAGGGTGACCGCGCTCGCTCCCTGGTCGAGGCCGCGGTAGAGGTCGTCCGCCACGTAGGAGTCCGTCGACGGATCGAGGTCGAGCCGGAAGACGTCCCACGGCGCGGTGCGCTCCGACCGGCCGGTCGCCGCCCGGTACGCCCGGTCCCGCTCGACGCGCTCGAGCAGGCTCTCCCAGGAGCGGTCGTCGTGCGTCGCGCGGAGCGCGCGCTCCCCGTCGCCGAAGGCGTTGAGGGCGACGACGGCACGGGCGCGGGGGTCCTCGGCAGCGGCGGCGATGACGACGCCACCACCCATCCCCCAGCCGAGGAGCGCCAGCCGTCCGGTGTCGACCTCCTCCACCGTCGTCAGCCGGTCCACGGCTCCCCGGACGTCCTCCGCCTGCTCCTGGGGGACGAAGCGACAACGCTCCCCTTCGCTCTCGCCCTGGCCGCGGTACTCGATCGCGAGCACCGCGAAGCCGTGCGGCGTGAGCGCCCTGGCGAAGCGCTCCGGGTGGATGCGCTTACGACCCTGGTAGCCAGAGCACGCGACCACGACGGGGTAGGGGCGCTGGCCACCGTCGGGCAGGTGGAGGTCTGCGTCGAGCAGGGATCGATCGACGAAGTACGGGAGCGGGATCGTGTGCACGGTGAGTCCTCTCTCGGCCCGGGTGGGGTGTCCGGTGGGTCCCGCGCCGGAACGAGCAGGCACTCGCCGTCGCAGGCAGACCAGGTCCCTCAGGCCTAGCACGCTCGCGCGGCTCGCGCCCGATCCGGATCGATCACTGGCTAGGACGAGCCTGCCGGGGTGCCGGGGTGCCGGGGTGCCGGGGCGGCGGGGTGCCGGGCTCCGCGATCAGCGCGCTGCGTTCGGGCGTTCGACGGTCGGGTCCGCGCCGGCACCGGCGCGCTCGCGTGGCTCGCTCGGCGCGGTGGAGGCGCGCGTGCTCGTCCGGGTGAGCAACTCCGAGAGCGTCGGGAGCAGTGTCATGGCGACCACTCCGAACCCGATGGCGACCTGCGCCGTGACGAGGATCCGCCCGGCATCATCCGCCGGGCGCACATCGCCCAGCCCGACGGTGGAGAGGGTGGTCACGGCGAAGTAGAGCGCCTGGACCGGGGAGAGGGCTGCTGGCCGGGCGGCTCCGACGAGGAAGAGGTGCCCGACCGCCCTCGATGCGAGGAAGTCGGCGAGCGCGAGGATGCCGGCCAGGTCCACGAGCTCGAGCGCCGGGCGCCAGAGTCCGATCGAGCCCGCCTCGGGCCGGCGTCGCCACTCGTTCAGGTCCTTCACGACCTGGACGATGAGGTACCGGAGCACCCAGAGCCAGATCCCGCCCGCCAGGAGGCGCTCGCCGACGAGCGCGACGTGCACCGCGGTCGGCGTCCAGCGCACCGTCGGCCCGAACGCGGTGAGGGAAAGCTTCCCACGTGGCGCACGCGGGCGGAACTCGAGGAAACCCTCCCCGGGGACCTCCGGGAGGACGAAGAGCGCGAAGGCGAGCCCGACTGCGCCTGCGACCAGCCAAGTGAGGGCCCCGTCTCGCTCCCCCCGTGGGCCGGATGCGTCTCCCACCGCGATCCACCTCCCGTCCTTCCCCGTCGGGTCCGCCGACTCGCTCCCCCACTGCCGGACTGGCCAACCCCACGCGCCGACTCCGCTCCGGTCGTAGCGTCGTCGAGCACAGCGACAACGTCAAGGAGCGTCACCAGGCGATGTCGGCGCTCCGGCATCGCGGGGTGCGCAGCCCCCGGCGCGGCACGAACCACCCGGTACCGGCGCATCGGCTTCGGCGTCGACGGCAGATCACCCTCGACGCCGGCGGCGGACAACACGAATGGGCCGCCCAAACCACACTCGTCGCGAGGACAGCGGCGGCGCGCCGGCGTGCGCCGGGCGCGGCCGTCACTTGCCGCCGCCCTCGACGCGGTGGCCTCGATCAGGAGGTGCTCCTCGACACACCCTTCGAGCTTCGAGCACTCCGGACCGTCGCGTGTCGCCCAGGACTGACTCCGAGAGGTGGCAGTCTCCTGCCGAGCCATTGGTGGTGTCGCTCGAGCGGCGCTGCACACCCCCGGGCGGTCAGCCGAGGTCGCCAACTCGGCGCTCCACTGCGCGCGCTGGGCTGTCCCCGGGGGCGCGAGTGGCGATCGCAGCGCGCCCCACCACGGGGAGTTGGAAACGCAGCCGGACCCGAACGGAAGCATTCCGGATCGCGTGCTCGTGAGCGCTGTGGTTGGAGCCTCTCTGTGGACGCACCCCCCGATGGGTCTCCGGGTATCCCTCAGCGCACCTCGTACCAGCGCGCCGGGAGCGGGTTCGCGAAGATCTGCTGCGGCTCCCACCCCCGGAGCGTGTCCTTCACGACCGAGATCCGATCCGCCCGGACCGGCACCCAGAGCCCAGCGACGTCCCGGGACACGTAGTTCTCGTAGGCGTACAGCGGTGCGAGGCCGGCCTCGGTGTGGGTGGCGGCGATCAACTTGTCGGCCGTCGGCGAGGAGTACCCACCCCCCCAGTAGTTTCCCGTCTGGAGGTAGATCCCGCCGGTCGGGTAGGCGTCGGTCTGGGTGTAGTTCCAGAGGTAGTTCGCGTAGGCCACGATCCCCCAGTTGCACGGGCCAGGCGGGCAGACGCCACCGTTCGAGAACATCGTCGTCTGGCTCTCCGGCTCGAAGACGATCTTCACCCCCGCCTGCGCCGCGGAGCTCTGGAACGACTCCGCCTCGGCCACCATCGTCGGGTACCCGGTCATGTAGATCATGAGGAGCTGAAGTTGCCGGCCGGCTGCGATGCCTGCGCCGCACTCCCCGCCACCGGTTCCCGGGTGCGCGCAGACCATGACGCCCCCGGGGCCGGTCTGCCGCCAGCCGTGGGCGAGCAGGAGCGCCCGGGCCGCGGTGACCGAGTACGGGTCGGGATCGCTCCGCTCGGTGCTGTCGACGAGCTTCGACCCGGGTAGCGAGGGCACCGGCCCGTAGATGAGCGCCCCGATCCCGTGCAGCACCTTGTTCATGAACAGCGGGTCGTCGACCAGGTGCTGCAGCGCCTGGCGGAGGTAGAGCTGGCGGACGAGCGGTCCGTAGACGGGGCTCGTGTAGCCGAGCTCCCAGTAGTTGTTGAACTCGGCGATCCACGGCGCGACCGTGTAACCCTCCCGCTCGAGCAAGCCCTTGAGCGCCAGGTCCGAGTAGGGGAGGAAGCCGTAGTCCACCTGTCCCGAGCGGAGCGCGTCCAGCTCCGCGGTGTCGCTCGGGAAGGTCTCCATCACCACCTTCGAGAGCCTCGGCTTGATCGTGCCCGAGTAGCGCGGGTTCGGCACCATGGTCGTCTGGAAAGTGGCCGGGTTGTACGCGGAGATCCGGAAGGGGCCGTCCACCACCTGCCAGAGCGGGTTCGTCGCGTAGGTCGACACGGTCTCGGACTGCTTGTTCAAGAACGCGAAGACCGCCTTTGCGCCGACGGACGTGGCCGCGGCGCTCCCGGCGGGAGAGGACATGCTCGTCCGGTCCCAGGACTGCGCGGGGAGCGGGACGATGAGGCTGAGCTGGTTGAGCAGGTACCACGTCGGCGAGACGCGATGGGTGAGGTGCATCACGAACTCGGTCGGGCTCACGTAGTCGACACTCGCCACGTTGTCCGGCAGGTCGCCGGGGATGTAGGTGCCGATCTGAGACTTGTTCGCGTCGTAGAGCTCGAAGAAGAACTTCACGTCCTTCGTCGTAACGGGCGTGCCGTCAGACCAGACGTAGTGACGGAGGCGAACCGTGACGGTGGCGTCCCCGTTCGACCACACCGGCGGGTACGCAAGGCTGTCGGCCTCGTTGACGTCGGGACTCGTCCCCACCCCCGGGGCGTAGAGCTGGGGCCAGAAGTCGTAGGCGGTGTTCTGGTCCCAGGCCTCGAGGTTCGTGGCGTTCGGGATCGGGAAGATCCAGGTGAAGTTGTCGCCGACCTCGTGGGCGTAGACGGCCGTTCCACCCGTCACAGGCGTCCCGCCACTCGGGGCCGCACCCTTGGCGGGCGAGGTCGTGCCACAGGCGGCGAGCGAGATGCAGGCGGCGAGCGACGCCACCGCCCAGCGACCGAGTCGACCACCCCGAGTCGGTCTCGACGTCCTCGAGCGCCAGCCGCTGTTGCCGCCCCACATCTGCCCTGCCGGCTCCGGTGTTGATCGGCGACGCTCGGTCGCCCCCCGGCCCCCGCTCGGGGACGGCCGCACACTCCACGCAGGTCTTTGGCCCTCCACTCGCTGCTCCCTCCCTTGTCCCGGGACCCGTCCGTCCGTTCCCGGCGCGACAGCCCCTGCAGGTGACACTCCGGTCGGGCAGCCGCCAGCCGGCCGGAGTGGTCCGACTCCCACACCCCCTCCCCACGCCACGGAGTCGCGAACGCGCCCGTCCCCTTCGGGCGCCGCGCGCACACCGCGCGCGTCCGTAACCGATCGCTACTCGTCGGCCCCGGACTTCCACGCCGGGGGCTGCCTCCGAAGAACCTCTCGGTTCACTTGGCCAAAGCCGTCTTTGCCGCCTTGAGACGGGAACTCGTGACAAAATAGTACACCGGAATCGTGACCAGCAAGCCGATCAGCCACGAGATGTCGGTACCTCCCAAAGCTCTCGCGACTGGTCCCTCATACAACGTCGTGTTCATGAACGGGATCTCGACGACGAAGCCCAACACGTACATCCCGACACTCGGCCACTGGACACGGCCATAACGTCCGCCGTCCTTCCGGAAGAACTCCGCGACCTCGTACTCACCGTGACGGACAAGGTAGTAGTCCACCAGATTGATAGCAGTCCACGGAATCAGAAGGTACAGCAATAGAGAAATGAAGTTGAGATACGAGCTGAGAAATGTAGCTTGGAACTCTAGCGCCGCTATCAGTGTGAGCGCAACAAACACTACGACAACTGCAATTCGCGTGCGTGCTTCTGGCAGCCACTCCTCCCGGAATGTCTGGCCCACGGTAATAGAGCAGAGAACCCCGCCATAGGCATTGATGGCGTTTGTATCCATGATGCCGACCACGAAGACGAGCATCACCAACCACCCAATGGGCGCAGCAAGGCCGTGCAACGCGGCTACTTGGTTGGGGTTGCTGGAAATCCGACCAACCATCGCGCCGATCAGCATAGGCCCGACACTTCCAATCACGAGGCCGAAATACGAGTTCCAGAAAGCCGGCCTTGCTCCCTCCGTGGACGAGAGATAGCGAGAGTAGTCAGAGACATACGGCGCGTAAGCGATCTGCCACAAGACGCCAGTAACGACGGCGGCACTTACGAAGCCACCAAAGGTGAAGTGTCCGGCAGATAGGAAGTCTCCGGGCAGCCCACGAATGACCATGATGGCGACCGCTGCGGTCAGGACGATCGCGAATACTGGAGCAAACCACCGATTTATTCCGTGGATCAGGTCGTAACCGAATACCACGATGAGCAGGCTTACCACCCCACTGAACACGATGCCAAGGTCGACGCTTATCCCACCTGCTAGCTCGTGGAGGGCCTGCCCACCAAGGACCATGTTCGAGGCAAAAAATCCTAGGTACATGAAGACGGCCACCAGTACCACGAGAACGGATCCTAGCGTGCCGTATTGACCCCTACTCTGTATCATCTGAGGGACGCCAAGCCGCGGCCCTTGGGCGGCGTGCAGAGCGGCAAACACTCCACCGAAGAGGTTGCCGAGCAGCACCGCGACGACAGCGGCCCAGAATGGCAGGTTGAAGGTGACCGTGAGTAGGGCTCCCGTCACAACCGTGAGGGGCATCAGGTTGCTGGTGAACCACACTGTGAAGAGATCCCGTGGGCGACCGTGTCGCTCATCTGGGGGGATCTGCGCAATCGTGTGAGTCTCGATCGCGAGCACGCGCGGACCTGCCGCCTCCCGGGATGCGCCCGGCGCAGGCCGACCCTCAGTTCGCTTGGCGCTTGCCATGCCTCTCCCCCTCCTCATCCGGGCTCCGTGCTCGGCCACGAAGGCCAGCCGCCCCTTGGTTGTGGTTTCCCTTGTTCTTCACAGAGCCGCCAGGCGCCCACACTGAGGCGACCGGCGGTATGGAGCACGTTCGAGCCCGGCGTGACCCGCCACGAGGGAGGAACTCGCTCGCGACGACCCGCACGCTTCTGCTGTCGGCGAGCCCAGGCGCATGGGCTGCACCACACACCGTCGCCGCGCCGCTCGCCACAGCCGGCGAGGTCCCCCACGAACGGCTGGGTACCTGGAGAGCGCAGTCGAGTCGCGAACGAGTGCCCCGGTTCCAGCCGGCACGTTCTCGCGATGCGCTCTCCCCCTCCGCTGCTCGCCCTGTCGGCGGTGCCGAGCGGCTACCTCCGCCACGCAGTCTCGCGGTCGTCCGGCCCCGACGGAGACCCCGAGGGTCCGCAGGCTCGCGGGCGAGTCCTGACAGCACTCCCACCATCGAGAGCGCTTCTGCCAGGTCACTTTGCGAAGCCCATCAGAAATCGATCGTGCCGCAGACATTTTTCCCGCTCAGCATGTCTGCAAACGCCTCATTGACCTCGCCCAGGTGGTACCTCCTGGTGACCATCTCCTCGATCTCGAGGAGACCCCCTTCATACAGTGCAAGGAGCTTCGGTACAAGGCTGAAGGGGCTCTCGCCTCCGTAGCAGACCCCCCGGACTGAGCGCTCGTAGAGCGTCACGTTCTGCAGGTCCGCTTCTAGGCTCTTCACTCCTTGAGGCGCGACACCGACAAGGATTGTCCTGCCACCCTTGGTCGTCAGCCCGACGCACGCCGCCTGGATCTCTGGTCGGCCCACAGCATCGAACGCGACGTCAACCCCGGCGGGGCAGACCTGGCGGACCCTCTGATCCAGCGGCTCACGGCTCAGGTTGATGAAGTGCGTCGCGCCAAATCTTGTCGCGAAGCCTTCCTTGTCCGCCACGTCAGCAGCGATGCGGACCGTTGCTCCCGCGTGGCGCAGTCCCTGGAGCACCGAAATACCGACGCCCCCAAGGCCGACTACGAGCGCGCTCTCACCCTCCTGAACGGCTGCAACGTTCGTAACTGCACCCCAGCCGGTCGGCAAGCGACAGCCGATCGGTGCGAGGCTCTCCAGACGCAGGGTCCTCGGAACGGGTATGCACGCGTCTTCAGGGACGACGATGTACTCGCTGAACGCTCCAAGGAAGGACAGCTGGCGGATCGGCGTGCCGTCCGAGAGTGTCGCGCGAGTGGTGCCATCGTCCCTCTCGCCGCTCAGGAGCCGAGCCCCCCGGTCGCACAGGTGTCCCCGGCCCTGTACGCACCACGAGCAGTGCCCGCACGATGGCATCCACGAGAGGACCACGGGGTCGCCGCTCTGCACCCGGGAGACGGCGGACCCAATTCGTTCCACAGTCCCCGTGCCCTCATGTCCCACGAGTATCGGATAGGTGACGGGGTAGTCCCCCGTCACGGCGTGCCAGTCCGAGTGGCAAACCCCACAGGCCACCACCCGGACCCCTACCTCGTTATCCCGAGGGTCGTCCCAGTGGATCTCCTCCAGCTCGAGCGGCCCACCCTCCACTCGGAGCACCGCTGCCCTCGAGCGAACCTTGCTCATGCTCACCTCCGATACTCGGCCACTTCTTCTCAGGAGGACTCCTCGGGGGAGTGAACGAGCTCCGCCCGCGAAGAGAGCAGTCCTGCAAAACCACGCGCCTCCTCGTACTCCTCGCGCTCGACGAGATCGCGGACAATGACGCTCGGTGGCAACAGCTGGCCTGGGCTCGCTCTCGGTGCCTCCACGAGAACCGTGCCATCTGGGCTGACTATCCGGCTGCCACCAAGCAGGGTTTCCCCCTCCGGTCCCCCGCATTGGTTTGGGAGGATCAACCACAGAGCGTTCACGAGGGCGGACGCGGGATACAGCAAATCCCAGTACCGCCCTGCCTCGTATTCGTACGCGTTCGGCTGCACGACAATGGACACGCCTTGGCGCCGCATCCATCGTCCACTCTCCGGGAAGTCTCCCTCGAAGCAAATCATCGTGCCTATCCGACCCAGCTCGGGCTCGGATAGGTACGAGAGCGTGTCTCCTGGTGCGAAAATGCGATCCTCTCCCGTCGTGGGATAGAGGCGCGTCTTGCGATGGATATGGCGAAGATTCCCCGACCGGTCGAGAACGAGCATCGTGTTGAAGAGGCGCCCCGCTGAGAGTTCGGGAACACTCCCAGCGAAGAGCCACACCCGGCGGGCTCTTGCGAGGTCCGCCAAGTGCCGCGATCTCGGTCCGGGGATTGGCTCGGCCGCAGCACGTACGTCCTCGGCGAGACTGGAGGTCGCGTAGCCAGATGCCCAGAGCTCCGGGAGGCAGACGATATCCGCACCTTGATCCGCCGCCGCGTGCACGAGACGGATCGCCATGCCGAGATTCTCCGACGGCTCGCCCGGGGTACTCCGCCACTGTACGAGTCCGACTCGAAGAGCGCGGGGGGGCGGAGCGGGTGGCCTTGCTGGGGTTCCTGGATCGCAGTCAGCCACAAGAGGTCCTCCTGATTCGTGCGTCGCGCCCGACTCACCCGGTGCGGGGTGGCCGATCGACGGGATGTCCAACCGCATGACGGCGCGAGCAGCAATGGAGCTCGTATCGGCAGGAGCGTGGGGCGGCAATCATGGTCGGGCCCCGCGCGCGGGTGCGCTGGCGGCGACGCACGCGAGCACCCGCTCCGGCGTGAAGGGGAGCGTTGTCGGCCGTACGCCGGTCGCCTCCTCGAGCGCGCTCGCCACCGCCGCGAGCGGCGGCCCGATCGGCGGCTCGCCGATCCCTCGCGCGCCGAAGGGTCCCATGCCCTCCCCCGACTCGAGCACGACCGCCTCGATCTCCGGGAGGTCCGTGGCCGTCGGCACGAGGTACTGGAACAGGCCCCCGGTCAGGTTGACCCCCTCCTCGACGACCACTTCCTCGAGGAGGGCCATCCCGAGGCCCTGCGCCACCGCACCCTTGATCTGGCCCTCGACCGAGCGGGGGTTGATCGCCCGACCGACGTCGTGCGCCGCGACGTAGCGGAGCAGCACGACCTGCCCCGTCTCCAGATCCACCTCGAGGTCGCAGACGTGGCTCCCGAAGGTGAAGTCGGGGAAGATCCTGGTCGCGTCCAGGTCCCGCGTGACCGGGCGACCCTTCGGTCCGTAGAAGGTCCCGAGCGCCTCGATCGGCACGCTCTGACGGCGGCACGCGACCAGGGCCTCGGCGAGCGGCACGCGAACCCCGTCCCCGACGACCGCACCCGGCTCGAGGCGGAGCCCCTCGACGGGCTCGCCCAGCTCGGCGGCCACCCCGGCGAGGAGCAGGTCGCGGAGCGCCGAGCACGCCCCGTAGGTGGCGTTCCCGGACATGAGCAACTGGCGCGTGGCGGTGGTGGTGCCTGCGAGCGGCGTGAGAGACGAGTCACCGAAGTGGACGGTGATGTGCTCCATCGAGACGCCGAGCACCTCGGCCGCGATCTGGGCCAGCGAGGACGCCTGCCCCCCGCCGATGTCCGGCACCCCGCAGCGCAACGTCACGCTGCCGTCGAGCTGGAAACCGACCCATGCGGCCGCCGAGTCGTTGAGCCAGACCAGGCGCCCGTAGGACTGGAGGTTCGAGGCGATGCCCCGCCCGACGGCACGGCCCGGCCCCGACGGCGCCGGCTTGGGCCCCGCCGCGGCGAGCGCGGCGTCCAGCGTCGCCGCCAGCGCGACCTCGGTCTCGAGGACCTGACCGACCGGGAGGGCGTCACCGCGGGAGAGCGAGTTCCGCTTGCGGAGCGCCACCCGGGAGAGGCCGAGCGCGTCGGCGACCCGGTCCATCTGCGACTCGTAGCCGAGGACCACCTGCATCCCCCCGAAGCCGCGGAAGGCCGACGTCGGGGGGTTGTTGGTGTACGCGCAGCGCGCGCGCAGCCGCACGTTCGCCACCCGGTACGGACCGCAGGCGTGCACGGAGGAGTAGAGGAGGACGAGTGCCGACAGGTAGGCATAGGCGCCCGAGTCGGCGAGGATCTCGATCTCCTGGGCGAGGATGTTCCCCTCCCGATCCGCGGCGGTGCGGTAGGCGAGGCGGACCGGGTGGCGCTTCGGGCGGGCGAGCAGCGACTCACCCCGGCTCCAGACCATGCGCACCGGACGGCGGGTCTGGAGCACGGCGAGCGCCACGTAGGGCTCGACCGTCATGTCCTCCTTCCCGCCGAAGCCCCCGCCGACGAAGGGGGCGAGCACCCGGACCCGGGACTCGGGCAGCCCGAGGATCCGGGCCACGTCCCGGTAGTGCTCCACGACCTGCGTCGCAACACGGAGGGTCAGGACGCCGTGGTCGTCGAGCCATCCGACCCCGGCCTCGGGTTCGAGGTAGGCGTGGTCGACGAGCTGCGTCTCGTAGGTGCCCTCCACCACGACCGCCGCGCCCGCAAAGGCGGCGTCGCAGTCGCCCCGGTCGATGCGCCACTCGCCGAGGAGGTTGCCCCCGTCGTGGACCTCGGGTGCCCCGGGCGCGAGCGCGGCTTCGGGATCGAAGACGCCGGGGAGCTCCTCGTAGTCGATCTCCACCAGCTCGCACGCCTCGGCGAGGACGTCCTCGGACTCGGCGACCACGAGGGCAACCGGCTCGCCGTGGAAGCGCACGCGGCTCGTGGCGAGCACCTCCATGCTCGCCTTGAGCGCTGCCACCTCGACGGTCTGGCCCGGCACGTCCACCCAGACCGTGTTGTGCGGCACGTCCTCCCCGAACAGGACGCAGAGCGCCCCGGGAAGCGCGAGGGCCTTGCTGGCGTCGCGTCGGGTGATCCGGGCGGAGGGGAGCGGAGAGCGGACCAGGCGTGCATGTGCCATGCCCGGGAGCGCGAAGTCCCCGGCGTAGCGCGTCGTGCCGGCGACCTTCTCGGCCTGGTCGAGGCGGGCGAGAGCCTGGCCGACGACCCGGAGCTCACCGGCCCTCGAGGAGCGCACGCCGGTCACCCCCGGGCCGCCACCGGTGCGCGCCCGGTCCGACGTCGCCGCACCCTCACCGGCGGCCACCTCGGCCGGTCCCGGCAGCGCTCGCCCGCCTGGCGGCGATGCGGTGGTCGTCATGGGAGCCGTCCCTCACCAGCGATCGCCGCCACCTCCACCGCACCGCCCTCGACGACCCGCCGGAGGAGGGGATCCGCCTCGGCCGCCTCGATCGCGTCCACGATCGGGCCGTAGCCCGTGCAGCGACAGAGGTTCCCGTGGAGGGCGTGGCGGATCTCCGCGCGGGAGTGCCGACGACCGCTCGCGACGAGCGCGGCGGCGGTGACCAGCATGCCGGGGGTACAGAAGCCGCACTGCGCGGCGTGGAGCTCGTGGAAGTGTCGCTGGAGCAGGCCGAGCGCGCCACCGGGTCCCGCCAGACCCGATGCCGTCGTCACCGTGGCCCCGTCGACCTGGACAGCGAGGACGATGCAGCTCGAAACGGGCTCTCCGTCGACGAGCACCGCGCAGGCACCGCAGACCCCCTCGCCGCAGCCGAGCTTCGGGTCCGTGACGCCGGCCGCCTCTCGCAGCCAGTCCAGGAGGGAGGCGTGGGTCGCGTAGCTCCGCCGGACGGCCTCCCCGTTGACGGTCAGGGTGAGGACGACCTCGTTGCTCCCGGTCCGAGGCGGTGACGGCGTCGCGTCGGCGCCGGGCCGGTGGTCGTCGGCGGGGCGGACACGGTCGGTGGCCGGCTCCGGGAGCGGGGTGGGGGTCATGCCCGAGCCTCCTCCGCGCGCGCCGCCGCCTCACCGACCGCCCGGCGAACGAGCACGCCCGCGAGGTGCGCCCGGTGGGTGCCGGTGGCGTTGGTGTCACTGGGCGGCGCCAGGCGCGGGAGGGGGAGGAGCGAGCGGAGCCGGTCCTCGAGCTCGGCTGGCTCGAGCCCGGCGACTGCCACCTCGATCTCGGCAAGGCGGAGCGGCCGGTCGGCGACGCCGCCGGCGGCGATGCGAGCCTCGGCGATCCGTCCTCCGGCCAGCCGGACCACGGCTGCGATCGCGATGAGGGCAAAGTCTCCCTCGCGTCGGGAGACCTCCTGGAAGCCCCAGCCCCAGCCCGGCCCGAGCGCCGGGACCACCGCCGAGGCAACGAGCTCGTCGGGCTCGAGCACGGTCGAGAGGAAGCCGGCGTGGAACTCCTCCGCCTTGACCTCGCGGGTCGAGCTGGGGTCGACGAGCTCGTAGGTGGCACCGAGGGCGACCATGACGAGCGGGAGCTCGGCCGCGGGATCGCTGTGGGCGAGAGAGCCACCGAGCGTGCCCCGGACCCGGACCCGTGCGTTGCCGATCCGTGCTGCGGCCGCGCCGACCAGCGGCTGCGCCTGCGCAAGAAACGGGTCGGCAGCGAGGCGAGCGTGCGTCAGGAGCGCACCGAGGCGAACGGAGCCGTCCGCGACCTCGACCCCACGGTGACCACTTGCCCTGGAGATGTCGACGACGACGCTCGGCTGGGCGAGACCGAGGTTCACGAGGGGGAGCAGGCTCTGGCCGCCCGCGATCACCTTCGCCGCCTCGCCGTGGTGACGCAAGAGGTCGCACGCCTGCTCGAGGTGTCCGACCGCCTGGTAGTCGAAGGGTTTCGTCAGCATCGTTCCTCCGGGTCGGACTTCCACCCGACGGAGGCGCGCCGTCGAGCCACCGGTCGCCTGCCAGGACGGGCACGACCGAACTGGGTCCGGCGAGACGAAACCACGGCCGGGAGAGCCTCCTCGACACGCCTACGTCCGGGCCGGTCCGGCGTCCGCTCGCGCCACGTAGCGCCCCTGGGGCCCCGCCCGTTCACCACCGGTCGCGACACAGCAAACCTCGTGTGCTCACCATGCCATTCGATCTTGCCAGGCGCAAGGCAATCTCTCTCGGCGAGAACTAGCTCGCGGGCGATGACGCAGGCGGCGGGGCGGGCACCGACGCGCGTGCCGGCCGCCAATCGGGGTCGAGCCCGAGCACCTTCGCCGGGGTCTCCTTGGCCATCTTCTCCAGGTACTCGTAGGGCACACCGAGCTCGAGGAGGGCGGCGAGGAGCATGCGAAGCCCCTCGGGGTGAGGCGGCCCGGCGAACTGCCCGACGTCGGAGCCGAGGACCAGGTGCTCTCCACGGAGCTCCGTGATCCAGCGCGCGAGCTCCTCGGGCTGCTGCTCCCAGAAGATCGGCGACACACAGGACGATGCCACGTACTCGAGCACGGCCCCCTTCGCGATCAGCTCGCGCTGGACCTCGAGATCGAGCTTGCAGAGCGACCAGTTTGCGTGGGTGACGATGAACCGGGTTACCCCGGCCGCGGTCGCGGCGTCGAGCAGCGCCCGGATCTCGGGGAGCGAGAGGTGACCGGTCGCGAGCGCGACGTCGTGCTCGGCGACGATCTCGCAGATCGTCACGGCCTCCTTCTTGAGCGTCTTGCCGTCCTCCTCGAAGACCGTCACCCCGGGCCCCGGCAGCTGCCGGTGGGTTCTGCCGAACTGCGGATAGTCGGGCCGGTCGAAGAACTCGGCGTGGTGCTTGGAGTGGTTGGACGGCATCCACACGACGCGCGCGCCGTAGTGGATCGCAGACTCAGCGACGTAGGGGTTGAGCCCGCCGACCGACCGGTTCAGCACGATCGATCCGATGGACTCCACCTCCGGGTGCATGCGGTTGACGTGGTAGGCCCGACCCGTGGTCGAGGAGTCGTGGTCCTTCAGCACGAAGCCGCGCATCCCGGCCGCGCTTGCGGCCTCCGCAAGGGCAGCGTCGTCGATGTGGCGGCGGAACAGCGCGGGCGCGGTGTGCGCATGGGTGTCGATGGCCCCCTTCAGGAGCTCGAGGTCGGGGCGTTCCATGCTTCACCTGTCCTTTCCGTCTCCTTGCCCGGCTCCTCCTCGACCCCGTGGCCGGTCCGATGGGTCGGGCTCGAGGAGTGGGGCTCCACCGTCGAGCAGGGCTCTGATCCCGGGGAGCCGCCAAACGCTATCTTGCAAGGTGAAAGAGGTTCTCTTGACTCGAGAGCGCATGCTAGAGTACAGCGCTGGCGCCGTCAAGGAGGGTCCGGGTGAGCGACGTCGGCTCAGGGAGAGGCATGCACAGGGCCGTGCCGGTCGTCGCACGGCCAGTCAACCTCCAGATCTTGGAGCGCGCCTTCGCGATCCTCGAGGTCTTCTCCGCGGAGCGCCCGGAGTGGCGCGCAACCGAGATCGCACGCGAGCTGTCGCTGCCCGTGCCGACGACGCATCGGATACTCGTCGCGCTCAGCCGGATGGGCTACACCCGTCAGGACGCCGCGACCCGCCGGTTCCGCCTCGGCTCCGCGGCCATCCGCCTCGCCGAGCGGGCCCAGGCCGCCTCGGATCTGGCGGCGGTGGCACGGGACATCCTCCGACGCCTCGCCGAGTCCACCGGCGAGACCGCACTGCTCACCGTCGTCTCCCCGGACCGGACCCGCGGCGTGTGCCTCGAGCGCGTCGAGACCTCGCAGCCGCTCCGGCTCTCTGTCCAACCGGGACGCCAGCTCCCCCTGCACGCGGGGGCATCGCAGAAGGTGCTGCTCGCGTACATGCAGGCCGACGAGATCGACCGGGTCGCCAGTGGATCGCTCGAGTCGCTCTGCCACGCGACGATCACGGACGAAGAGCTCCTCCGCCACGAGCTCGCCTCGATCCGGGCCCAGGGATGGGCGAGCAGCTTCGAGGAGACGAACATCGGGGTGTGGGGGGTGGCGGTGCCCGTCCTCTCCCCGGTCGGCATCGCTTGCGCCGTCGGGATCGCAGGACCGAGCCCCCGGCTCTCCGCCGGTCGAGTCCGACGTGACCTCCTCCTCGTCCACGAGGCAGCCCGGTCCGTCGCCGCGGCCATCGGGCTGCGGACACCGGAGATCGCCACCGAGCACATCTCGATCGTCGCTGTTCCGGAAAGGAGCTTCGGTTGACCAAGGAGACCCCCCTGGCCGGACGCGTCGCCATCGTGACCGGCGGAGCAAAGGGCATCGGCGCCGCCGTCGCGACCTGCCTCGCGGAGGATGGCGCCCACCTCGCCCTCGTCGGCCGGGATCGATCGGCGGTCGAGGCGGCAGCCGCGTCGCTCGACGAGAAGTTCCCGGGCCGCGACACGATCGGTATCGCCTGTGACGTGACCGACGAGGCCGCAGTGGCCGCGATGACGCAGTCGGTCGTCGCACGCTTCGGCGCCCTCGACATCCTCGTCAACACTGCGGGCGGGACCGGGCCGATCGAGACCCCCGCGGCCGAGTACCCCGTCGAGGCGCTCCGGGAGATCCTAGAGCTGAACGTGGTCGGCACCTTCCTCCCGTGCAAGCACGCGATCCCCCACCTCATCCGGCGGGGAGGCGGCCGGATCGTCAACCTCGCGGGCACCTCCGGCCTTCGTGGCTATCGCAACCGGAGTGGCTACTCGGCGTCGAAGTGGGCAGTGCGGGGGCTGACGCGCACGCTCGCCCTCGAGCTCGGGCCCTACGACATCACCGTGAACGACGTCTGCCCGAATGTCACCAACGGGGCGCGCATGGATCGCATCGTGGCCGAGAAGGCCCGCAAGCTCGGCAAGGACCCGACGGCCGTCTACGCCGACTTCGCAGCCCAGACCGCGCTCGGTCGCTTCGTGGACGAGATCGACGTGGCCGAGGCGGTGCGCTTCCTCGTCTCACCGGCTGCGCGCAACATCACCGGTCACGACATCCCGGTCGACGCCGGGTGGGACGTCTGAGAGACCGGGAGGGACCGTCGGGCGAGCGGCGGCGGAGCGAACGGCCAGGAGCGAGGGCTCACGGAGATGCGGCTGGCGCATCGGCGAGGGTCCCCAGGAGGAGGAAGGCGGCGTGCCCTACATCGAGGTGAAGGCGACGGAGCGACGTTTCGCAGACCCCGAGGATCGAGAGCGGCTGATCGCGGCGCTCACGGACGCGGCATGTCAGGTCTTCGGCGAGGAGGCTCGTGGTGACATCTGGGTCGTCCTCGAGGGTGTCCCGGCCGAACGCTGGGGGATCGGTGGGAGGGCGCTCGGATGAGCGGGGCTGCGCGCCTGCTGTCCACGAGCCTCACGGCGGGGAACGACGTCCCCGAGGTCGTGGGTGGAGACGGGGTGTGGTTCGAGCTGGCGAGCGGCCAGCGCGTGGTGGACGCGTCCAACACCGCTGCCCCCCTCGGCCACGGGCACCCGGCGATCGTCGAGGCCATCCGCCGGGCTGCCACCGCACCGGTGGTGAACGAGGGATGGGGGTGGCGTGAGCGTGAGCTGGCCGCAGACGACCTCGCCGGGATCGCCTTCGAGGGGGAGGACTGGGTGGGAGCCGTCCGCTTCTTCGTGAGCGCGAGCGAGGCGAACGACGCTGCGCTCGCGCTGTGCCAGGCGCTCACCGGGCGCGCCCCGCTCGTCACCCGCGAGCGCGCGTATCACGGCGGAGCCGGGCTCGCTCGCGAGGTGACGGTACAACCGCAGTGGCACGGGGGCCTCTCCTCGGCCTCCGGTGTCGCGCCTACGCCACGCCTCGCAACCGTCCACGAGTTGCCCGCGCCGACGAGCGCCCGCGTCACCGGCCACGCGGACCCGACGGCGGGCAACGAGTGGTTGGTCGACGCCCGGAAGGCGCTCGCAGAGAGCGCAGCCGTCATCCTCGACTACAGCCAGGGGGGCGTCTACCACTCGCCCGCCTACCAGGACCGGGTCGCCACTCTCGCCGCGGAGGCCGGCGCGTACTGGATTGCGGACGAGACGGTCACGGGGTTCGGACGAGTCGGGGGTTGGTTCCAGTTCCAGCAGGGAACGGCGCGGCCCGACCTCGTCACCCTCGGCAAGTGCATGAGCGCCGGGGGCGCGGCTGCGGGAGCGGTGGTGCTCTCCACCCGCGTCCTCGACCGCCTGGCCGGGTCGAGCTGGCAGAGCTACTCCACCTACCGCGCGCATCCCGTGGCCATGGCCGCCGTCCGAGCACACCTTGCGACATCGAGCGCGAGCAAGCTCTACCTCCGCGCCAAGGACCTGGACGCCGCCATGCTCACCCGCATGCACGAGGTCGCCCGCCGCCACCCCTCGGTCGCCCGGATCGACGGGCGTGGCCTGCACTGGACGGTCGAGCTGTCTGGCCCCGATTGGCGGACCTGGCAGGGCGGGGAGGCCAACCCGATCGCGACGCAGGTTGCCGCGCGCGCCCTCATGGCTGGGGCGCTCATCGCGACGAGCGGAGAGCAGACCTCGCTCTTCGTCGCCCCACCCCTCATCGTCTCGGATGCGGAGCTCGACCTGATCTTCGACGCGCTGCACCAGGGGCTCGAGCTCGCGGACGAGCTCACGTCGTCAACCTGAGCGCGCTCCCGCGAGCGCCTTCCGTGAGCAAGCCGCCCTGCGGACCCTGCGAACGGCTCCGGGACTGCGTCGCCGAGCGGAGGGCGCGGAACCGATCCGCGGCTGCTCGGCCAGGGAGGGGGCCGCGACTCCTACGCCGGCGCCCCGAGCCACGCCCGAGCCGCGGCCACGAGCGCGTTCACCCCGATCGTGATCGTCGGCTCCTCGACGGGCGCGTACCGGGGGGAGTGGTTCGACGGCAGGCCCCCGACGATCCGGGCGACGTCCTCGACGCTCGTCGCCCCGGCGAACAGCCCAGGATCGGCACCACCGAGCAGCCAGAAGACGATGGGCACACCGGCGGAGCTCGCGAGCACCCCGACGTCCTCACTCCCGGTCGCCGGACCGGGGTCGACGACCGCCCCCGGAGCGACGACGCTCTCGAGCGCCCCGCGGGTCCGCTCGACGGCGTCGGCGTCGTTCAGCACCGCAGGCGTCGACTCGACGAGCTCGAATTCGGGCTCCTTCGTGGCGCCCGATGCCATGGCCTCGGCTCTCGCGATCCGGTCGATCGCCGCGAGCACCTTCGTGCGGACCGCCTCGTTGTAGGTCCGCACAGAGAGCTGGAGGGTCGCGTCGTCGGGGATGATGTTGTTCTTCGTCCCCGCCTGGAGCGAGCCGACCGTGACGACTGCGGTCTCGCTCGCAGGCAGCTCCCGCGAGACGATGCCCTGCAACCGCAGCACGGTCGCCGCGGCCATGACGACCGGGTCGACCGTCGCCTCCGGCCGCGAGCCGTGGCCCCCCGCACCGTGGAGCGTGATGCGGACCGCGTCCGACGCGGCGAACGCCGGGCCGGGCCGCAGCCCGATCGCCCCGGCTGGGAGGGGTGCGACGTGCTGGCCGAGCACCACGTCCGGGCGCCCGGCGCGCTCGTACAGGCCGTCTGCGACCATCGACTTCGCGCCTCGCACCAGCTCCTCCGCGGGCTGGAAGACGGCCAGGAGCGTCCCCGACCACGCCCCCCGGCCCGTCGCCAGCTTGGTGACCGCTCCGAGCAGGCAGGTGACGTGCAGGTCGTGACCGCAGGCGTGCATGACACCCTCGACCTCGCTCGCGTAGTCGAGGCCGGTCCCCTCCGCCACGGGCAACGCGTCCATGTCGGCCCGGAGGAGCACCGTCGGTCCTGCACCGTTGCGGAGCACCCCGACGACCCCGGTCCCGGCGATCCCCTCGAGGACCTCGAGCCCGAGCTCCCGGAGCCACGCAGCGACGATCCCCGCCGTCCGGTGCTCGGCGAAGGAGAGCTCCGGGTGCCGGTGGAGGTCTCGGTAGACGGAGCGGAGGCGCTCCGACAGCTCTGGCTCGTTCGTCACCTGTGGCTCCCTTCCCGGCCCGTTGCGCCGGTCGTCCGTCCAGCCCACCTGACCACGTCCTCCGGCGAGCCCCCTCTCACCAGCACGGCCAGCCCTCCCGCCGGACCGCCTCCGTGCCCCCCGCCTCGGGGGGCACCGCCAGACCCAGGGGCACCACCGTCCTGGCCCGGACCCGGGGGACCCGCCTCGACTCGGACCCGAGCCCTGACCCGCACACCGGCCCTGGCGCGTGCACCGGCCCTGGGGTTCGGCTACCGGTCCTCCGGCCGGACGCTACCAGGCTGCCGCCTGCAAAGTCGTGGGGCGGGCCGTGCGCGAAGGGGTGACCCGTTCAGGCAGGAGGCGGTACCGTGGCGATCGCCTCGGAACCGCTCGCCCCGGCGATGGACCCGTACCAGGGGGCGTCGAAGTTGTCCACGCCCCCGTTCGACTTGAGGATCCAGTAGCCACCGGTTGCCGGGTCGACGGCAAGGCCGATCGCCGTGACGCCGGCGGCGAGCTTCCCTGCGTCCGAGCCGTGCCAGGGGGCGTGGAAGTTGTGGACGCCCCCGTTGGACGTGAGGACGAGGTAGCCGGATCCGCTCGCGACGATCGTCCGGGCACCGCTCGCGCCCGCGATCGAGCCGTACCAGGGGGCGTCGAAGTTGTCCACGCCCCCGTTCGACTTGAGGATCCAGTAGCCACCGGTTGCCGGGTCGACGGCAAGGCCGATCGC
>JAJYWE010000149.1 GCA_021791675.1 Actinomycetes bacterium | reverse complement strand
CGCCGGTCGTCGTCGACCCCGAGGAGGTTCTCTCCGACGTCCGGGAATTCGCCGAGCTCGCGCGTGCCGGCGCCTATCTCGGCGGGGACCGGCGGGTCACGCCCCGCGAGCGGACGCGCTGGCGGTTCACGTTCCGGGCGCTCGCGAAGGACGCCGTTGCCGCCTCGTGCGACGCAGCGTTGTCCGAGGGTGTCACCGCTCTCGAGGAGCTGGTCGACCTGGCCGTGGAGACCTGGGGCTGGGACTACTTCCGCTCCGACGACCCGCTCGAGGCGGCTGGTTTCGTGGTCTCCGACGCGGTCGAGACGCTCTGGCGCTCGACACGCGAGCGTGAGGGCTTCGCCCCGTTCGCGACCAAGGCAGCCGGCCAGCTCGTGCGCTGGGAGACCCGCCACGGCTGGACGCGGTCCGGGTACGGAAAGGTCGCGGCGAAGGAACGACCCCTCGCCGTCGTGCTGGCCGGGATGCTCCCGGCCCCCGACAGCTGGGTCGCGGTGGTCGACTGCTACCTCGCGGCGCTGGACCAGGCTGCCCGGCAAGGGAGCGGGCGGGCCAGGTCCGCGAACGACCGCACGCCCGAGCGGCGCAGCGAGGCGCTCGCCCTCTGGCACAGCCTGCTCCTCGACCGGTTGCTCGGCTCGGAGGCGGAGGACCGGCTCGACCGGCTCGGCGCCCATCCCGCGCTCGACGGGCCGGAGCAGTGGTTCTTCCAGGCGCGCCTGGCCGCCAGCAAGGGCGACGAGGACCGGGCGCGCCGGCTGCTCTCCGATGCACTCAGGCGACTGCCAGGTCGTCCGGAGTTCCGCACCTTCGCAGACGAGCTCGGCCTCGAGCCACCCGAGCTGTGCCCGACCCGCCTCGCGCCGGATCAGTCATAGCCAGTCCCCACGGCCCGGCTCCCGCGATCCGACGGCGCGAGGTACGCGCTCGCGGGCTCGAGGACCAGCTCGGGGCGGATCGGTGCAAATCGGTACCCGACCGCTCTCCCAGGTCCTTGGTGCGCTCGCGCGTCGCTGCATCCCAGATCGTCCGTGGGGTCGTCGGGCCTCCAGGTCGTGCGGCCGGCGAGTCGTCCGCACCGTGCATGCACCGAGCTAGCATTCTGCAACATGCGGACGCTCTACCTCCGAAACGTGCCTGACGACGTCGTGGAGCGGCTGGGGCGCCTCGCCCAGCGTTCCGGGATGTCGGTCAGCGCGCTCGCCGTGCGCGAGCTCGCCGCCGCTTCGAGACGCGCGGACCACCCCGGCCTCCTCGGATCCCTCCCGGACCTCGACGTCGAGCCCGACGCGATCGTGGAGGCTCTCGCCGCCGGACGCGAGGAGCGGTGATCGTCCTCGACGCCTCGGCGGCCGTATCGGCCCTGTTGAACGCCGGCGCGGCGCGAGACGTGGTCGTCGAGGAGGCGCTCTTCGCGCCCCACCTCATCGACACGGAGGTGATGAGCGCGCTCCGCCGTCTGGCGGCGAGCGGTCGCCTGGACGCTGGTGACGCATGGCTCGTGCTCGAGCGCTGGCGTCAGGTCAGCGTGCGTCGGGAGCCGATCGTGGGAGTCCTCGAGCGGATCTGGGAGCTGCGCCGGCAGCTCTCCGCCTACGACGCCAGCTACGTGGCACTCGCCGAGGCACTCGACTGCCCGCTCATGACGGCCGACGCACGCCTCGCCGGGGCGCACGGGATCGGCTGTCCGGTCACGCTCGTCCCCCGGTAGCACGCTCGGCGCCCGAGGAGCGAGGTGAGCTCGGCGGCTGACGCGTCGTTCGGGGTGCGGCCCGTGGAGCCCATGCCGCGCGAAGCCTGCTCGAGCGCGTTGCGCGGGAAGGGACGGGAGGGAACCGGGCTGCCGCGCTCCGTTCCCGCCGCCAGGAGGCTCGCTGCTACCCGCCGGAGGGTCGTCGGGCGTCGACGAGGTCGTCGATGATCCGGAAGTCGTCGAGGTTGTGGGTCAGGAGCGGTACCCCCTCCACCTTGGCGGTGGCTGCGATCGCGAGATCGATCTGGCGGCGCCAAGGGTTGCCCCCACGGTGCACGACCGCAGCAGCGAGCTGTCCCCAGACGCGGGCAACCTCGACGCTCACCGGCAGGGGGTCGAAGGTTGCCTCGACCACGCCGAGGCGGGCCGCCCGGCGTGCGCGCTCGGCGAAGTCGCCGGCGGCCAGGACGCCAAAGTGCAGCTCGGTGATCGAGACCACGCTGATCGCTGCCTCGACCTCGCCGGGCGGAGGGAGCGCGCCGATGAGCACCGACGTGTCGAGAAGGACTCTCACGGCGCGAACGGATCGACGACGTCTGCCGGGAGTTCCTCCAGGTCGGCAGCCAGCCCGAGCGGCGCATCTCCGCGCCAGATCCCGGCGAGCGCCGCACCGCCGACCCACCGGCGGCGGTGGACTGGGCCGAGCTCGGCCACCGGCCGGCCGGCAACCGTCACGGTGAAGGTCTCGCCAGACTCGGCCCGACGGAGCACCTCGCCGACGCAGTTCCGGAGCTCCTTCTGGGGGATCGTCTCCACGCACCGAAAG
>JAJYWE010000148.1 GCA_021791675.1 Actinomycetes bacterium | reverse complement strand
GAGCTCGTCGCCGGCGCGGCCGGACACGTCGAGGCGGGGGGACTCCTGGTCGCCGGCTTCGTGCTCGACGGCCGGTTCGACCTCGCCGACTACGACCGGTTCTGCGCTGCCGCCGGTCTCTCTCCAGATGCCCGCTACGCCACCTGGGACGAGGCGCCCTTCCCGGGCGAGGGAGGTTACGCAGTGAGCGTGCACGTGCGGCCTCGGAGCGATGGGGCGGCGGTGGACCGTGACGAAGGTGACCGGCGGGCACGCGTGCGCGCCCGGGCGGCGGCGCTCGGCGTGCTGCGGCCGGCGGACGCCGAGGTCGTGGACGAGTCCCAGGCAGCCGTTGCGTCGAGCCTCGGCACGCGGGCGGTGTAGGGCGACGACGCCCGCCAGCACGACGACCGGCAGCACGACGACCGGCAGCACGACGACCGGCCGGACGACGACCGGCCGGACGACGACCGGCAGTCAGCCTCGCGCCGCACTCCGGCGCCCGAGGCGAGGCAGGAGCGGCCCGAACCGGTGGGCGCGGAGCGCCCCGGCCCACAGCCCCACCCCGGTGGCGAGTCCGTCGAGGCGCCGGAGCGCGACGTAGGTCGGGAGATCGAGCGGTGGCCGGTCGCGGAGCCACGCGAGCGTCGGACCGAAGGCGAACGTGAGCAGGGGAGCCCAGCCGGGGCAGGCGGCACCGCGACGCGCGGAGAGGCGGACGGCGGCGGTGAGCGTGAGTGGCAGCCAGGCGCTCCACGCCGCTCGGTCGAGGAGCTCGAGCACCCGGAGCTCGTTTGCGACCACCAGGCGAGGGGCGACCAGACGCGCGCCGACTCGACTGCGCAGACCAGGGTCGGCCGTCCGTTCTGTGACACGATCACGCAAACGACGTGTGGGCCGGCGGCTGCGGGATCCCAGACGACTCTCGAGGCGGGCGGCGCTGACCGCGACCGCCGCGAGCGCGGGAGCCGACCCGGCGAGGACCGCGAGGGCGAGTGGCGTCACCGCGTCGAGCGTTGCGACAACGGGCGAGAGTGCGCCGGGGTGCCGCCGGTCGAGAGGCCCGGCCGCGCTCGCGTAACCGGCTCGTTGGCGGCAGAACGCCGCGAGGGACCTCCTGGGCGGATGCGACAGGACGACACTCGGCTCGTAGCGAACGGACCACCCCGCACGCCCGAGTCGCCAGACCAGATCGACGTCCTCGCCGAAGCGCAGCGTCTCCTCGAGACCGCCCAGCTCGACGAGCGCCTGGCGTCGCACGACGAGGGCGGTCGTCGGGACGTAGCCGATCGGTTGCCCCGGACCAACCGGCCCCGGGTCCGGGCCGAGGTCGAGGGGGGAGCAGGTCTCCTCGTAGCGTCCGATGCGGCGTGCGACGGTGCTCTCCGTGGCGTCGGGCACGGGACGGGCAGCGATCCGGGGGGCCACCGCGCCGACGGCGGGGTCGCGGAGGTGCCAGGCAAGGGGCTCGACCCATCCCGGTGTCGCGATGCACCCTGCGTCGACGAAGGCGACGAGGTCCGTGGCGCAGGTGCGCCACCCGTCGTTCCGGGCAGCTGCGGGGCCGCCGGCGGCCGGGCGACGGCGCAGCCGGACGCCGGGCCAGCGACCGACCACGGCCTCGATCTCGGCCGGCGCCCGTGAGCCGTCGTCCACGACGACGACCGGCTGCGCCAGGTGCGCAGGCGGCTCGGCGAGGCTCTCGAGCGTGCGCGCCAGGCCTTCCGGGTCGTCCCGGACCGGGACGACGACGCTCGTGGACGGAAGACGCAGCTCGCGGAGCTCTGGCGCCGACGGAGGGCAGGGGAACGCGAGCCCGCTCGCGACGAGCCGGTCGACAAGACGTCGCGTGGCCAGCGTGCTCCGCGGCGCATCCGCCGCCCCGCCCTGGCCCCCGCCCTGGCCCCCGCCCGGGCCCTGGCCCCGGGCCGTTTCGGGACCGTCGCCGCGAGCTCGAGCGCCTGCGCTTGCCGAGGCCCGCTCACGCCGCTCGCCCCCCTCGTGCGCCGACGCGCCTCGGGCGAGCGCAGCGTCCAACTCGGCGACGCCGGCCGGAGCGAGGCGGAGGAGTCGTGTCGGGACGCCGCCGACGAGGAGGGCGGCGCCGAGCCGCCTGGTCCCTGCGGCGAGCCGGAGGCGGGGCGGGCCAGCCGCGATGGTTCCCCTTGCCCCCGCCGTGCCCGCCGTCGACCCGACGGCGGATCCGACGGCCGGTGCGTCGCCTGCTCGGCCGGGCTTCGAGGCGACGGGAGGACCGGAGCTCACCGTCGCAGTGCCTCCTCGACGACGCCCGGGACCTCCTCCGCCCGGTGGAGGCGGAGGTGGCGAGCACCGCTCGCCCGGGCGAGCACCCAGGCGGCGCTCCGGTCCCGGTCGATGCGACCGGCTGGTCCGGCCTCCGCGGGTTCGACCACGGCGAGGTGCTCCAAGCTGCGGGCGAGGGGCACCGGATCGTGTCCTGCGGTGCCGCGGCCGTCGCTCAGGAGGATCACCCGGCTCCGTCGGACAGGCGAGCGGGCGAGCTGGGTCTGGGCGACCTCGAGACCGAGTGCGA
>JAJYWE010000062.1 GCA_021791675.1 Actinomycetes bacterium | reverse complement strand
GCTGGCATACGGGGGTCTGACCAAGACCGTCGAGTGGCTGGGCGGACCTGCACCCGCCGGCTCCCGCAGGACCGCACGTGACGCGCTCCCGTCGGCCGGCCCCTCCCATCCAGCGGTCAGGAAAGCCATCGCGGTGAACCTGGCGTGAGGCAGATCGGACGACCGATTCGTCGCCCTCGGGGCCGAACGCGTCGGCCAGAGCGAGGATCGTGCCCGTGTCATGGTGATGCCCGATCGGGGCGGCTACGAGTTCTCCGTGCGAAGAGCGCGAGGGGCGATCGCCAGCCGGGCCTTCCGCACAGAGCTGCGACGCGGACAACCTCCTGACCGCGACGCGCTCAGCGGGCTCGGAAGGGTTCGGCGCCGAGGAGCTCGAGCAGCCGGGCTCGAGGTGGCGGCGGTCGGGGTATGCGGGCTGGGCTGGTTGCGGTGGCGGTGGCGGGTACGGGGCCCAGACGGGAGAAGGCATCGAAGACAACCCTGCCGGTGGGCTCGGCGGGTCGTCCTGCCCGGAGCCCGGCGAGGTCGGCGCTTCCCACGAGCGCGGTCAGGACCGCCACCACGACGGCGGGATCCCTGGTGGTCTCGCCCGTCCGGACGGACATGCGGAGCGAGGGCGGGATCCGGTCCTCGAGCGGGAACCAGCAGCGCCGTCGCCCACGCAGACCGGCGAGGAGCGCCGCGGGGTCGGTCCACACCGCCGTCGCCCCCTCAACCCATCAGCTCGACCACGCCTTGACCAGAAGCGGGCCCGTCGTAGGCGAGGGAACCGTCGCGCAAGCCGACGCAGCGATCGGCACGCGAGAGGAAGTCGGGCTGATGCGTCGCGACGACCACGGTCCTCCCTGCCTCCGCTACCTCGTCGAGCAGCGTGAGCAGCGCCTCGCGGCCTGCGCCGTCGAGCCCGACGAAGGGCTCGTCCACCACCAGCAGCTCGAAGGGCCGGACCAGGGCGAGCGCGATGCCGGTCTTCTGCCTGAGGCCCCGCGAGAAGCGCGCGGGGAGGTCGTCGACTCGCTCGGAGAGGCCGAGCCGCTCGACCAGCTCCTCCGCCCGGGCCTCCCAGCTGCCCATCCCGTGCAGGCGCGCCACGTACTCGAGGTGCTCGAGGACCGACAGGTCGTCGTAGAGGACAGGTTGGTCCGGGATGTAGGCGGTGACCGAGCGCGCCTCGAGGCTGCCCGCCCGAGCACCCAGGATGCGGATCTCGCCCGCTGTCGGCTCGAGGAGCCCCACCACCATCCGGAGCAGGGTCGTCTTGCCCGAGCCGTTCGGACCGACCAGCGCAACCCGCTCGGCCCGGTCGAGCTCGAGGTCCACCCCGTCGACCGCCGTCGAGTCGCCGTAGTCCTTCCGGACGTTGCGGAGCTCGACGGCCCCGACGCTGGCCTGGCGCTGAGCGCTCACGACTTGCCTCCCACGGGTCCGTCCTGTCCCTGCTGCCCCTTGCCACCTCCGTCTCCGGGCGGGGAGCCGCGCCGGCTCCTCGTCCGGGAGCCGGTCTCGCGGACCGGAGGTGCGGCGGGTTCCGGAGCCCGGGACGTCACCCGAGCGCCCGACGCGCGTTGGCCCGGCTTGGGTTGACCCGACCTCGGTTGGCTCGGCCGTCGCTCGGCGGCCGGGGCGGGCTCGGGAGGTTCGAAGTCCTCGCCACCGTCACCCTCGGGAGCGAGGAGCGCCGCGCGCCCCTTCGCATGCACCCAGCCGGCCGCAGCGATCGGAACCAGCAGGCTCGCGAATCCGACGCTGATCGCGGAGTCGAGCGGGGGCTGGCCCTTCGCGGCCGCCGCGTGAGCGAAGGCGACCGGGAGCACCCCGACCGCAACGATGGCCGGCGGTAGGAGCTCCCGGAACACGAGCTGGAAGCCGGCCATCTCCGGTGCGGTGGCGAGCGCGCCACCCGTCGGGTCGGCCGGGCCGCGCAGCACGCTCACTGCCGCACCCGCGACCGCCGCTGCGGCTGCCGGCAGCAGGGTCACGCCCCCGATGACCGCCACCAGCGATGGGTTGCCGAAGGGAAGGGCCGCGGCCAGTCCCAGCGCGCCGAACGCGACCATCGCGACGAACGGGAAGATCAGGTGTGCGAAACGCGCCGAACCCTCGGGCCAGGGCACGCCGGCAAGGCGATCGGGGTGGTCGGTCTCCTGGGCAAGGCCCTCCACCGCATCGAGCGCGACCACGAACAGGCAGAGCGCCGCGACGACGACGAGCGGGGTGATCCCCGCCCAGACGGCCCGGAGCGAGAGCCCCGCCGCCACGGCGAGCACCACCATGCGGGCGATCCGCATCCCCGGCCAGCGGAGCGCCCCCTCGAGGTCACGCCGCGCGACGGTCGCAGCCCGACTCCTGGCGCGCACCGGGCGGCGGCGAGCCCCTGTTGCCGTTCGGCCCGGCGCGCCGGCACCCTGGCCGAGCGGAGCCCGCCGGATCCGGACCCAGGGCCGTCGGCGCGAGCGCTCCTCGGAGAGCTGGCGGCGGAGCAGGGTCGCCGTGCGCACGTCTCGGAACGTGACGGCGAGGCGCAGGCTCCCGACGAGCGAGGCTCGCCGTTCCGCCGCCTCGATCCCGACACCCTCGAGCGACGCGAGCCCGATCGCGACGGCTGCCGCTGCGACCGCCACCCCGATCAACGCGAGCGGCCGAACGGCGAGCGGCCAGAGCGCGAGCTCCCCGAGGAAGGTGGCGGGCGAGGTGCGCAGCCCCAGGGCGATGTCGGCTGCCGACCAGGCGAGGACGAGGACCGCCGCCAAGTTCGCGAGTCGCCGGGAGAGTCGATGCCCGCTCGCCACGAGTCCGACCCCGGTCGCGAGCACGCCTGCGACGACGCCCGCGAGGGCAGCGGCGGCGACCCATGCCGGAAGGCCGCCCGGGAAGCGCTTGGCGGCGAGCACCCCGCCGATCGCGCCGGCGACGAGGCCGATCCCCGCCCCCTTGCGCACGAGCTGGAGCGCGGGCCCGCGCAGCGCGGCAGCTCGCACGATCGGCGCCTGCAGCACGTGGCGGACGTCCGCAGCCTCGAGCGCGAGCGGCCCCCCGCGCCCCGCCGAGCGCAGCGCCACCGCGACCGCCGCGGCGACGAGCGCACCGAGGATCGCGGGGCCGTCCCGCGTCACTCGGGCGAGCTCGGCGCCGTGGATCCGGGGCCCGGCGGCCAGTCCCGAGAGGGCGAGCACCGCGATCGCCAGCACGATCGCGACGAGGTAGACACGATAGAGCGAGTCGAAGAGGTCGAAGTTCGCGAAGCCGCGCCGGCGGCGGAGGTGGCGGAGCTCTCGCACCACCTTCGGGTCGACGGGGACGACGGCTTGCACGCCATGGACCCTACCGGGGCCCCGCGACGCTGCCGGGAACGGGGGCGCACGTCGCCACTGAGGAGCGGGGAGTGCCTGGGAACAGGGCGTACCCGGCCCGAGCCTCGAACCTCACGCCGGCCACGGGTAGTGTCCGGTCGTGTCCGTGCTCGACGGGGCCGAGTTCGCCAGCTGGCGGAGCAGCGCGGAGCGAACGCTCGACGCTGGCGCGCAGCTCGCAACGACGGGAAGCTCCGAGTGGGCGTGCTTCCTCGCTGAGCAGGCTGCGCAGCTCGGCGTCGAGGGCGTGCTGCACGGGTTGGGCGAACCGGGCTGGGGCCACGACCTGACCGTCCTCGTGGCGAACCTGCACCGGGCGCTCGCCGGTGCCGAGCCGACACGCGTCGACGTCGGCCCAGCTGGCGCCGATGATGGAGCCGCGCGCCCGAGCCGCCACGACATCCCCGCCCGCTACCCCGATGCCCACCCGGCCGGCCCCCCGGCAGCGCACTACCGCGCCAGCGACGCAACCGATGCGCTCGCCGACGCGCGAGCGGTGCTCGCCTGGGCCGACGCTGCGTGGGAGCTCGTGCGCACGGCGAGCGGCCCACCATGATCCCGATCCTCGCTCGGCGCGAGGCGGAGCGGCGCGCCCGCATCGACCTCGCCAGGAGCTGGGCGACGGAGTTGGACCGGCGCCTCGCTGGGCGGGTCCGACTCGTCGCCGCGGTGGTGGTCGGCTCGGTCGCCCGGGGCGACTTCAACCTCTGGAGCGACCTCGACGTGCTGGTTGTGGCCGACGGACTGCCCGCGAGTGGCCGGGCACGGCTGGACCTCCTCATGCGGCATGCGCCGCCAGGCCTGCAGGCGATCGGCTGGCAGCCGGAAGAGCTCGCCGAGCGCCTCGGCCGGAGAGACCCACTCGCGCTCGAGGCACTTCGGGTGGGTGTCGTCGTCCACGGTGAGCTGCCTGCCCTGCCGACACCGGAGCCCGCCTGAGCACTGGCGCCCGCCCGAGCACTTGAGCCCGCCCGAGCGCCGACCACGCGACTCGCGCCACGACGTGACTTCCCCCGCGAGCAGCTCCTCCTCCCCCGCTGTCGAGTTGGCAGCCGGCCGCCGGGGTGGTGAGCGCTGCAGCGCTACTGTAGCGCTATGGCGACCATCCAGATCCGAGAGATCCCCGAGAGTACCTACGAGGTCATCCGGAAGCGGGCCCGCGCGTCGGGCCGCTCGATCCAGTCGTACCTGCGCGACGTCGTGGTGGACCTGGCGAGCCGCCCCACCACGGAGGAGGTCCTCGCCATGATGGAGGCGGCACGGGCGGGCAGCGACACCACCGGCGCCACGCACGAGTCGATCCTGGCGGACCTGACCGCAGACCGGCGGTGAGCAACGACTACGTGATCGACGCCTCGGCGTTGGTGCTGGCGCTGGTCGGGAGGGACTCGTCCGCCGATCTGCTCCGGGCCAGACTGCCAGCAATGCACCGGCACGCTCCCCACCTGATCGACGCCGAGGTCGGCAACGTTCTCCGACGACACGAGCGGGCCGGGCTGGTCAGCACCGCCGAGGCACATGCCGCGCTGCGGGCGAGCAGGGTGCTGGTCGAGCACCGTTACGAGCACGCCGGACCTCTGGCCGAGCTCGCATGGACCTGGCGGGCCAACGTCACCTTCTACGACGCGCTCTACATCGCCCTTGCAGCGCAGCTCGGCGCACCCCTGCTCACTGCCGACGCCAGGCTGAGCAGGGTGCCCGGCCTCACCTGCGAGGTCGAGGTCGTCTGAGCGGGGAGCCCGGCGGCTCGCTCCGCCCACGACCGGGGGCCGGCACCGCGGACGCCGCGGCGGGCGGGCGCTCCGTTGCGCGCGTGCGGGTCGCGAGCCGGGACGACCTGGTCCGCTGGAGCCCGAGGACGACGGCGCCGGTGGCGACGCCGACGATGCCCCCGACGACCGAGGCGGGGAACCCCAGCTCGAGAACCGCGAAGGGAGCCGTCGGGGCGTAGGTGAGAAGTCCCACGACCAACCCGATGACACCCCCGGCGATCCCGGCCGAGCCCGCGCCCAGGGCGCCCCCCCGGATGGGTAGCGGCAGCTGCATCACCACCCGGAGCACGCTCGCAGCCCCTTGGCCAGTCCCTCCACCTCCGGCTGGAGCCTCCATCGAGCTCATCTCGTCTCCCCCAGGGCGGTCGGGGATGTCGCAGGGGGGCCGAGCCGCTCGACGAGGAGCGCGAGCCGCTTCGCGCGCTCGAACAGGCGCAGCGCGGCAGCGCGGTCACCCTCCAGATGACTGAGCAGCTCGAGCCCGAGGTAGAGGGCGACAACGCCGTGGGCGAACTCCCCGGCGGGGAAGAGAGCCGCAAGCGGCGTGCCGGCCGCGGCGGAGTCGATGGCCTGCTCGGCGAAGCCTCGCCACGCACCGATGCGCGTGCCCACCTCGGCGCCGAGCCCCGGGGTCGAGGCCGCCCCGGCAATCATCTCCACGAGGACCGTGGCGTGGCCGGCCTCGAGATCCTCGGCGAATATGGCCGCGGCCGCGTCGACCAGCTCCGCCGGTGAGGTGGCCCCTTCGACCGCCTCGGCGTAGCGCTCCCGGCGCGCAACGCTCACTGCATCGAGCGCCGCGAGCAAGAGGTTGGCGACCGACCCGAAGTGGTAGAAGATCAGCGCCTGGTTGCACCCGGCGCGAGCGGCGATCGCCCGGGCGCTCGCGCCGGCAAACCCCTCCTCCTTCAGGGTCTCGATGGCCGCGTCCACGAGCAACGACCTGGTCCGAGCGGACCTCCCGCCCACGTCCCCGTCCCCCACGAGCCGCCTCGACGTTCCCGACCGTGCCATGGCCACCCTGCTGAGCTGTTGACTTGAGCATTCGCTCAACATTTGAGCATAGCCCCGATCGCTCCCCGCTCGGCGCGAGCCGAGGCATCCGCTGCCCGCTCCGCTGCACCGGCGAACGTCCGCCCGGTGTCCGCCACTCCGCTGCCGGGAGGTCCGTCACGGCCGAGCCGCCAGTGTCCGCGGCCCATCTCGGGTCCCCGCCCATGACCACGAGCCCTCCCCGCGGACCGCCAGCGTCGACACGGAGGATCCTCGAGAGCCGCCTGGGGGCGGCGAGACCGCTCACTCGGCCTGCACACCGCCGAAGGCAGCCGAGACGGTCGCTCAGCACAGCTCATGCGGTTCCGTCCCGGCGGGCGCCGGAGCCGCCCACCGTTGCAACGGCAGCCCGGCGCGAGCCGATGGAGGGACGTCAGGCCTGCGCAGGCCGATGGAGGGTCGCCCGACCGACACGACGGCCGGCGTCGGCCGTCCGGGCCTCGACAGCCCGACCCGAGGCAGGCGTCCACCTCGGGACCGACAGCCGTCAGGGAGCGACCGCCTGCAGCCCTCGCTCCATGGCTGCCCGCCGGAGCCCGTCGTCGAACGACGCGAGGCGGCCGCCGACGTGTTCGGCGGCGCGCAGGACACCGCAGTCGGGCATCTCGAGCCCGGTCTCCGAACGCAAGCGTGCCAGTTCGACCGCTGTGTCGCCCGGAAGGGGGAGCTCCTCGACCTCCAGCTCCCGCAGGACCAGGCAGGCCTCGTCGAGACGATCGTCCCGGGCGGGCACGACGAGCACTTGGGCCAGCGTCAGCGGGTTCGCGCCGGAGTCGTCGTCGATCTCCCGCGCCAGTAGGGCCTCCGCAGCTTCGTGGTGCTCGTCCTCCGCTTCGAGGTGGGCGATGAGCGCGCTGGCGTCCAGCACGATGATGCTGGCCATTCCTCTCGGGTCTCTTGCAGGTAGCGGGGCCCGTACGCGCCGTTGAACGCGCCGCTGTGCCGGCGCAGTGCCGCGAGCCGGCGCAGTGCCGCGAGCTGGCGCCGATGCGGCTCGTCACGGGCACGGCGGGCCGAGCGATCGCCCTCCAATGCCAGCCGCACCAGGAGCTGGCTCCGACTCAGATCCGGCCATCGCTTCGCTGCCGCGTCCAACGCAGCAGCGACGTCCTCGGTCTCGGCCACGAACTGCCGTGGGCGGGTCGTCGGCATTCCTTCGGGTGTGCCACGGCGAAGTAGGGGTGCTACGCCCGCGGCGCCTTGCAGTCCGGGCCCGGTGCATCGGCTCGGACCCGATGGTCCCGGCGAGCTCAGCCACCCGAGCTCAGGCACCCGAGCTCAGCCCCCCGATACGTCCTGGATCCGCTCCCGCCCCCCGCTCACGAAGGGCATCATCGCCCGCAGCTCCGCACCGACCGACTCGACGCGATGTCGCGCGCCCGCCTTGCGCAGCGCCGCTGAGCGGGGCCGGCCCGGCTCGTGCTCCCCGACCCACTCCTCGGTGAAGGTCGTCTCGAGCCCGCCGGGCCGAGTCGCGCCGGGTGTGTGCGCGGAGGCGAGCGCAAGGGCAAGGGCACGAGCGTTCCCCGTCGCGTCCTGGTGCACCGCGACCTTCTTGCCCGCGCTGCGCCGTCTGCTCACTCGCGACCCAAGGCTTCACCCGCGACCCAAGGCTGCCGCGACCTCGCTCGTCTTGCGGACGAGGCGTCGAGGAGCAGGGCAGGCCCGGAAGCCGTAGTGCTGGTAGAAGGCCGCCGCCCGGTCGTCGATGGCGTCCACGACCACCAGTCGAGCCGCAGCACGCGCCGAGGCGTCGACGGCCCGCTCCAGTGCGTCGAGCAGGAGCTGGCCGCCGAGCCCGCGACCTTGGAGAGACCGATGGAGCGCCATCCGGGCCAACAGGACGGCAGGGATCGCGTCCGGTGCGCCGTGCCCGACGCTCTTCGGGACGTCGGCCCTGCGGACCAGGTGGGCGGCGAGGGTGAAGGAGCCGACGACGACGAGCGAGCCGGGCTCGACCCAGACGAACGTCCGCCCGGTGTTCGCCGCCTCCGCATGGCGAGCGGCTCGTCGGAGCCAACCGTCCAGCGCGTCGTTCCCGCTGTCGAAGCCCGACTGGTCGTGGTGGGCGCCGAGGTGCTCCGAGCGATAGACGCTCACCCTCGCTCGAAGACGCGAGGATGGCCGGCCAGCGCCTGGAGCTCCGGAGGCGCCTCGTCCTCGGTGTCGAGCGCCGCCAAGAGTTGCTCGAAGAAGGCGGCCGGGACCAGCGTCTCTCGCTCGATAGCCAGCTCCTCTTCAGCGGCACGCACCGCCGCCGCGAGGACGAACCCGGTCACCGACTCTCCCCGCGCGGCCGCCGCCTGGCGGATCAGCTCGGCACGCTCGGCTGAGACCCGCATCTCCAGCCTCGTCGTTGCCATGCCGTACAGTGTACGGCAAGAAGGCTCACCGCTGCGCGCTGGGGGATCCGGGCGAGGCTCGCTGGTCGATCCGGGAGAGAGATCCGGGAGAGAACAGCACCGTGGTTGGTGCCCGTCGCTCCTCGCAGCGACATCCGCGCCTGACGACCGGCGTCGCCGCGTCGCAGACGGACCTGACCGAGGCGCCCACCACGGCCCGGCTCTCGACGGGTGCCGAACCCTCCGACACCTCCTGGCGAGCGCAGTCGCCCGAGCTCAGCCCCCCGAGACGTCCTGGATACGCTCCCGCCCCCCGCTCACGAAGGGCATCATCGCCCGCAGCTCCGCCCCGACCGACTCGATGGGATGCGCAGCTCCCTCGTCGCGAAGCGCGCGGAACCGGGGGCGGCCGGCCTTGTGCTCGGCCACCCACTCCTCGGCGAAGGCGCCGGAGCGGATCTCGTCGAGGATCGTCGCCATCTCCGCGCGCACGGCGTCGTTCACGATGCGAGGACCGCGCGTCAGGTCCCCGTACTCCGCGGTGTCGGAGATGGAGAAGCGCATCCCGGAGATCCCCTGCTCGTACATCAGGTCCACGATGAGCTTCAGCTCGTGGAGGCACTCGAAGTAGGCGGACTCGGGCTGGTAGCCCGCCCCCACGAGTGTCTCGAAACCAGCCCTCACCAGCGCAGTCATCCCGCCACACAGCACGACCTGCTCGCCGAAGAGGTCGGTCTCGGTCTCCTCGGCGAAGGTCGTCTCGAGCACGCCGGCCCGGGTCGCACCGAGCGCGTGCGCGTAGGCGAGCGCGAGCGCACGAGCGTTCCCGGTCGCGTCCTGGTGCACCGCGACGAGCGAGGGGACACCGCCGCCCTCGGTGTAGGTGCGCCGTACCAGGTGCCCGGGGCCCTTCGGCGCGACCATGACCACGTCCACGCCCGCTGGCGGGGTGATCTGGCCGAAGCGGATGTTGAAGCCGTGCGCGAAGAGCACGGCGTTTCCCGGCTCGAGCCCCGGGGCGATCTCCGCGTCCCAGAGCTCGGGCTGGATCGTGTCCGGGAGGAGCAGCGCCACGACGTCGGCCGCCCGAGCCGCCTCCGCGACGGACGCGACCTCGAGGCCCGCCTCCGCGGCCTTGGCGGCAGACGCCGAGCCGGGGCGCAGCCCGACCACGACGTCGACACCCGAGTCGGCGAGGTTGCGGGCGTGGGCGTGGCCCTGCGAGCCGTAGCCGAGCACCGCGACCTTCTTCCCCTCGAGCACCGACGGGTCGGCGTCACCTTCGTAGTAGAGCGTGGCCATGTCGTCCTTTCTTTCCCACCTGCCGGTCTTTCCCACCTGCCGGTCTGTCCAACCTGCTGGTCTGTCCAACCTGCCGGGCCCGTCCCAGCTCCCGCGTCCGTCCCGTCGAGCTCTCCGTCCAGCCGCTCCGGACGCTGCGGTCCGTCCGTTCCGCGTGCCGCGCCTGCGACGCGGCTACGCGATGCGCCCAGAGACGCTCCGGAGCCGGCTCGGCGTCCGGTCCACCTTCGCGAGCGCCACCCGTCCGGTGCGCTGGAGCTCGATGATGCCATAGCTGCGCACCAGGTCCTCGAAGTCGTCGAGGCGGCTCGGTGTGTCGGACACCGACACCGTGAGCTGCTCCGCGCCGACGTCCACGATCGCCCCGCCGAACAGGTCCACCAGCTCGATGACCTGGCTGCGTCGCTCCGGGGGCGCCGAGACGGTCGCGAGCAACAGCTCCCGCTCGACGGCGTCCACCGGGTCGAGCTCGGTGATCTTGAGCACGTTCACGAGCTTGTGCAGCTGCTTGGTGATCTGCTCGAGCGGGGTGGACTCGACGTCCACGACGACGGTGATGCGACTGAAGCGCGCGTCGTCGGTCGGTGCGACGGCGAGGGAGAAGATGTTGTAGCCCCGGCGCGAGAAGAGCGCCGCCACGCGGGAGAGCACCCCCGCCCGGTTCTCGACGAGCACCGAGAGGATGTGGTGGCGGGCGCTCGGGCGGCGCTCGGCCATCAGTGCCCCCCCTCGCCCATGCCGGGCCCGACGACGATGTCGTCGTTCGAGTGCCCTGCCGGGACCATCGGGTAGACCATCTCGGCCGAATCGGTCCGGAAGTCGATCACCACCGGGCGGTCGTCGATCTCGTTGGCCTTCTCGATCGCCACGTCGACCTCGCCGGGGTCCTCGACACGCAGTCCCACGCAGCCCATCGCCTCGGCCCAGCGCACGTAGTCCGGCAGGTCGGGGGAGAGGTAGACCTCGCTGTAGCGCTGGTCGTAGAACATCTCCTGCCACTGGCGGACCATGCCGAGGTAGGCGTTGTTCAGGATCGCGACCTTGACCGGGATCCGCTCGGCGGTCGCCGTGACGAGCTCCTGTGCGGTCATCTGGAAGCAGCCGTCCCCGTCGATCGCCCAGACCATCGAGCCCGGCCGGCCGACCTTCGCGCCGATCGCGGCCGGCACGGCGAAGCCCATGGTCCCGAGGCCCCCGGAGTTGACCCAGGTGCGGGGGTGGTCGAAGCGCCAGTACTGGCTCGCCCACATCTGGTGCTGGCCGACCCCCGAGACCACGATGGTGTCGTCCGGGGTCAGGTCGCGCAGGCGCTCGATCACGAACTGGGGCTTGAGCGGCCCGTCCGCCACCTGCTCGTAGCGCAGCGGATAGCGCTCCTGCCAGGCACGCAGCGTCGCAATCCAAGGCGCGAGATCGACTGGGGCGCGCCCGTCGTCGTCCCGCTGCGCACGCTCGGCACGCAGCGCTACCACGAGGTCCTCGATGACGCTTCGGGCGTCGCCGACGATCGGCACGTCTGCCCGGCGCACCTTCGAGAGCTCCGCGGGGTCGATGTCGACGTGGACGACCTTGGCCCGGGGTGCGAACGCGTCCACCTTGCCCGTCACCCGGTCGTCGAAGCGGGTCCCGAGTGCCACGAGCAGGTCCGCCTGCTGCAACGCCGTGACGGCGGTGTAGTTGCCGTGCATGCCCGGCATCCCGAGACAGAGCGGGTGGGAGTCCGGGAAGCAGCCTCGCGCCATGAGCGTCGTCACCACCGGCGCGCCGGTGAGCGCGACCAGCTCGGCCAGCGCAGCACTCGCCTCGGCCTTCAGGATCCCCCCGCCGGCGTAGATGACGGGCCGTTCGGCGTCCGCGAGCAGCCGTGCCGCCTCGCGGATCATCCGCGGGTGTCCCGTGAGGTTCGGCCGGTAGCCGGGCAGCCCGGCCGAGGGGTCGTCCGGCCAGTACCACTCCATCGTCGCGTTCGAGACGTCCTTCGGCACGTCGATGAGGACCGGGCCGGGGCGGCCGGTCGTCGCGACGTGGAACGCCTCGGCGACGATCCGCGGGAGATCGGCTGCGTCAGTCACGAGCCAGTTGTGCTTCGTGATGGCCATCGTGATCCCCGTCGTGTCGCACTCCTGGAAGGCGTCCGTGCCGATCGAGCCCGTGCCCACCTGTCCGGTGACCACCACGAGCGGGACCGAGTCCATGTAGGCGTCCGCGAGTGGCGTGACGATGTTCGTGGCGGCGGGCCCCGACGTGACCATGGCGACCCCGGCGCGCCCGGTCACCTGCGCGTAGCCCTCGGCGGCGTGGCCAGCCCCCTGCTCGTGGCGGACCAGGATGTGACGGATCGGCGAGTCGAGGATCGGGTCGTAGACGGGAAGGATCGCGCCGCCGGGCAGGCCGAAGATGACCTCGACTCCCTCGGTCTCCAGGCTCTTGATCAGCGCTTGGGCTCCGGTCAGCTCCATCGGTGGCTCCTCGTTCGATTCGGTGTCGGGTCTGGGTCTCGGGTCGGGCTGGTGAGAGGTTCGGTTGGCAGGTGCTCGGGGACTCGGTGCTCGGACCGGCGACCTCGGCGGCACTGCCGGGCTCGCGGGATCGGACTGCTCCCTCGCGCACCGGCGACGTCACCGACCCCCGGAAACGAAACGACCTCCCCGAGGGGAGGTCGAGCGCGCGTGGGTGTGGGCGCGCTCAGGTACGGAGTACGAGGAGGAGTCGGGTGGGGATCATCGAGTCGATTCTGGCAGGCGGATCCTCCGCGCGCAACTCGCCCGGCGCGCCTCGTGCAGCGCAGCCGTTGCAGCGAGGTGTGCACGGTTGCACCCCGGGGCCCGAGGCTCGGGGTCCGGCGAGATCGTCCGACCGGCTCCGCTGCCGCTCAGCACCCGACGGATGCGACGAGCGCTCGACAGACCTCGGCGAGCCGGATCGGGGAGAGCGCCGTCACTCGTCGCCGGAATGCCACTCGGGGCAGCGTGTGGAGGTTGTCGAGGTTGACCACGCAGTCCGTCGGCGTGCCGTCCTCTGCAGCGGTCAGGACGACCTCCGATCGCAGGCCCCGCCTCGTTCGGGTGAGCGCAGCGACGACCGGCGCACCGATCCGGTCCGCGACCGGATCGCGGGTCAGGACCAGGACGGGGCGATCCCCGCCGGGCGTCGCCGCGAACCAGATGTCGCCATGGCGCATGGGGCTCAGCGCCTGCTTCCGGCCCAGTCCGACCAGTCCTCGGCCGGCCCCCAGTCGGAAACGCCGGCCAGCTCGAGCTCGCCCGCGCTGAGGGGGTGCTCGGCCCAGGCACGGGCATCGGCCTCACTCGCCAGCTCGTCCAGGCGGCGGCGCACCGCCTCGCGAACGAGCGTCGACACGTCGACCTCGAGCCGTGCCGCCCACTCTCGGACCCGACCGGCCTCCGCGTCGTCGAGTCGGAAGCTGAGCATCGTCATACACCCACCGTAGCCCGTCAGACAGCCGGCACCTGCAGGGAGCGACGCGGGGCGCGAGCGCCGGCCTGCCGCGCATCCGCCGTCCCGGCCCTACCCGGCAGTGGCTCCGCGCGCGCGGCGCGGGCTGGATCCCCCGCCTTCGGACGCGAGCGCGCGTTACGGCTCGGTGACCGCCCCCCGCTCCGCCCCCGTGGCGAGGCGCGCGAACTTGGCGAGCACGCCGTGGGTGTACCGGGGTGGCGGGAGCTTCCAGGCGGCCCGGCGGCGCTCCAGCTCAGCCGGGTCGACGAGCAGGTCCAACCGGCGGCTCGGCACGTCGAGGAGGATCCGGTCGCCGTCCTCCACCAACCCGATCGGACCGCCCACGGCCGCTTCGGGCGCGACGTGGCCGACGCAGAAGCCGTGCGTTCCGCCCGAGAAGCGCCCGTCGGTCACGAGGGCGGCGTCCGCGCCCCGGCCCGCTCCCTTCATCGCGCCGGTCGCCGCCAGCATCTCGCGCATGCCCGGGCCGCCCTTCGGGCCCTCGTAGCGGATCACGACGACGTCGCCTGCGTGGATCGCCCCCGCCAGGATGGCCTCGAGCGCCCCGTCCTCCCCGTCGAAGACCCGGGCCACGCCCTCGAAGCGCTCGCCGTCGAGGCCGGCCACCTTCACCACCGCGCCGTCCGGCGCGAGCGAGCCGCGCAGGATCGCGATCCCCCCGTCCAGGTGGATCGGCCGGTCGACCGGCCGCACGACCTCCCCGTCGGGCGCCGCCGGGCGGGCGGCTGCCAGGTTCTCCCCGAGCGTCTTGCCGGTGACGGTCATCACGTCCGGATCGAGGAAGCCCGCGTCCGCGAGCTCGGCGAGGACGACGGCGAGCCCACCCACCCGGTCCAGGTCCACCATGTGGAACCGGCCGTGCGGCTTCATGTCCGCGAGGTGCGGCACCCGCCGCCCGATCCGGTCGAAGTCGTCGAGGTCGAGCTCGACTCGCGCCTCGTAGGCGATGGCGAGCAGGTGCAGCACCGCGTTGGTCGAGCCGCCGAGCGCCATGACGGTCGCGATCGCGTTCTCGAAGGCGCGCTTGGTCAAGATCTGGCGCGCCCGGATGCCCCGCTCCGCGAGGCCCATCACGGCCCGGCCGCTCGCCTCCGCGAGGTCGTCGCGACGGCGGTCGACCGCAGGGGCCGACGCGCCCGGGAGCGCCATCCCGAGCGCCTCTGCGGCGGCCGCCATGGTGTTCGCGGTGAACATCCCCGCGCAGCTCCCCGCCGTCGGGCAGGCGTTGCGCTCGATCGCCTCCAGCTCCTCGTCGTCGATCTCACCGGCAGCCCGAGCACCGACCGCCTCGAAGACGCTCACGACGTCGAGTGCCCGGTCCCCGAGCTGCCCCGGGAGGATCGAGCCCCCGTAGCAGAACACCGCCGGGAGATCCAGCCTCGCCGCGGCCATCAGCATCCCGGGGAGGGACTTGTCACAGCCGGCGAAGGTCACCAGCGCGTCGAGGCGCTCCGCGTGGACCATCGCCTCGACGGAGTCCGCGATCACCTCGCGGGACACGAGCGAGGCGCGCATCCCCTCGCCCCCCATCGAGATCCCGTCCGAGACGGCGATGGTGCAGAACTCGAGCGGGAAGCCGCCGGCCGCCCTGACGCCGTCCTTCGCGCGGCCGGCGAGGCGCTGGAG
>JAJYWE010000147.1 GCA_021791675.1 Actinomycetes bacterium | reverse complement strand
ACGGCGAGCGAGTGCTCGGCTGCCGGGGTACCCAGGGGATCTGGGCGCTCGGGCTCGGTCCGTCGGTGGACGCCACCCGACTGCGAGACGTGCTGCTCGAGGAGGGGGTCATCGCGCGACCCGTCGGAGCGGCGACGCTCGCGTACTGCCCGCCGCTCGTCGTCACCGACGCGCAGATGGCGCGCTGCGTCGAGGGCACGGCGGCCGCGCTGGCGAAGCTCGCCCCGGGCGGCTGATCCAGGCCGGCCCACGCGGCCGGGCGGAGCTGGGTGCGCGCAGCTGACCGAGGCACGGCCCCAGCGCTACGATGAAGCTGCCGTTGACGGTTCGCAGGAGAGCCCAGTCGGGCGCCGAAGGAGCAACCTCCCCGGAATCTCTCAGGCAACAGGACTGCGGATCCGAGGCACCTCTGGAGAGTGGCGGCACCGGCCGCCCACCGAAGGGACAAGCGGCACGGGCCGCGAAGTTCTCAGGTCTGCGGACAGAGGGGGACGGCGGGCGCCCGATGCGCCCGAGCCGGGCTACGGCCCGCGCCGAGGAGGTTGCCGTCGTGGACGCCACCACCAGCCCGCTCCCCACCACCAGCCCGCTCAGCGCCCCGACTCCCTTCGCTGCTCGTCACCTCGGGCCCGCAGCGGCGGATCGCGAGGAGATGCTCACCCTGCTCGGAGCGGCGTCGCTCGAGGACCTCGTTCGCTCCGCGGTGCCGGCAGGGATCCGTCTCGACCGTCCGCTCGACCTCCCCGCCCCCCTCACCGAGCCGGAGGCCCTCGCGGCGCTGCGGGAGCTCGCCGAGCGCAACCGGCCCTTCCGCTCGCTCCTCGGGCAGGGCTTCCACGGGACCGTGTTGCCGCCGGTCCTGCAACGCAATGTCCTCGAGAACCCCGGCTGGTACACCGCGTACACCCCCTACCAGCCCGAGATCTCCCAGGGTCGCCTCGAGGCGCTGCTCGTCTTCCAGACGATGGTCGCCGACCTGACAGGGCTGCCGCTCGCGAACGCCTCGCTGCTCGACGAGGCGAGCGCGGCCGCCGAGGCCATGCTCTTCTGCCGGAGGGTGTCACGGGTTGCCTCGGACACCTTCGTGGTCGACGAGGACTGCCATCCGAGCACCATCGCCGTGCTCGAGACGCGCGCCTGGGCGCTCGGGATCAAGCTGGTGCTCGCCGAGCCTGGTGCGCTCGCGGACGGCGTCGACGGGTTCGGTGTGCTGCTGCAGTACCCCGGGTCCTCGGGCGCGCTCCGGGACCTGCGACCCGCCATCGCGGCGGCGAAGGAGAAGGGGGCGATGGTCGCGGTTGCGGCGGACCCGCTCGCCCTGTGCCTGCTCACTCCGCCCGGCGAGCTCGGTGCGGACGTGGCGATCGGGAGCACCCAGCGCTTCGGGGTTCCCATGTTCTACGGCGGGCCGCACGCCGCGTACTTCGCGACGCGCGAGGAGCACGCGCGCCAGCTCCCCGGGCGCCTCGTCGGCGTGACGGTGGACGCCGAGGGTCGGCCGGCGCTCCGCCTGGCGCTCCAGACCCGCGAGCAGCACATCCGCCGCGAGCGGGCAACCTCGAACATCTGCACTGCGCAGGTGCTCCTCGCCGTGATGGCCGGGATGTACGCCGCCTGGCACGGCCCCGAGGGGCTGGCCGCGATCGCGAGCCGGGTCGCGCGCCTCACGAGCGCCCTCGCAGCCGCCGCACCCTCGGTGGGGGCGGAGCCGCTGCACACGACGGTCTTCGACACGCTGCGGCTCCGCGTCGACGACCCGGGCGCCGTCCTGGAGGCGGCCTCCGCTCGTGGGCTCAACCTGGCCCGGGTCGACGAGGGGACCGTCGGGGTGACCCTCGACGAGTGCTCGACGCCGGCGGAGGTGGCGGCGGTGCTGGAGGCCCTCGCAGCGGGTCGGGGTCCGGTAGCCCGCGGGGGCGACGTGCCGGGCGACGGCGCTGGTATAGGGAGCAGCGGCGCGCTCGGCGCGGGGAGCGGGGCCGGTGGCGTCGCGGACGAGGCGGCCGTGCGGCGCCTCGCGGACGAGGCCGAGCCGGCGGTCCCTCCGGCGCTCCGGCGGACCTCGCCCTTCCTCACCCACCCGGTTTTCCAGCGCTATCACACCGAGACCGAGATGATGCGCTACCTCCGGCGACTCGCAGACGCAGACCTCGCGCTCGACCGGGCCATGATCCCGCTCGGCTCCTGCACGATGAAGCTCAACAGCGCAGCCGAGCTGGCCCCGATCACCTGGCCCGAGCTCGCCGAGCTCCACCCCTTCGTCCCCGAGGACCAGGCCGCCGGCACCCTCGCGATGATCGCCGACCTGGAACGCTGGCTGGCCGAGGTCACCGGCTACGCAGCCGTGTCGCTGCAGCCGAACGCCGGCTCGCAGGGCGAGCTGACCGGCCTGCTCGTGATCCGCCGCTACCACGAGGCCCGTGGCGAGGGGGGGAGGGACGTCTGCCTCATCCCCTCGTCGGCCCACGGCACGAACGCCGCGAGCGCGACGCTCGCCGGCTACCGCGTGGTGGTCGTGGCGTGTCGTCCCGAGGACGGCGCCGTGGACC
>JAJYWE010000061.1 GCA_021791675.1 Actinomycetes bacterium | reverse complement strand
GACCAGGGCCGGGACATGACCGCCCACGCCCGCTCCAGCGTCGCTACCGACGCCCCCGTGTTCTCCTGCGACCCCCAGAGCCCATGGCGGCGCGGGACGAACGAGAACACCAATGCCTCCGGCGCCCTTACTGGCCGGAAGGAACCGACTTGTCGGTTCACAGCCGAGCCGACCTCGACGACGTCGCATTCCAGCGCAACGTCCGGCCCGACGGGAGCCTCGGATTCTCGAAACAATCCGGGAAACTGAACGTGCTACTCTCCGAGCACGGTGACGCTGCCACCGCCTGAAATCGCCCATCGTCAGGAGGGGCAACGATGACCAACCGTGCCGGCGCCCCGCTCGGGGCACCCTGCTGGGTGGATCTCTGGACGTCCGACGTTGCACGTGCTCGCCGGTTCTATGCGGAGTTGTTCGGCTGGGAGGCTCTGGAGCCGAGTCTCGAACATGGCGGCACTTCATGTTCACGCGCCAGGGGGTACCGGCCGCGGGGGTATGGGCGACATGGGAGCGATGCGCGCCGACAACACCTGGAAGCCGTTCCTCGCTACCGACGACATCGAGCGCACCCTGAAGGCCGCGGCCGAGCACGGCGCTACGGTGCATGCGCCCGCGATGGCAGTCGACGACCTCGGCAGCCAGGCCGTGATCGGCGACCCATCCGGGGCGGTGATGGGCATCTGGCAGCCAGCGAGCTTCCCCGGTTTCACGGTGATCAACGAGCCGGGGGCGGTGCTGTTCGTCTCCATCAACGTGCACGACTACCGGGCTCAGATCACCTTCTATCGCCAGGTCTTCGGGTGGGAGCCCGACGAGGAGGAAGTCGACGGCCACCACTACGCCGGGTTCATGGACCCCGAGACCGGCCGACCGCTGGCTGGCATCGGGGACGAGGTGGAGAAGCTCGAGCCGGGCGAGGCGCCGGCCTGGACGATCTCTTGGCAGTGTGACGACATCGAGGCCGCTGTGGCCAGGGTCCACTCGCTCGGCGGAACGGCGATCAGCGGCCCGGATCACGGCGGCCTTGGCCGGAGCGCCAGGGTGGCCGACGCGACCGGGGCGCGCTTCTCGCTCTGTCAGCCGAGCGGCAACTGACCGAACACCTCATGCCCTCGGCCGCGCGCGCGGCGCGCACCTGAGAGGCTGTCGCGTATATTTATGCAGCGCGCTGAATGGTCGTAGGCTGGGCGGTCAGGCGGCAGAGGAGCAGGCGAGCATGCGCAGCCTAGACGAAGCCCTCGGCGACCACAGGGAGCCGTTCGTAGCCGACCTGGAGCCGTCGCTTGTTCATCAACCAGGACCACGTCCGCTCCAGCGCACCGCCGTGGGAGCACCTCGAAGGTTCCCGACCTCACAGCCCATGGCGGCGCCGGTCGAAAGAGCACGCCAATGCCTCCCACGCCCGTACTTCCCGGAACGAACCGATCTGTCGGTCCACAGCCGAGCCGACCTCGAAGACGTCGCATTCCTGCGCAACGTCCGGCCCGGCGGGAGCCTCGTATTCTCGAAACAATCCGGGAAACTGAACGTGCTACTCTCCGAGCACGGTGACGCTGCCACCGCCTGAAATCGCCCATCGTCAGGAGGGGCAACGATGACCAACCGTGCCGGCGCCGGTTCAGTGCCCAGTACAAGCTGGCCATCCTCGAGGAGTACGAGGGTCTGAGCGACTCGGGCGCGAAGGGTGCACTGCTGCGCCGGGAAGGCCTGTACTCGAGCCACATCGTCGAGTGGCGCCGGGCCCGGGACACCGGGGCGATCTCGGGGCTGGCCGCCAAGCACCTCGAGAAGCGCTCGGATGCCGAACGCGAGCTCGAGAAGGCGAAGAAGGAGTTCGAGCGCCTCGCGACCTCCTCGACCGGCACCGCAAGGCCTTGGAGGCCCAGGGAAAAGCATCAGAGCTCTTGGCGCGGCTGGCAGCCGAGAGCGAGGACGACGAGACGAGGCAGCAGCCGTGATCGACGAGTGCTTCGCGGTGGTCGAGCCCCTGCTCGGCACAGCCAGCGCCTGTGTGGCCACCGGGCGATCCCGGGCGACGACCTACCGCCGGCGCCGTGGCCCCCGGGTGACGGTCAGGCGCCCTCGGCCGGCCCCGCCCAACAAGCTCACCGATGCCGAGGTCGAGGAGATCCTCGGGGTCCTGCGCTCTCCCCGCTTCGTCGGCGCCTCCCCGGCGCAGGTGTACTTCACCCTGCTCGACGAGGGTGTCTACCTGGCCTCGGAGTCGAGCTTCTACCGGATCCTGCGGGCACACGACTCGACGAGGGAGCGCCGCCGCCAGGGGTCACCCGCCGAGGACCCGACCCGAGCTCGTCGCCCACGGGCCGCTTGCCGTTTGGTCGTGGGACATAACGAAACTCCGTGGGCCACAACGGGGCCTCTACTACGACCTCTACGTCGTCATCGACATCTTCAGCCGCTACGTCGTGGCCTGGTGCGTGGCGCCCTCCGAGGACGGCGAACTCGCCAAGGAGCTGATCGCGGATGCCGTGGCGCGCCACCGCGTGCCGCCCGGCCAGCTCACCATCCACGCCGATCGGGGCAGCTCGATGACGTCGAACCCCGTGACCGAGCTGCTCAGCTTCCTCGGCATCGGCCGCTCCCACAGCCGACCCCACGTGAGCAACGACAACCCCTACTCCGAAGCGCAGTTCAAGACCCTCGAGTACTGCCCCGCGTTTCCCGAGCGCTTCGGGTCCATCCAAGACGCCCGGGCGTTCTGCCAGGTCTTCTTCGACTACTACAACCACGAGCACCGTCACTCGGGCATCGGCTACCACACCCCGGCGTCGGTCCACTACGGCACGGCCGAGGAGGTCCGTTCGCAGCGGGCCAACACCCTCGACGCCGCCTACGCGGCCAACCCGACCAGGTTCCGTGGTCGGCGACCCGAGCCACCGAAGCTCCCCACCGTGGCGTGGATCAACGACCCCAACGAGGAGGTCACACAGAAGGCGTCATAGGAATGTGTCTCAAAGTGCTTGACGGGTTCCGGAGGCATTGGTTGCTGTGCGTCACCACCGCACGACACTCACGATCGCTTTCGGTCGGGGTGGATCGTCTCTCCCTGGGCGAGCATGTCCACGAGCTGCTCGATCCGCCGGGCGCGGGTGTCGGGGCGCCGGGCGGTGGTGATGCGGTAGAGCACCGCGTAGCGATTGGCGGCGTCGAGCCGAGCGAACACCGCTGACGCGGCGCGGTTGGCGGCGAGTGCCGCCTGGAAGTCCTCGGGCACCTCGATGGTCGCCGCCCCGGCGTAGGCGGCGTCCCAGGTGCCGTCGGCTCGTGCTCGCTGCACCGCCGCCAGCCCGGACGGGCGCATCCGGCCCTCGGCGACCAGCCGCTCGACGATCGCGACGTTGCGCTTGGACCAGGTGCTGCGGGCACGGCGAGGGGCGAACCGTCGCCGGAAGGTGCCCTCGTTGCCCCCGGCGAGCTGCCCGTCGATCCAGCCGTGGCAGAGGGCCTCGTCAAGCGCCTCGTCGTAGGTGAGCGAGGTCGGCTGCGTGGTGCCCTTCTTGGCCAGAACCAGCCAGACGCCATCGGATGCCGTCGCGTGGTCGGCCAGCCAGCACCGCCAGGCGGCCAGGTCGGCGACGACCAGTTCGGGGGTGGGCTCACCTTCGCGTGCGGTCATCACTCACCGGGTCCCGGCGACTCGGATGTCGGCCGGGCGGCGTTGGCCACCGGACACTCGCCCATCTCCCGGCGACAGGCGGAGAACTCGCACAGCCGGCACAGCCAGCCGCCGGCTGGTGCCTTGGCCTCTTCCCGCTCGGCCAGGCGCGCAGCGGTCAACTGGCCGAGGAGGCGTTCGAGCAGAGGAGTGAGCGCCTCTCGCTCGCCGGAGCTCAGTCCGGCCAGGAGGGTCTCGCACGCTTGTCGACGGCCGGTCAAGATGCGTCGTGCGGCCTCGTCGCCCCGCCGGGTCAGGGTGAGCGCCACCGACCGGCCGTCGGGTCCCGGGCCGCGCCGGACGAGGCCCGCGTGGCTGAGCTTGTCGACCAGGCGCACCGCGCCCGAGGGGGTGAGCCCGACGACCTGTCGGAGCTGGTCGATCGACGCCCCGCCAAGGAACTCGTGCAGGGCCACCAACGCCGCTGGCGCCGTCGACCCATAGCCGGCGGCCGCCTCCTCGGCCTGGCGGACACGGTCGTTGATCCCGAGCGCCAGGACGGCAAGCAAGTTCGCCTGGCGCGTCCTGGTTGACGGATCCACACCAACAGTCTCGCTTCAGATGTGTGACTCACGCAATAATCCTTCGTGCGACTGGCGTGCGGAGTCGGCAAGGAGGTGGGCAGTGGCCCCCGATGCGGGAGCGAGCCTGTACATGGTCAACCTGGACTGCGCCGATCCCCGGAGCATGGCCGCCTTCTACTCGGCCCTCCTGGGCTGGGAGATGCCGTACTGCGAAGACGGGTACTCGATGATCTCGAACGGATCGACCTCCATCGGGTCCGGTCGAATCGACGGCTACACGGCAGCGCCCTGCCGCTGGCCAGGACATATCCCGGGAGGCACAGAGAGTTCGGCTCTCGTTGGGCTGGTTGATCTGATGGCCACCGTGGTCGCTGCCACCGGCGCTGAGCTACCAGCGGGTGCTGCAGAGGACAGCCTCGACGTTCTCGGCGTGCTCACCGGGGAGGGACCAACCTCGCCGAGAGGCTCGATCGTCCATCACAGCGGATTCGGGACGTTCTCGTTTCGCCAAGAGCCGTGGAAGCTCGTCATGGGCACCGGCTCTGGGGGGTTTTCGGACCCGCGCGGCCAGCCGTGCGACTCCGTTGTTGGCGAAGGCCAGCTCTACGATCTCGCGGCCGATCCGGGAGAGACCCAAAACCTCTGGTCGGAGTACCCTGAGGTGGTGCATCGTCTCTACCGAGAACTGAAGGGCGTGGTCCGAGGACCTGCCAGCGGGCTGTCGTTTGACGTATTCTCGCCCACCGAGAACGCCGCTGCTGGTGAGGGCGTCCGGAAGGTGGCCGACCGGTCTTGACCATGCCAGGAATCAAGAGGGGACAGACGGTGAGCCTCGGGACGGGAGGAGCGCGCGAGACACACGTGGGGATCCCCCAGAGACGCGGCCGGCGAACAATAGCCGACTCGTCACCAGTGACTCGCGCGCGGGGTCCAAACAATCTGAACCAGGGGTCGGTCCGGTCCACACGACCGCCGACAGCCCCTGCGAGCTTCCACGTCATGGCCAAGCCGACCGGGGCGATCTGCAATCTCGACTGCTCGTACTGCTTCTACCTGGCCAAGGAGGCCCTCTACCCAGGTGGTCGGTTCCGGATGGGGGACGAGGTGATGGAGGCCTACATCCGCCAGGTGCTCGAAGCACAGCCTGGGCCGGAGGTCACCATCGCCTGGCAGGGTGGTGAGCCGATGCTCATGGGGCTCTCCTTCTTCCGGCGAGTGGTGGAGGTAGCCGAGCGCTATCGACGACCCGGCCAGCGCGTGCTCCACACGCTGCAGACCAACGCGACGCTGCTCACCGAGCCCTGGGCCGCCTTCCTCGCGGAGCATCAGTTCCTCGTCGGGATCAGCCTCGACGGTCCCCCTGCGATCCATGATGCGTACCGAGTGGACAAGAGGGGGCAACCGACTTCTTCCCGCGTCCTGGCCGGCATGGAGGCGCTTCGCCGGCACGGAGTCGACTTCAACATTCTCTGTACTGTCCACGCCGCGAACGCGGGGGCTCCGCTCGAGGTCTACCGCTTCTTCAGAGACGACTGCCAGGCACGTTTCATCCAGTTCATCCCCATCGTCGAACGAGCGTCGACCCTGGAGAGCCAACCAGCTGCGACCTCGCGCTCGGTCACTCCCGAGCAGTGGGGTCGCTTCTTGATCGCAGTGTTCGACGAGTGGCTGGCTCGGGACGTGGGCACCGTGTTCGTCCAGGCGTTCGATGCTGCGCTGGCGTCCTGGATGGGAATCCAGCCAGGTCTCTGCGTCTTCGCAGAGACCTGTGGGAGTGCAGTTGCGTTGGAACACAACGGCGACGTCTACTCCTGCGACCACTTCGTGTCTCCCGAGCACCTGATCGGGAACATTCGGGAGACTCACCTGGTCGAATTGATGGCGTCGGAACAGCAACAGCGGTTCGGCGAGGCGAAGCGGGACACGCTGCCTGCTTACTGCATGAGCTGCGACGTTCGCTTTGCCTGCTGGGGGGAGTGCCCCAAGAACCGCTTTGCGAGCGCACCCGACGGCGGAGGGGGTCTCAACTATCTCTGCGCGGGGTACAAGGAGTTCTTCCATCACATCGCGCCTCCGATGCAGATCATGAGCGATCTCGTCCGCCGGGGACTCCCGGCCGCAGAGGTGAGACGGCTCCTGGCGGGCGCGCCTCGCAATGCCCCCTGCCCGTGTGGGAGTGGTCGCAAGACGAAGCACTGCCACGGCCGTCACTCGCCTGCCTGAGCGGACTGAGGACGGCCGTCACTCGCCGGCCCGAGGAGACTGAGGAATCGTCAAAACCTGCGGACCGGCCCCTCCGCTGGTCAGGCGGCGAGCTCCTGCTCGCACCTCGCTCTCGACCAACACCCCCCTTCGGAACGTCGCGCCGGCACGCACCAGCGCGACGAGATGGACGCCGCTGGCCAAGCGCCAGTTGTCTCAGGCGGCCTCGATCGCCTCGAAGGCCATGGACGCAGGCTGATCTCGGGCCAGGGCACGTGGTGACCCTGGTCCTCGCGCGCGCCGTCGAGAAGGTCGCGTCGATCGGCTTCGAGGCCTCGGGGCGCACCCCGTGCTCGGCTGGGTAGTCGGAGAAGCGGAGGAGCTCGCCGCGGTCGTCGGAGAGGGTGCCGGCGGCTTTCGGCCACTTGGGCCGATCGGCATCGACGGGCTTCGCTGCCTCCCTGTCGTGCCCGCGGTCCACCGCCTCCCGGCCCCGGCGAGCATGCGCGTGGCGAGGGGCCGAATGGACTTCGGAGGGCGTCCAGACTGCGGCGACCTCGTGCACCGACAACGCTCCCGTGGTCTCGGGCAAGCCGTCTCGGAACCGCCCAGAACCCGAGCGCACCGTAGTCGACGGCGAGGACGGGCCGGCATGCCCCGGTGGGACAGGTCCCGGAGAGCGCCGCCCGGGAGCCGGCCGAGCCGCTCGCCCGGTGACATCGCGACGAGCTCTCCCGGTCCTGGCGTCGACCGCATCCCGTGTACCACGAGACGGCACCGGCTCCTTCCGGTCGGACGTTGCGGTGCGCCGCGTCGAGGAAGGCGCGGACCACACCCAGAGGCCGGTCCCCTCGCGGGGCGGTCGCACGTGCGACTCTCGCTCCCGCCGCACCGAGCCACCTCGGAGGTCGTGGCCGGCGCGTACCCCTTCCTCGCGGAGGAGGGACTCGGCTCGGCCGGCATCCTGATCGGCCAGGACGCCTGGTCCGGCAGCGCCTTCTGCTACGACCCCTGGGTCCTCTACGCGACCGGGGTGCTCACCAACCCGAACATCTGCCTCGCGGGCCAGATCGGCCGGGGCAAGTCCGCGCTCGCCAAGTCGCTTGCGACGCGCTGTGTCGCCTACGGTCGCCGGGTCTACGTGCCGGGGGACCCGAAGGGCGAGTGGAGCCAGCTCGCGGTCGCGCTCGGCGGCCAGGCGATCGCGCTCTCGGTCGGCTCAGCACGTTGGCTACTGATTGCCGCTGGAGTCACCCGATCCCGCCCTGCGGGTGGATTGCGGTTGCATCCAAGAGTGGCATGCAGGGGGAGCCGTGTGGCTGTCCCCCAGCCGTACAGGTCCAGCAGCTTCTTCGGACCGGTGCTCCCCCATCCGGTCAGGCACGTCGCCTTCGAGGATTCACCGGCACGAGAAGGTTGCCTTCAGGCCGATCGTCTGGCCCGGCGAGCGACACGCCTTGCCTGCGAGCAATCGACCACGGTCACGGTGGTGTCGGTGACGTGGAATACGGTCCGCTGGCGGTAGCGGCAGCCCAGTCGAAGCAGCTCTACTTCCTCGGCATCAGTGACCAGCCAGCTGTCTTCTCTCCACGACCCTTTGAGACCAGTGGCGCGTACAGGCGCGTAGCCGACCCGTCGGAGATCGTGGGCAAGCAGCTTGTTGGCCTCCTCGTTCTGCCGGTCGGTCTGGAGCAGGGACATGGGGTTGGCGGCGGTGATGATCCACGCGTCCTTGCCGGGCCAGGGCCACGCCGCGGCGTCAGGGCCGCTCAGCTCGATGTCGGCACCGCCGACTTCGACATGCAGCGTGGTCGCGAGGTGGATCTTCCAGAGATTCTGGTCATCATCGACGAGGCGCCAGGCTGTCTCCGCCAGCCGGCGGACCGTGCCGATCGCGGCGACGGCCGCTCGAGGATCCGGGACTGCGCTGAGGAGGGTGTCGCCGTGCGCCAGACTGTTGCGGACCCGCTTGATCTCTTTCGCAGCCTTGTCTGCTTGGCTCTTGCTCCTCCAGCCAAGCGCTGAGCGCAGCTGCGCGATGCCTGCCACCATCGTGAGGCGATCGTCGAGGTTCGAGCAGGCCAGCAGGTCTATCTCGGTGTTGGTCGCCACACGGTCGTTGTACACCTCTTGGATCTTCTCGAGCCGGGCTGGGCTGACGAGGCGCTTCCAGTCCCGATTGGTGTAGCGGGCGATGAGCTGGTCGCAGGCTCTCTCCGTGGCGACGAGGAGCCCGAAGACATACAGGCCGATGATCGGGTTCTGCAGATCAGCGAGGGTGACGATACCCGACACCTCTGCCCCGTCGAGAACGAAGACGAAGTCACGCAAGGCAAGCATCTCGATGAGCGCAGCGAGAGGCAGGTCGGCGGCGACGATCATCGAGGTGTCGATCGGCTCGGCGACCTCCCTTGCGGGCCCTGACCGCCCAGCGAGAGCCGACCGCCGGACGAAATGGTGCGGCGGACCCTCCTCGAGGATGGCGTTGTCCAACCCCAGGCCGCAGAGCCGCGCGTAGGCAGTGGCGCACTCCTCGTCACCAGGCACGGAATGGAGCGGCGCCCGCCCGAGGAGATGGCGCACGGTCAGAGCTCGCTCGGCAAGGTTGAGGACAACTGCGACCGGGCTGAACGGCGGGCCGGGGTGCATCAGCGCAGTCTCGCAGACCCGTGGAGTCCACGGGCCATGTGCTGGTGCTCCCCGGTTGGCACGGGCCGACGGACGTGGACCGGGGGAGGCGTGAGCCCAGGGAGGATGTTCATCATGGAGCCCGTAGCGGAGAGGGACCTGCATCCCCGCCGGTCGCTCACGCCAGGTTGGCACAGATGGGCATCGCGGATCTCCTCCCTTCGCGGTTCGGACGGTGGAATGCAGATGAAAGTGCGCGTTGTGCTCGGGCCCGCGTGAAGCGTCGAGAGCCGCCCGCCGGGACCCCGGAAGGGCCGGCAGCGGGGGAGGAGGGTCCGCGGGCAACACCAGCCGCAGGGCATGTGAGCAGGGACGATGGCGAGCCGGATCCAAGGAGCGGGTGGGGGGGAGGTGGACTACAGTGGGTGTCCGGGAGAGGTGCGAGAGCGGCCGAATCGGACTCACTGCTAATGAGTTGACTGGGGGAACCTGGTCCGAGGGTTCAAATCCCTCCCTCTCCGCTCCACGACCCAGCCAGGATCGACCGTGACGGCCGTCCGGCATGTGGGGCGACTCGCAGGCAGGATCCTGGGCACCGCACCGCGAGGCTTGCTTCGCGCGGGCCCGCTCTTGCGCTCCGGCCCAGCGCTCCGGCCCAGCGCTCCCGCACCGCGCTCAGCAACGCTCCTGCACTACCTGCGAGAGTGCCCCGACGCCGCCAACGCCCGGATGCCCGGATGCCCGGATGCCCGGATGCCCGGATGCCCGAATGCCCGGATGCCGTCATGCTGCCAGCGCCTGCGGCGGAACCCCGACTGCCGCTCCGGCCCCGCCCCCTGCGGGACGCCGGGAACGACTACGGCCGTGGCCAGGGTTCGCCGTCCAGCACCACGAGCCGCCAACCGCCCTGCAGCCGGGCGAGGAGGTTCCAGCACCCCGTGCGCTGGGGGATCGTCCCCAGGCCGGGCAGGTCGGCCGGGACGACCAGCGAGAGGAGGAGCCGGTTGACGACGTCGTGGGCGACGAGCGCGACCGAGGCGTCCCCGCGGCGCTCGCCGTCCACCACGGTGTCGCCGAAGGCCGAGAGGACTCGCGCCCGGAGTTGCTCGATGGGCTCCACGCCCGGCGCCCCGTCCACGCTCCCGAACCGCTCGACCAGCTCTCCGGGGGCGTGCCCGGCCCACTCGCCGTAGTCCCGGTCGGCGAGGCGGTCGTCGACCTGGACCACCGCGCCGGTCGCCGCCGACAGCGCCTCGGCCGTCTGCAGGGCTCGCCGCGCCGGGCTCGTTCGGACGAGGCGAGGCGCCGGCGCGAGGTCGCAGCGGGCGATCACCGCCGCCGTGGCGGCCACCTCGGCGGCGCCGACGTCGTCGAGTGGAGGGTCGAGCCTGCCGCGGAGGACGCCAGCGGCGTTCAGGGCAGTGCGGCCGTGGCGCAGAAGGAAACAGTGCCCGACAGGCCGAGCCTCGCCACCCTCGGCTGGAGCGGACCAGTGGCGAGGACGCTCGGAACGCGGGCCGGTCGTCGCCTGCTCAGATCCGCGCACCGCTCGGCGAGCGCGCCGGCCAGAACAGCCGCCGAAGGGAGCGGCCTCGACTCTCCCGGTCGCCTCGAGCCGGCCGCGTCCCGCCTCGGACCCGGCGGCGGCTCGCCGGTCTGGGTGGTGCATCCGTGACGAGGCGAAACGTACTCCCAGACGTTCCCGTCTCTCGTTCCATCGATCGGAGCGCGCCCAGCACGTCCTGGCGGTGGACCAAGAGCCTGTCGGCCCGGGAGGCAGCCTCACGCAGCGCTTCCCCGCACCGCCAGAGGGTTTCCTCGGCACGTTCGATCTCCTGCGCGTGCCGCTCCAGCACCTCTGCCGAGGCACGTACCGAGCTGGCGAGCGAGTCGGACAGGCGCTCCAGCTCCTCGAGGCGCTGCGCGGCAGCCTGGTAGCGTCCGAGGCGGTAGTGGAGCTCGGCACCTGCCTGACCGCCTCGGATGCTCGCGACGCGCGCCTCGTCCCGGAGGCGGCTCACCAGCTCGACCTGCGCGAGGCGGGTCCGGGTCACCGGGTCGGCTGTCGAGTCTCCTCGCTCGTGTTGGCTGTCCAGATCTCGGTTGTCATCCATCGCGGTCCAGTCCCATCCCGCCGCTGGCGCCACGCGGAGGTTGTGCAGAGGTCGCGATCGGCGGTGTTCGTGGCTCCATTCTATGGTGACCGTCCGATGTCGCGCGCCGTATTGGTCCGCCGCTGTCGCGCTGGCGTGCCGTATTGGTCCGCCGCTGTCGCCGTCGCGCGCCCGGTGCCGGGCGGTCAGTGCTGGGTCGCCTGGATCAGGTGGTAGAGCAGGATGAGCTGGGTGATGGCGAGCGGTTCGCTCCGCGCGCCCTCCCCGACGACCCCGAGCGAGTCCGGGAGCGGCTCGTCGACCTCGAGGTGGGCCCAGATCCGCTCCTGGATCTCCCGCGAGTGCTCCGGCTCCGCGTAGCCGTGGATGTGGAGGGCGTCCACCGGCTTGCCGTCGTCGTCGCGGAGCAGCTTCAGGTGGATGGCGTCCCGGGTGTCCGAGCCGAGGATGTCGCCGAGGTCCGGGTGGGCGATCGTCGGGCGGAGCAGCAGGAGTGCCGAAAGTGGCTCGTCGCGGTCCTCGCGGCCCGGGATGGGGGAGAAGCGGATGACGATGTCGGCGTGGGCCCGCTGGGGCCGGATGTAGGCGGCCGACTCCGGCTCACGACGTTCGAGCTCTGCGAGCACCTGCTCGGGGGAGTAGCCGCGTTGACTGGTGTCGCGACGCACCTTCCAGTCGCGACGGATCGACTCGGGTAGGTCCAGGTACGCCGTCACATCGAAACAAGCCCGCGACAGTTTCGACCACAGCGGGAACAGGCCCTCCACGATGACGAAATCCCCGGGCTCCACGAGGATCGGGCGCACGAGCTGGCCCGTCGCGTGCTCGTAGACGGGCTTCAGGATCGGCTGGCCGAGGGCGAGGAGCTGGAGGTGCTGCTCCATGATCGGGAGGTAGTTGCAGTCCGGGTGGAGCGGGGTGAAGGGGAGGGTCTTGCGCTCGGTGCGGTCGTAGCGGTGGTAGTCGTCCGAGCAGAGCGAGGTGATCCGGTTCCCGCCGAGTGCCTGGACGAGGCCCCGCGTGATCGTCGTCTTCCCGGCCGCGCTGTCGCCCGCGATCGCAAGCATCGGCACGTGCGTCGGGCCAACCCACTCGAGGCCCCTCGCCCGCTGCATCACCATCTGTCGATGTGGCATCGCGCCTCCACCTCGCTGGCCGGCCTACCTCCGGACCCGTACCGGCACAACCCTGCGCTCGGAGCGGGCCAGCACTGCACCGGCGCCGGGCCAGCCCTGCAGGGCGCCGGGTCAGCTCCCGTCCGAGCGAACAGGAACCGGGTCAGCTCCCGCTCGAGGAGTCGCCGCTCGGCCCGGTCCCGAGTCGGTCTCCCCAGGCTACGGCTGGGCGGGCCGGCGCCGCTCCCCCGCCGGGGGGAGCAGGCAGGTGACGTGGGGTTCTGGCTTCCAGCAAGCTGGATGGCTCGGTAGCCTGGACCCAGTGCGCGCACAGACGGCGGTCGGGCTCGAGGAGGGCGGGGGGCCGCCCGGTGGGTCGCGCCGGGCCATGGGCACGGAGGACAGAGGCGGACCGCCTGGCGGGTCGGGTCGCGACGGGCGCGCCGAGGAGAGCGGGGACGAAGAGCTCCGCGCTGCGTCGCGGTCGCCCCTTCGTCTCCTGCTCGTCGACGACCACGAGGTGATCCTCGACGGGATCGTCGCGATGCTCCGCCGCCACGCTGGGCGTGCGGTCGTCGAAGGGGTGGCGCGCACCGTGCCCGAGGCGCTCCGCAGTGCCGCCACGCTCGTCCCGGACGTGGTGCTCACCGACGTGCGACTGAAGGGGGAGAGCGGTCTCGACCTCTGTCGCGTGCTCGTCGAGCGTCACCCCGACCTCGCCGTCGTCTTCTTCACCGTCTACGACGACGAGCAGTACCTCTTCCAGGCGTTGCGAGCCGGCGCTCGGGGCTTCCTCCTCAAGCACACCGGCGGGGCCGACCTCGTCACACACCTCGAGCGGGCGGTCGAGGGCGAGACGGTGGTCGACCCGACCCTTGCTGGAAGGGTCGCGCTCTCTGCGGCGCGCATGCACGCCGGGGAGTTCTGGCCGGGTGCCCATCTCGGGCTCACCCAGCGGGAGAGCGAGGTGCTCGAGCTCGCGATCCGCGGGCTGTCGAACCGGGCCATCGCCGGTCGCCTCGTCGTCGGGGAGGAGACGGTGAAGACGCATCTCTCCTCGATCTATCGCAAGCTGGGGGCGCGCGACCGAGCCACGGCCGTGGCGGCCGCGCTGCGAGAGGGGCTCTTCCATTGACGCCGGCACCGGGAGTTCCCCCCGACGTGGCCGGTCGCGCGGCGCCGCATCGAGTGATGTCGGCACCGGGAGTCCCCACCGGTGTCCCCGGTCGCTCGAGCACCGGTCGGGCGTCGAGCGCCCCAACGGCGACGACCCGCGACGCGAGGCCCCCCGGTTGAGCGCGCTCGAAGAACCCTCCCAGGCGCTCGGCCTGCTCCGGTCGGTCGCCGAGACGACGGCCGCGGAGCTCGACCTGGACGTCGTCGTCCGGCGAGTTGCGGACCTGGTCACCGCCGCCGTCGGTGCGGACGTGTGCTTCGTCCACCTCGTCGACTGGGAGCGCCAGCGACTCACGCTCGCCGGCGGCACCCCGCCGTTCGACGAGCTCAGGGGCAAGATCGAGCTGGCCGTCGGCGACGGGATCGCCGGGTGGGTCGCCCAGCGGGGAGTCCCGGCCGTCGTCCGCGACAAGTTCGCCGACCCTCGCTACCGCTACATTCCCGAGCTTCGCGGCGAGGACTACCGCCTCCTCGTGTCGGTCCCGCTCGCCCGGGCTGGCTCGGGGGTGGTCGGCGTCCTGAACGTCCACTGGCGGAGCGAGGACGCACCGGCCGAGCAGGCCGTGGCCCTGCTCGGCGACACGGCCAACCTCCTCGCCGGGGCCGTGGAGCACGCCGTGCTGTTCCGCCGACTCGCCGAGCGCGAGCGGGACCTCGAGCGCTTCGCGATCGAGACGGTGGACGCGCAGGAGGCCGAGCGGCGTCGGGTGGCGACGGACGTCCACGACGGCATCGGGCAGGTCCTCGTGAGCCTCTGGTACCACCTGGAGGCCGCGGCGGACGCCAACCCGGACGACCCCGACGGTGTCGCCGCGGAGCTCGAGCGGGCGAAGGCGCTCGCCCGGACTGCGCTCGACGAGGTGCGAGCCACGATCACCCGGCTCCGCCCCCGTGTCCTCGACGACCTCGGCCTGCCCGCCGCGCTCGCGAGCCTTGCTCGGGCGCTCCCCGGCATCGCCTCGGAGGTCGACGTCGAGGACGTGGCGCTCGACTCCCACGTGGCGACCGCCCTCTACCGCATCGGGCAGGAGGCGCTGCAGAACGTCGTCAAGCACAGCGACGCAACCCTGGTCCGGCTCGGGCTCCGTCCTCGTGGCGGCGCCGTGACCCTCACGATCGAGGACGACGGGAGCGGCTTCGAGCCCACTGGGAGGGACGACCCTGGCCGCTTCGGGCTCGCCGGCATGCGCGAGCGTGCCGAGCTGGTCGGCGGTTCGCTCGAGGTCTTCAGCCGTCCCGGGGACGGGACGCGCGTCGTCTGTACCGTGCCGACGACTGTGCCCGAGCCCGACCTCGGCCGACCTGGCTCCTGAAGGGGTCAGTGCCTCAGGTTGCGACCGCCTCGCCGGCCGCGACGGCATGGGAGACGAAGTCGGCGACCACCCGGCTCGCCCGGGCAGCGTCGTGCGCCACGAGGTGCCACTCCCGCTCGATGGGGAGCGCGGGATGGGACCACTCCTCGAGGGCGTCCGTCGCGAGGTCCTCGCGAACGGCACCGCGAGAGAGGAGCGCGACCCCGAGCCCGACGGCAACGGCCTCCCGGAGCGCGCCGTTGGAGCCGAGCGTGAGGGTCTGCGGCCGGATCTCGAGCGCGCCGAAGAGCTCTTCGGCCGTCGCCCGGGTGCCCGAGCCCTCCTC
>JAJYWE010000060.1 GCA_021791675.1 Actinomycetes bacterium | reverse complement strand
GAGCGTCGTCGGAACCGGAGTGAGGCGCGCGAGCACCTCCCGTTCGACGGGATCGGCCGGCGCGAGCCGGCTTTGCCCGGCAGGTCCCACCCCCTCCCCCGTCTGGACCACCTCCCCGTGCGGCCCGGCACCCCCGCGACGCTGCCACGCGGGATCTGTGAGCGCCAGTGCAGCCAGGACGTCGGCGGCGTCCCGGGCAGGCGCGCAGCCGTCGGCGAGGAGGGCGTTCGTTCCTGCGGAAGCGGAGCTCCGAACCGAGCCGGGAACCGCCATGACGGGGATGCCCCGGCGCGCAGCGGCTTCAGCCGTGAGGAAGGATCCGCCTGCCGCGTGGGACTCGACCACGACCACGACATCCGCGAGCGCAGCGATCAGCCGGTTCCGCCAGGCGAAGCGCCACTGCTCCGGCCGAGTCCCGGGCGCGACCTCCGAGAGGATCACCCCCGCTCCTGCCACCTCCTCCCAGAGCCGCCGGTGCGCCGCCGGGTAGACCACATCCGGCCCCCCGGCGACGACGGCAACCGGGCCCGGCCCGCTCGCCTCGAGGGCGCCGCGATGCGCCGCGCCGTCGATGCCCGCAGCAAGACCGGAGACGACAACGACACCGGCAGCAGCGAGGGTCCGGCCGAGCTCGGTCGCGACGTCCAGTCCCGCCGGCGTCGCCGACCTCGTCCCGACGAGGGCGACCGCGGGTCGAACCGAGGCAGCGGGCGGGTTCCCGAGCGCGAGCAGGACCGGAGGCGCTCCCGGATCCGCGGCGAGGCGGACCGGGAAGCGGGGGTCGCCTTGCAGCAGCACCTGGATCCCGACTCGCTCCACGCCACGGAGCACCGCATCGGGGCGGAGGCGCTCGGCCTCCTGCGCCCACCGGCGTGCAAGCGCCGCCGGCGAGGACTCGCCCTTCCGCGCCCGCGGCAACCTCCCGATGTCCACGGCTCCCGCCAGGACCTCCGCCCAGGCTGCCGAGGGCGAGCGCCCGTGGAGCACGCGTGCGAGCCGAGCCGGGGTCATCCCGGACAACCCGAGCAGCACCAGGGCGAAGGCCTCCTCGGGTGCGCCGGGGGGGACCGCGCTCGCGTCCGACCGAGCGGCGCCGTCCGGCGGCTCCTCCGTCACGACGCCAGCGCCGGCGAGAGCAGCTCGACGCCGACCCGGAGCCCCGCTGCCATTGCGACATGCTCCTCCTCGAGGCGACCCTCGTGGCCGGCCAGGTCGGCAATCGTCCGGGCCACGCGCCAGAGCCGTGTCAGCCCCCGGGCGCTCAACGCGCCCGCGCCAACCTGGTGCTCGAGGAAGGCCTGCGCGCCCGTCGAGAGCGGGGCCACGCGTTCGAGCGCCGGGGCCGCCAGCGCGGCGTTCACGACTCCACCACGAGCCACAGCCAGCTCTCGCACCTCGGCGACCCTGCGAGCGACCGTCGCCGAGTCCGCGCCGGTCTCCGCGGCGAAGAGCTCCTCGGCCGTGGGCCGACACAGCGCCAGCCGGAGGTCGAAGCGATCGAGCAGCGGCCCCGACAGCCGGCGGGCGTAGCGCGCCCGAGCCGCCGGGCTGCACCGGCAGGCACCCGGCAGGCCCCCCTCCCCGCAGGGGCAGGGATTCATGGCGGCTACCAGGAGGAACGCCGCCGGGAACTCCACGCTCGCCCGCACGCGCCCGATGCGCACGACTCCTTCTTCGAGGGGCTGACGAAGCGACTCCAGCACCGCGGTCGGGAACTCCCCGAGCTCGTCGAGGAACAGTACGCCCCGATGCGCCAAGCTCACCTCACCGGGTCGGAGCCAGGGGCCCGCCCCACCGAGGATCGTCGGCACCGAGGCGCTGTGGTGCGGCGAGCGAAACGGTGGGCGCCGCCCTCCCGGCGGCCGCCTCCCGGCCGCGGACCAGATGCGGGCGACCTCGAGCGAGGGCTCCTCCGCGAGTGGTGGGAGCAGGCCCGGCAGGCGCTCCGCGAGCATCGTCTTGCCAGCACCGGGCGGTCCGAGCAGCAGGAGGTGGTGCCCCCCAGCGGCACTCAGCTCGAGAGCAGTCTTGCCGAGGCGCTGCCCGCGTACGTCGGCCAGGTCGGGCCCGGGGTCGACCGGCTCACTCGCGACTGGCCGCGGTGCCTCGAGCCACGGGCCGACACCTCGGAGGGCGTCGAGGAGCGAGGAGAGGGAAGGCGCGCTGCGAACCCGGGCACCCGGGAGCAGTGCCGCCTCGCCCATGGACGGCGGTGGCACCACGACAGTCGTGGTCCCCATGGCCGCCACCAGCGCGAGCGTTCCGGGCACCGGTCGGAGCGATCCGTCGAGCCCGAGCTCGCCGAGCACCCCGACCCCCTCCAACGCCTCGGGAGTGAGCTCTCCGAGCGCCAGGAGGAGACAGAGTGCGATCGGCAGGTCGAGGCCGGAGCCAACCTTGCGCAGTCCCGACGGGGCGAGGTTCACCGTCACCCGCCGGAGCGGCCACGGCAGCGCCGAGGAGAGCAGTGCCGCCCGGACCCGATCGCGCGCCTCTCGACACGCGGCGTCCGGCAACCCGACGACCGCGAAACTCGGGAGGCCGTTCGAGACGTGGACCTCGACCGAGACACGAGCGCCCTCCACGCCGGCGAGCGTCGCAGAGCGGACCGTCGCGACCACGTCGAACACCTCGCCTCTCACCCTGACCCGAGGGGGCGGGGCCCCGAGCGCGGACAGGCGACGTCCACGGCAGCGTCACCACCGAGCCCGACGGCAACGAGGAGAGGCTAGGCCACGCCGGGGCCGGTGGGGAAGGGTCCGCGCTCGGAGCGCGCGACCCGGCCGGGGCTCCCCGACTCGCCACCGCCTCTCGACCGCCACGGGCGCTCCGACCGCGGATCGCCCCACTCGGCCGGTCAGCGACCTCGGAAGGTCGGGTCGCGCTTCTCGCGGAACGCGGCGATCGCCTCGGCGGTGTCCTCGGTCGCGAAGTTGACCGACTGGGCGAGCCCCTCGGACTCGAGCGCCTGGGCGAGCGTGAGGTCGAAGGACTGGTTGAGCAGCGTCTTGGTCATGGCGAGCGCGAGGGGTGGCCCGGACGCGAGCCGCCGAGCCCAGTCGGCGACGACCGCGTCGAGCTCCTCGTCCGCCACGACGGCGTTGACCAGACCCATGGTGCCGGCCTCCGCAGCGGAGATGATGTCCCCGAAGAAGGCGAGCTGCTTCGCCCGGTGCAGGCCGACGAGGCGGGGCAGGAGCCAGGTCCCGCCGAAGTCGACCGACAGGCCGCGCCGGGAGAAGATCTCCGAGAAGCGGGCGGACGAGGACGCCACGATGAGGTCGCATCCGAAGGCGAGGTTGGCGCCGGCTCCCGCAGCGATCCCGGGGACCTTCGCGATGGTCGGCTTCGGGAGCCGATGGAGGGCGAGTGCCGCAGCCCCGATCCGGTGCATCCGCCTGAGGGTGTGCTCCCGCTCCTGGTCACGGTCCGCGCCGAGGTCGGCTCCCGAGCAGAACGCCCCCCCGGCACCCGTCACCACGAGCACCCGGTCGGCGTCGTCGCGGCCCACCTCCGTGAAGAGCTGCTCGAGCTCGCCCCACATCTCGCCGGTCACGGCGTTCCGGCGCTCGGGCCGGTTGAGCGTGCAGGTGACGACACCGTCGTCCCGTTCGACCAGGATGGATGGCATGGCCCGAACGCTACCCCCGTCACGGCGCCGCGGGCGGGAGCCCCGTGCCCTCGGCTGGCGCTGCACGCGAGGTCAGCCCGGCGAATGGCAGCTCGCCAGGGGGCGACGACGGTGACGCGCCCGGCAGCCGAGGGCCCGATCGACCCGTGCACCGGCCTCGTCGCCGAGGTCCGGCTCATCCAGCCCTACGAGGCGAGGAAGCGCTATCGCTGCCCGGGCTGCAACCAGGACATCGAGGCCGGCACCGCCCACCTCGTCGTGGTCCCACTCGAGGCGGTCGACCTCCGCCGCCACTGGCACCGACCCTGCTTCACTGCCGGCCGCCGGCCGACCGGCCGGCAACGGCCGAGCCGCGGCGGCTGATCACCCCCGCCTGCCGGCCCGGTCGAGCGCCGCTCCGAGGTCCGCCCAGAGGTCCTCCCCGTCCTCCAGACCGACGCTCACCCGGACGAGCCCCGGCGGGAGCTGCTCCTCGCCCCGGCGGCGGGACCGCCGCTCGAGCAACGTCTCGACACCGCCCAGGCTGGTGGCGACCGTGGCGAGCTCGAGCGCGTCGAGGACCCGGTCCGCCGTCGCCGCGTCGGCGAGCTCGAAGGAGAGCATGGCGCCCGGGCCATCCATCTGGCGGCGGGCGAGATCGTGGCCAGGATGGCCCGCGAGGCCGGGGTAACGGACCCGGACCACGGCGGGGTGGCGCTCGAGGCGCTCGGCGAGCAGGGCCGCCGTCGCCTGTGCCCGCTCGAGCCGCACCGCGAGCGTCCGCAGTCCTCGGAGCGCGAGCCACGACTCGAACGGCCCGGGGATCGCACCCCAGCGCGTGCGGTGCTCCCGCACTCGTTCGAGAGGCTCGCCCGGGGGGCCGGCGACTACGCCGAGCACCACGTCGGAGTGGCCCGAGAGGAACTTGGTGGCCGAGTGCACGACCAGGTCGGCACCGAGCGCGAGGGGTTGTTGCAACAGCGGCGTCGCGAACGTGTTGTCGACGGCCACCAGCGCACCGCTGGCATGGGCGGCACCCGCCGCAGCGGCCAGGTCGGCGAGCTCGAGCAGCGGGTTGGTGGGGCTCTCCAGCCAGACGAGCGCTGCGCCCTCGCACGCGCCTCCCACCGCAGCAGCGTCGGCGACGTCGACCACCCGACGAATGACTCGCCCGAGCGACTCGAGATGACCGAGCCCGAGCCGGGTGCCGGTGTACGCGTCGTCGGGCACCACGACGACGCCGCCCGGGGGGACCAACTCGAGCACGGCTGCCACGGCCGCCATCCCCGAGGAGAGCGCCACGGCTGCGCCGCCCTCGAGGCCGCCGACCGCCTCCTCGAGGGACGCCCAGATCGCGGTGTGCTCCCGGGCGTACTCGGTCGGCCCGCCCTGGTGGAACGTGGCGGACAGGTCGATCGGGTTCGTGACCACCCCACCGGGGACCCGCGGGGGCCTTCCGGCGTGCACGGCAAGGGTGTCGGGACGCCACGCAGGCCCCTCCCCCCCCGTCAGGGGAGCGGCGCTGGCTCCCGCACCCCACCCGGGCCAGCGAACGCTCAGAACGCCTCCTCGATCACGTCGACCCCGGACGTACCCACGCTCACCACGTCGAAACGGACCCTCCCGCAGGGCCGCTCCTGTGCCCGGAGCCAGGCGGCCGCCACCCGCCGGAGTCGTGCGCGCTTGGCGGGACCGACCGCCTCGACCGGGGCCCCGAAACGGCTCGAGCTCCGTGCCTTCACCTCGACGACCGCCACGAGCCCCCCACGTCGGCAGACCAGGTCGAGCTCGCCGTCGGCGCAGCGCCAGTTCCGCGCCACGACGTCCCAGCCCCGCTCGGCGTACCACGCCGCGGCGACCGCCTCCCCACGCCGGCCGAGCGCGCAGCCGGCGGCCGTCACAGCTCCTTCTCCGGCAGCTCCTCGACGTTGACGTCCTTGAAGGTGAGCACCCGGACGGTGGAGACGAAACGTGCAGGCCGGTACATGTCCCAGACCCACGCGTCGGAGAGTCGGACCTCGAGGAGCGGGTGGTCGCCGCTCCCGTGGGGAACGACCTCGACTGCGTTCGCCAGGTAGAAGCGCCGGTCGGTCTCGACCACGTAGCGAAACATGGGCATGACCGCCCGGTACTCCTGCAACAGCGCGAGCTCGATGTCCGCCTCGAAGCGCTCGAGGTCCTCGGCGCTCATGCCCGCGCGCTCCGAGCGTCGCCGATGAGCCGGGAAGGAGCACAGCCGGTCACGACGGGGGCGAGCGCAACAGCGTCGGGTGGTGAGGGCAGGTACGCGACCACGACCTCAGTCTACGCCGCACCAGTGGCTCGGGGAACGATGCCCCGGGATCCGCCCGAGACCCGGCGGGAGCAGCGGACCGGGTCGGTACGGCTCAGCGGCGCTCCTTGATCTTGGCCGCCTTGCCCACTCGATCCCGCAGGTAGTAGAGCTTCGCCCGGCGGACGTCCCCGCGGGTCACCGGCTCGATCTCGGCGATCACCGGCGAGTGGACGGGGAAGGTGCGCTCGACGCCGACACCGAAGCTGACCTTGCGGACGGTGAAGGTCTCTCGGAGCCCGGAGCCCTGCCGGCGGATCACGGCGCCCTGGAACACCTGGATCCGCTCGCGATTGCCCTCGAGGACCCGGACGTGCACCTTGACCGTGTCGCCAGGGGCGAAGTCCGGCACGTCGTCGCGCAGGCTGTCGGCGTCGATGAGGTCGGTCGGGTTCATGGCGCGGGACGCTCCTCGTGGGACAGGTCGGAGCCGGGATCCACCGTGGTCACCGGCCTCGGGTCAGCGTAGCCGTGTGCCGCGAGCAGTCGCTCCTCGTCGGGGGACAGGCCACCCCGGCGAGCAAGCAGGTCCGGACGGCGCTCCCGGGTCCGCGCAAGCGCCGCGGCGCGCCGCCAGGCCGCGATCTTCGCGTGGTCGCCGGTGAGGAGCAGCGGTGGGACCTCGAGGCTGCGGAAGGAGGCGGGCCGGGTGTACTGCGGGTACTCGAGGAGATCGTCGGCGAAGCTCTCGTCCACGCTCGAACGGTCGTTACCGAGGACCCCGGGAACCAAGCGCACCGTCGCCTCGACGACGGCGAGCGCCGCGACCTCGCCGCCGGCGAGGACGAAGTCACCGAGGGAGAGCTCCCCGTCCACGAGGTGGCTGGCGATCCGCTCGTCGACGCCCTCGTAGCGACCGCAGAGCAGGGAGAAGGCGCCGGCTTCGGCCAGCTCCGCAGCCACGCGCTGGTCGAAGCGCCGGCCAGCCGGCCCGAGGAGCAGGAGGGGGCGGGGAGGACGGAGCGCCTCGACGGCTGCGAAGACGGGCTCGGGCGCGAGCACCATGCCCGGCCCGCCCCCGAAGGGCGCGTCGTCGACGGAACGGTGGGGGTCGCTCGCTGCGCTGCGAAGGTCCGAGACGACCAGCTCCACCAGCCCGGCCGTACGGGCGCGCCCGACCACGCCGACGTCGAGGAAGGCCGAGACTGCGTCGGGGAAGATGGTGAGGACCTGCACCCGGAGCCTTGCGACGTTCGCGCCGCCCGGTCGGTTCACGAGAGGAGGCCAGCAGGGATGTCGACGACGACGACGCCAGCACGACGGCCGACGACGAACCGGAGCGGCACCAGCCCGCCCCCGTCGAGGACGAGGAGGTCGCTCGCGGGGTTCGACTCGACGGCAACTACCTGGCCGAGGATCGAGCCCGCCAGATCTTCGACCGCGCTCCCGACGAGCTCGTCCACCCAGAGGCTGTCCGGGTCGTCGAGAGGGGCAGCCACCAGCACCGAGCCACGCAGCGCTTCCGCCGCCTCCCGGGTCGAGATGCCACCGAAACGCACCAGCCACCTGCTCCCCTGCGAGGAGGAGCCCACGGGGAGTGGCCGGGCAGCCTGGACCTCGAGCGTCCCGGACGGGCCCGTGAGCGAGGAGCCCACCGCGAGGCGCTCCACCCGGTTCGTCCAGAGCTCCACGACCGTCTCGCCGGCGAGGCCGTGCGGCTTCACCACGCGGCCGACCTCGAGCGTCTCCGGCCGCGCCACGCGCTAGTCGACGATGTCGACGCCGGCGTCGACGCCGTCGCGCGCCCCGGCCACTCGGACCACCGTGCGCAGCGCCTGCGCGACCCGCCCGCGACGGCCGATCACCCGCCCCATGTCCTCGGGTGCGACGTGCAGGTGGAACGTGACGCTGCCACGGCGAGCCTCCGGCACGACGCTGATCCCCGTGGGATCCTCGACCAGCGCCGCCGCCACGTACTCGAGGACCGCGCGCGCGACGCCTCCGTCCCGGCGGTTGCCCGCCGAGTCGTCGAGGGCGCCGGACGAGCTCGAGACCCGGTTGCCGATGTCGTCCTCGTCCTCGAGGGCGTCGTCGTCGAGCTCGTCGAGCTCGTCGAGCTCGTCGAGCTCGTCGTCCACGTCGTCCACGTCGTGTTCGGGATCCTCGAAGGCATCACTGGCCATCGCGTGCCCGACCCCACTCACGCCGACGCAGCGGCGTGCGACGCAACGCGGCGGCGGATGCGCTGTGCAGTGGCTCCCGCAGCCGGGTCGTCCCAGACCCCGGCGATCACGAAGAGCTTGACCACCGTCTCGGTCGGCTGGGCGCCGTTCCGGAGCCAGTGCAGCGCGCGCGCGTGGTCGATCCGGACCTCGGACGGCTCCGCGCGGGGGGCATAGAACCCGATCACCTCGATGAAACGGCCGTCACGAGGCGACTGGGCATCCGCCGCCACCACCCGGTACGTCGGCTGCTTCTTCTTCCCCATCCGCATCAAGCGGAGCTTCACTGCCACGGCATCGTCCTTTCGTCGTCGCCCGAGCCTAGGCGCGCGCCGGCGCGCCAGCGCCGGACTCTGTGGCCGGGGTCCTGCGACCCCTGACCCTGTTGCCCGGGCCCTGTTACTCGGGCCCGGTTGGTCAGTGCGCTCGTCGCGGCGTCACGCGCCCACCACCCTTGCCCTTTCGCGCCTTGCGCTTCGAGGCCGGACGGGAGATCCCGAGCGACTTGAGCTGTCGCTGCACCTCGGCGAACTCCTTGAGCACGCGGCTCACCTCGGCGCTCTGGACGCCGGCGCCGCGAGCGATGCGGCTACGCCGGGAGCCGTCGATGATCCCGGGGTCCGAGCGCTCTGCCGGCGTCATCGACTTCACGATCGCCTCGAAACGGACGAGGCGCCCCTCGTCGATGTCGGCGTCGCGCAGCTCCCGGGGGACGCCCGGGAGCATCGACAGGATGCCCTTGAGCGGGCCCATGCGCTTCAGCTGGTTGAGCTGGTCCAGCATGTCCTCGAGGGTGAAGTGCCCCTCCTGGAGTCGGGTCGCCGTTCGCTGGGCGACCTCGGCGTCGAAGTTCCGCTCGGCGGTCTCGATCAGGGTGAGCACGTCCCCCATCCCGAGGATCCGGTCCGCCATCCGGTCGGGGTAGAACGTGTCGAAGTCGTCGAGCTTCTCGCCGGTCGAGGCGAAGGCGATCGGCGCGCCGACGACCTCCTTCACCGACAGCACAGCCCCGCCACGCGCGTCCCCGTCGAGCTTGGTGACGACGACGCCGTCCAGGCGGAGGGTCTCGTGGAACGCCTGGGCCGTACCGACGGCGTCCTGGCCGATCATCGCGTCGATGACGAGCAGCGTGTAGTGCGGGTGCACGGCCTCGGAGATCCGCCGGACCTCGTCCATGAGGGCCTCGTCCACGGCGAGCCGTCCTGCGGTGTCGACGATGAGGACGTCGCGGCCCCTGCGGAGCGCCTCCGAGAGCCCCCGCGCCGCGACGTCCACCGGGTCGGTCGGCTCGCTCCAGACGGGCACCCCGACCTGCGCGCCGAGCACCCGGAGCTGCTCGACCGCCGCCGGACGCTGCAGGTCGGCGCCGACGAGCAGCGGGTGGCGCCCTTGACGCTTGAACCAGGCAGCCAGCTTCGCGGCCGTCGTCGTCTTGCCGGCGCCCTGGAGGCCGGCGAGCAGCACCACCGTGGGCGGCTGCGAGGCGTAGGTGATCCGGAGGGCTTCTCCCCCGAGGACCCCGCGCAGCTCCTCGTGGACGAACTTGATGACCTGCTGCGCGGGTGAGAGCGCCTGGGAGAGCTCCGCCCCGACGCAGCGCTCGCGGACGCGCTCGACGAAGCTCCGCACGACCGCGAGGTTGACGTCGGCCTCGAGCAGCGCGACGCGGATCTCCCGCAGCACCTCGTCGACGTCCGCGTCCGAGAGGCGCCCCTTGCCGCGGAGGCGGGTGAAGATCCCTTCGAGGCGATGGGACAGGGTGTCGAACATGACCCGCTCAGGATACGCTGCGCCGCCGCGAGACCTGGCCGACCAGCTCAGCCCGGCCGGACCCTCAGGACGCGCTCAGCGAACCAGGTTCACGAGCCGGGGCGGTCGGGCGACGATGCGCGACGGCTCGGCGCCTGCCAGCGCCGCGACGACCCGCGGCGAGCGTCGCGCCAGGGCGATCGCCTCCTCCTCGCCGATGCCGCTGTCCACCTCGAGGCGGTCCCGGACCTTGCCGTCGACCTGGACGACGAGGGTGGCGGTCGGCGCGGTTGCGAGGTGGGGATCGGCGACCGGCCAGGGCTCGAGGTGGACATGGCTCCCGTTGCGCCGCTCCCACGCCTCCGCCGCCAAGTGCGGCGCCATCGGGGCGAGCAGCAGCAGCAGGGTGTCGGTCGCCTCCGCGAGCGCAGCCCCGCGAGCCGCCCCACGCTCCGGGGTGTCACCAGCGTCCCCGGCCGGAGTCGTCGTGCTGCCCGCCGAAGACCCGTCGGGATCTGCCTCGCCGGCAAGCGCGTGGTAGCAGCCGTTGGTGAGCGTTCGCAGTGCCGCGCACGCCGTGTTGTAGGACCATCGCTCGAGGTCGTCCGTCACGCGGGCGATCGTCTGGTGGGTGAGCCGTCGCAGCGCGAGTGCCTCGGGAGAGGAGCCCGCCGCCCTGGCCCGGTCGTGCGCCGCCTCCGCTCCGACTGGGGTCGCCCCGTCCCGAGTCGGCGCCTCGAGCGCGAGCCGCCACACGCGTGCCAGCCAGCGCCCCCAGCCGGCGACGACTTCTTCCGTCTGGTCGGTCCAGTCGAGGTCGTCCCCGGGCGGTCCCGCCGCCAGGTGGAACAGGCGCAGGGCGTCTGCGCCGACCGTCGCGAAGTAGGCCGTCGGGGCGATCAGGTTCCCCTTGGACTTCGACATCTTGGTCCCGTCCATGCGGATCATGCCCTGCGTGAAGAGCCGGCGGAAGGGCTCGCGCACCTCGGGCGGCGCGATCCCGAGGTCCGAGAGCGCCCGAGTGAAGAACCGCGCGTAGAGCAGGTGGAGGATCGCGTGCTCGATCCCCCCGATGTACTGGTCGACCGGCATCCAGGTGGACGCCGCCTCGGGAGCGAAGGGCTCGTCGATCGCCCAGGGATCGGTGAAGCGGAGGAAGTACCACGACGAGTCGACGAACGTGTCGAGGGTGTCGGTCTCTCGCCGCGCCGGCCCCCCGCAACGCGGGCACTCTACCGCCGAGAAGGTCGGGTGGCGGGCGAGGGGCGACTCACCCGTCGGCAGGAACTCGACGTCATCCGGTGCGAGCACGGGCAGCTCGGCGTCCGGCACGCCGACGGGCCCGCATACAGGACAGTGGATGACCGGGATCGGACACCCCCAGTAGCGCTGGCGCGAGACGAGCCAGTCCCGGAGGCGGTAGTTGACGACCCGACGGCCCACGCCCTCCCGCTCGATCCACTCGGTGGCAGCCTCCTTCGCCTCGGCGACGGTCATGCCATCGAGGAAGCCGCTGTTGATCTTCACGCCGTCACCCACGTACGCCTCGCCGACGAAGTCGGGGGGCGGAGCCGTGGTGCGAACGACCGGGAGACCCTTCACCTTGGCGAAGTCGTAGTCCCGCTGGTCCTCGGCGGGCACCGCCCAGACCGCACCGGTGCCGTAGGCCATGAGGACGTAGTCCGCCACGAACACCGGGACCGCGCCGCCCGTGACCGGGTTGCGGACGAAGCCACCGGTGGCAACACCTCGTTTGTCGAGCCCGGCGCCCTCCGCATCGGCCGAGAGCCGCTGGACGTCCGAGCGGCGCGCAACCTCTCGCCGCAGCGCCTCGACCTCCTCGCGTTGCTCCGGCGTGGTCAGCACGTCCACGAGCGGGTGCTCCGGCGCGAGCACGGCGTAGGTCACCCCGAAGGCCGTGTCGGGACGAGTCGTGAAGACCCGGACCGAGACGCCGTCCGCACCGACGACCGGGAGCTCGAGCTCCACGCCCTCCGAACGGCCGATCCAGTTCCGCTGCATGACCTTCACCCGCTCCGGCCAGTCGAGGTCGTCCAGGCCCGCGAGGAGCTCGTCTGCGTAGGCGGTGATACGCAGGAACCACTGTCGCAGGCTGCGCCGCTCCACCGGATCGCCGGAGCGCTCGCACGTCCCGTCGGCGAGGACCTGCTCGTTGGCGAGCACCGTCTGGCAGCCCGGACAGAAGTTGACCGGCGCCTCGGCCTGGTAGGCCAGCCCCGCCTCGAGCAGCCGGAGGAAGAGCCACTGCGTCCAGCGGATGTAGGAGGGGTCGTGACTCCGGACCTCTCGGCGCCAGTCGTAGACGGCGCCGAGCGCGAGGACGCTCTCCTTCAGTTCCGCGATACGCGCGTCGGTGAACTCCCTCGGGTGAATGCCCGTCTTGATCGCGGCGTTCTCTGCCGGGAGACCGAAGGAGTCGAACCCGAACGGGCTGAGCACGGCCTCGCCACGCATCGTCCGGTACCGGACGTTCAGGTCGCCGAACACGTAGTTCCGCACGTGCCCCTGGTGTGCACTCCCGCTCGGGTAGGGGTACATGCACAGGACGTAGGACTTCGGCCGGGGGTCGTCGAGCTCGACCTGGTACGTGCCCTCCTTCGCCCAGCGCTCCTGCCACTTCCTCTCGACCGCGACCGCGTCGTAGCCCTCGACCATGGCCCGAGCGTACCGCGAGGCTCCGGCCCGCCCCGAGTTCAGGCCGATCGGCTCCTGCGAAGGACCGCGGCGACAGCCGAGGGCTCCGCCGTGGGGGTCTCGGGGCGATGGCGGCTGGCACGCGCCGGTGCGGGGAGCGGCTGGCCCACCGCCCTCCCGCGTCCCTCCGGGAGCCGCCGCGACACCAGCCCGCCGACCACGGCGAAGGCCGCGAACCAGACCAGGCCGCCCGCCAGGCCGGTGCCGGACACGATGAGGAGGTACCCGGCCGGCCCGACGATCCCGCCGAGCCTGCCTGCAGCCTGGACCACCCCCTGCTCGGTCCCCCGCGCACCGCCGGGCGCGTGCTCCGCCGGCATGATCGAGGTCGTCTTGTCCGGGCCGAACGAGCCCGCCGCGAGCGCGAGCGCGACGAGGGTCGCGCCGACGATGTCGAACGCCATGCTGGTCCGGCCGAGCGACGCCCCCATGGCCCCCGGCCCGGCAACGGCGACCAGGCCGGCAAGGAGCCCGAGCGCGACGCCTCGGAGGAGGAAGCCCCCGACCTGCAAGGGGCGCCGACCGAGCCGGTCGACGAGGAGGATGGTCGCGAACGACGCCGGCAGCGTCACCGCCCGCACGACGAGCGCTGCGAGGTCGCCGTGACGAGCGCCGAACCCGAGCAGGGCCGCGAGCACCACCGGGAGGAACAGGACGAGGCCCTGGTCCCCCGTCTGGTAGGCGAACGCGGCCAGGGCACTTCTCGCCTGGCGGCGCAGGGCCGCCGGGCCGAGCCCGTCGCGCAACACGCCGGTGAGGCGCAGCTCCCCACGGTGCGCAGGCTCGGTCGGGTCCTCGCTGCGCACCCGGAGCGCGACACCCGGGAGCGCCAGCACGCCACCCAGCCCGAGCACCAGCCGCCACCCGATCCCGGGACCACCGAGAAGGGCGCCTGCCCCGTACGCACCGAGCGCGCCGAGGTTGGCCGCGAAGAGCGTGGCAGCCATCCACGACCCCCGGCGTGCCGCCGGTGCGGTCTCGGCGACTGCGACGAGCGCGACCGTGTAGTCGGCCCCGGCGGCCACACCGAGCACCACCCGCGCGAGCAGGAGGACCCCGTAGGAGGGAGCGAAGGCCGAGAGGAACGCCATGGTGACGAAGAGCCCGATGTCCGCGAGGAGGAGCCGGCGGCGGCCGAAGCGATCGGAGAGCGGCCCAGCAGCGAAGCCCCCGAGGAGCATCCCGGCGACCGTGGCCGTCGCCAGCAGCGAACTGGCGCCGGCCGAAAGGTGCCAGAGCGGCGTCAGGTACGGGAGCGCGACGCCGATAGCAGCCTGGTCGTAGCCGACGACCAGGACCGTGACGACGGGGAGCCCGTACGACTGCACCATGGTCCGCCGGTTCACTGCGGCTGACCTTATTGGCCCCATGTCAGCTGCAAAAGGCACCGCTTCGGAGAACCAAAGCCGGACCGGGTCCCGGCGGTGGGCGGCCCCTGCCCCAGGAGGGCCGCACCGGAGGAACGCCCCAGGCTGCACCAGCACCCCCACGCCGCCCTCCCGCCACCGGGGAACCTCTCCTCCCGGCTAGACCTGAGCTGATGGAACGTGGGGTGCTCGCTCGCTGCCGGCCAGGCTTGCTCTTCGCGCCATGAGCCCCCCCGTAACGGTCGGGCGGCTCTTCGGCATGTGGGACATGGCGCCATTCCCGCTGGCGGCGATGGTCGTCGAGCTCGCGCTGGCCGGCTGGTACGTGCGGGCGATGCGCGAGCTCCGCCGTCGCGGGAGGGTCTGGCCGTGGCGTCGTCTCGTCGCGTTCCTCTCCGGGCTCGCAGCGGTCGCGGTGGCCCTCCAGTCGAGCGTGGCCGTGTACGTCATGACCCACTTCCCGGCGCACATCACCCAGCACCTCCTCCTGATGATCGTCGCGCCCGTCCTCCTCGCCCTCGCTGCCCCGGTCACCCTCGTGCTCCAGTGGGCCGACCGAGGACTCCGGCGCCGTCTCCAGCGCTTCCTCGAGAGCCGGCTGCTCCACGTGGTCACCTTCCCCGTGGTGGTCTTCACCCTCTACTACGCCGTCATGTGGGCGTTCTTCACGACCCCACTGATCGCGATCGCGATGGACCACATGTGGCTGATGGACCTGCTGAACCTCTCCTTCCTCGCCGGTGGGATCCTCTTCTGGTGGCCGATCGTGGGTCTCGACCCGATCCTCCACTGGAAGCTGAGCTACGGCGGCAAGCTGTTGAGCCTGGCGATCGGCATCCCATTCGAGGCGTTCCTCGGCATCGCGCTGACCAGCCAGTCCGTGTCCCCGTTCCGGGGTTACTCGCTCTCGAGCTGGACGGACGGCGCGCAGGTGCTCTGGGGGGCCAGCGAGATGCTCACCACGGCCGCTGCGGGGCTGGTGATGTACCAGTGGATGCGCCACAGCACGCGCTCCGACCTCCGGCTCCAGCGCAGCTCCGCGACCGCGCCCCTCGCGAGCCGAAGTGACGGGCGCGTGCCCGAGGTGTTCTGGGCCGAGCGAACCCTCGCGACGATGCGTCCGGGGTCGCCGCTCTACGTCCAAGCGCAGGCGATCCTCGATCGAGTGCAGCG
>JAJYWE010000146.1 GCA_021791675.1 Actinomycetes bacterium | reverse complement strand
GACTTCGTGAGCAGCCGGCCAGGCGAGGTGTTGACGAGGCGGTTCGCCTGTCGCAACCGGGCGCGCTCGAGGGCGTTGCGCACGCTCCGGGCGTTCGCGAACCGGGGCTGGGTCATGCGCAACCCGAGGTACTGGACGAAGGCCTCCCGCGCTGCAGGGCTCAGCGCGTAGCCCTCCCGCTCGAGCATCAGGTCGCCGATCTCGACCAGCTCGTCCTGGGTGTAGTCCGGGAAGTCGATGTGCTGCGCAATGCGCGACCCCATGTCGGGGTTCGACGCAGAGAAGCTGTGCATCCGGTCCTCGTAGCCCGCGAGGAGCACGACGAGGGGCTCCCGCTCGTTCTCCATCACCTGCAGCAGGATCTCGATGGTCTCCTGGTGTCGAGACCGAACTTCCGGCGCAACCGGTCCACCAGCAGCAGCGACGCGATCTCGCGGATCCTGGTCTTGACTGGCACCAGACCGACCAGCTCCGTGTCGAGGCGCCCGAGGATCCGATCGACGTCGGTCGCCGCCCGCTCCGCTGCGACGTCCACCGTCGCGTCGTCGGGAAGGCGTTCCTCCGTCCCGGCCCCCTCCTCGTCGGGGTCCTGCGGCGGCGCGCGGTTCGGGTCGAAGCCGCCCGGCGGGGCCATCGAGAAGCCGGTTGTGCTCATCGGCGCGCGCTCAGGACTGGCCGTAGCGCTGCCCGGGCGGCTGGTTCGCCGCGTAGGACCGGAGCGTGTAGCGGAGCTGGTGGTCCGGTCCCTCCTGGCGCTCCACCGCGACACCGGGCTCCTCCGCCGGCCGCTGGACGATGAAGCTGAGGGCAGTGGTCTGGCGTCCGTAGGTGGCGTCGTAGGCGGTGACGCGCACGTAGTGGTTCGGGAACGCCTCGCGACAACGCTTCACCCCCGCCACGATGGCGGAGCCGTCCTTCGCCTCGCCCGTCGCGGCCTGGGCCCACTGGACGCCTTCCATCACGTAGAGGTAGCGGTCCCGCCAGCGCATGAACGGCTGGGAGTCGATGTTCTCGTCGTCCTCGGTGAAGTCCAGCCCGCTGCGGAGCGCCTCGGAGACGACACGGCCGTAGTTCCGAGCGGAAAGCCCGAGCTTGGGCTTGGTCGTCCTACCGAGCAGCGGGCGCCCGTACTTGTTGAGGTACTGCCGTTCCATCACGAGGCCGTGCGGCGGGCCCTGGAAAGTCTTCACGTACTGCGTCGGGATGCGCATCTCCCCGAGGCGGAGCGCAGTGATCGCCCCGAAGCCGAAGACGTTGCCGATGACGGACGAGGTCAGGTTTGCGATCGCACCCTCCTCGAAGCGGTCCAGCCGGCAGGCGATCCCCGCGAAGCACTGGTTCTCCGCCCCCGGGACGAGCTCGACCCGGTAGCACCTGGCCTGGTAGTGCTCGTAGGCGGTCAGCCGGTCGGTCCAGACGACGGTCCACCTCGCCGTCGAGCTCTGCCCCGCGACAGCCGCGCCCGCCTCCTCGGGCGGCACGCCGGGCTGCGGCGTGCTGCGGAACACGGCGAGGACGTCCGAGTCGTCCGGGAGGTGGTCCGGGAGGTGGTCCGGCATCCAGTCGCCCATCTTGGCGTACGGGATGACCCCGGCGCGAAACCGGTCCTCCTTGCTCAGTCCGTTCTCGCTCATGGGGCCACCGTGCCGAACGCTTGCTCCACTCTCCAATAGAACTTCTCCGTGTCTGCACAACGCGACGGTGATCTGTGACCCCCACCCAGCTCCGCACCTCCCTGCAGGGGGAGCCTTGACCCCCGCCCAGCTCCGCACCTTCCTGGCGGTCGCCGACGAGGGCTCCGTCCAAGCGGCGGCGGCGCTGTTCGTCACCCACCCCGCGGTGTCCGCGGTCCTGGCCAGCCTCCGGCGGGAGCTCGACGTCGATCTCGTCGAGCGTCAGGGGCGGGGGCTGCGCCTCACGCCGGCGGGAACGGTGCTCGCCCGCAATGCGCGAGACGTCCTCGGTCTCCTCACGGGGACCGAGGTGGCCACCCGTGCCGAGGCGGACCCCGCGTCCGCCCCGCTGCGCATCGCCGCCGTCACGACCGCGGGAGAGAGCTTCGTGCCGCGCTGGCTCGGCTCCTTCCTCGACGCCCGTCCGTCGACGGAGGTCTCCCTCGAGGTCCGGAACCGTAGTGTCGTCTGGGACCACCTCGAGCGCCGGCAGGTGGACCTGGTCGTGGCGGGGCGACCCCCGCGGGGAGCGGTTTCGCGTCACTCGCCGTGCGGCCCCACCACCTCGTCGTCTCCCGACCGGCGGCGCGCCCCGGCGAGCGGCGAGCGGCGCCGACGCGGCCGGCTCTGGGTGAACCCAACCCAGCGCCCGACGACCCGATCCCGGCTCCGGGCGACCGAATCTCGGCGCCGGGCGACCGAATCTCGGCCCCGGGCGAGCCGATCCCGGCTGCCTCGCCCGGTGGGCGAGCGGCCTCGCAGCGCACGCCGTCCCCGCGAGCCGGGCGCGCGCGGCGGCGTACGGTGAGCCGCGAGGAGCTCGCGGCGGCTACCTGGTTGCTGCGCGAGGAGGGCTCGGGCACCCGGGCGACGGCCGAAGAGCTCTTCGGCGCGCTCGAGATCCGGCCGCAGACCCTCACGCTCGGCTCCAACGGCGCGCTCCGGGAGGCCGTTGCCGTCGGGCTCGGGGTCG
>JAJYWE010000059.1:13369-15513 GCA_021791675.1 Actinomycetes bacterium | reverse complement strand
CGCCCGTCGACGACCTGCGGGATCGACGACGCGGCGGCTCGACGACTCCAGCTCAGTGGGCTGCTCAGACCGCGCGCGCTGATCGTGCTCCCGGAGCCGAGCCCCCGCGTTCGAGCCCCTCGCACAGCCGCGAGAGGAAGACCCTGAGGGTCGACTCGGCCACCCGATGGAGCAACAGCTCGTCTGCGCGCCGCCCGAGCGCCCCCCCGGGTGGCTCGTAGCGCGCCCGGAGCGTCACCTGCGTCTCGCCCGAGCCGAGCGGCGCGACCTCGAGGTCTGCGTCGAGGAGGGGAAAGAGCGAGGCGGCACCCCTGCTCGCCCACCCGAACGAGAGGACCGTCCCATCGGCGACGGGCCGCAACGGCCCGACGTGCACCTCGACCGTCTTGGCGAGCACGGCGGGCCAGCTCCGGGGCCCGACGCGCGCGCGGAGCCGCTCGCCCTCCCGCTGCGCGGCGCCGAGAGCGTCCCCCAGCAACCCCGCGGGATCGCGCCGGAGCTGCGAGAGCACCTCCTCGTACGGGTCCTCGACCACCTGGAAGTCCTGCACGAAGACCATCCAACGCCTCCCTGTCGCACCATTCCCGCTGCGCTCGAGCTCCTCGGCTGCGCACCGCCCGCCTCCGGACCGGCGGCCCGGCAACCCCGCCAGGCCCCGACCCGTGGCGAGCCCGGCGCCCCCGACCCGCTCGGAGGAGCCCGACACCCGGGCCCGCTCGGAGCAAGGCGAGACGAAACGCTTATCGGGCACCCGTCGTCACCATGCGCAAAACCAGCCCAGCCACGGCAGGGCCCTCCCACCTCGACCAGCCGGTCGCGCCTCGAGCACCAGGATGCCTGCCATGCGTCGCCGCGGCCAGGGCCAATGGTCCCGTCCTGGACGGACTCCGACCGAACGGGGCAGGCGCCCGGCGAGGTGGCATGGCACGATGAAAAGGTGCCGTACCACCAGATCCGGGACTCGGCTCGGCTCCACCAGCTCCTCGATGCCGTGCTCTCGGTCGAGTCCGACCTCGACCTCGACGCCGTGCTCGGACGCATCATCGACGCCGCCGTCGCCCTGACCGGGGCACGCTACGGCGCACTGGGGGTGGTGAGACCGGGTGGGAAGGGCCTCTCTTCCTTCCTCCACCGCGGCATCGACGAGGCAACCGCACGGCGGATCGGGCACCTCCCCGAGGGTGTCGGCATCCTCGGGCTGGTCATCAGGGAGCCGTACCCGCTCCGGCTCCCCGACCTCACGGCGCACCCAGAGTCGGTCGGGTTCCCCACGGGGCATCCGGTCATGCGGAGCTTCCTCGGCGTGCCGATCTGCGTGCACGGGGAGGTGTTCGGGAACCTCTACCTCACGGAGAAGCAGGCTGCAGTCCCCGTCGCGGTGGAGGAGGCCGCAGTCCTCGGCCCGGCGAAGCAGGACGCATGCCCCGGCGCTGAGGAGGCCGCAGTCCTCGGCGCAGAGGAGCTCCGCGCCGCGAACGAGAGCCCGGATACCGCTACGAGCGAGGAGTCCGCCGGGGGGATCGCGGCCGGAGCCCCCCGGGAGTTCACTGAGGAGGACGAGTCACTCGTCGTCTCGCTCGCCTCGGCGGCCGGCATCGCGATCGCCAACGCCCGTCTCCACGAACGCGTGGCGGAGCTCACCACGGCGGCGGACCGGGAGCGCATCGCCCGCGACCTCCACGACACGGTCATCCAACGGCTCTTCGCGACGGGGTTGTCCCTTCAGGCAGCGCTCCCGCTCGCCGAGGACGGAGAGCTCCGAGCTCGCATCGGCGACGCGGTCGCGGAGCTCGACGACACGATCCGCCAGGTCCGCACGACGATCTTCGCGCTCGAGCCGCAGTCCGACCCCGACCGCAGTGTTCGCACCCAGGTGCTCGGCCTCTGCGCCGAAGCGGCGCGAACCCTCGGGTTCGACCCGGAAGTTCGGTTTCGCGGACCGATCGACCACGCCATAGACGAATCGCTCGCAACGGAGCTCCTCGCGACGCTACGAGAGGCGCTCTCGAACGTCGCGCGGCACGCCAGAGCAGGGCGGGTCGAGGTGGAGCTCGCTGCGGAGGACGGCTCGCTCCACCTCCGGGTGACGGACGACGGCGTCGGCGTCGGTGGAGGCGCCGGCGGGCGCACCCGTGGGGGCACCG
>JAJYWE010000059.1:7659-13269 GCA_021791675.1 Actinomycetes bacterium | reverse complement strand
CTCCTCCGCACCGACTGAAGCTCTTCCGCTTCGACCGTCGCTCTTCCACACCGGCTGTCGCTCTTCCACAGCGGTTGAGGCGAGCCAGCCGACCAGGACTTCGCCGCTCCTCGAGGACAACGGGCTGGCCGGCGCGCGTCCCCTGCAACCCGACCGGAACGAAGGGGCCGATCACCCGATCCGTACCACGCCGGTTCCTTGCGGCGCGTCCAGGTGACGCGCGGGCACCTGGCCCTGTTACCAAGATTTCACTCTTCGGCCACGTCACGCTCACTCACCGATCCGCCACCGTTCACCTGGCTCGATGACACTCGCCCTCAACGCATCAGTGCTCGTTGCTTTCAGCAGTTTCCGCCGCTGAAGGCAGTGGCGGTCGTTGGGATCAGGCGGTGCCGGCCAGCAGCCACAGCACGACGGGCGCGACGAGCCGGGGAACCGAGCGGGGGAGGCGGGCGATGGCCCAGGACGAAGCGACGATCACCGAGCTGTTTCGCCCGATGGACGAGGCGGAGGTGGGGCGCAAGCACTGGCTGACCGTGTTCACGGCGGGGATGGGGTTCTTCACCGACGCGTACGACCTGTTCATCATCGGGACCGTCACGGTCCTGCTCACGCCAATCTTCCACCTGTCCACCGGTCAGATCTCGCTCCTCAACTCGATCTCGCTGCTCGCTTCCGTCGCCGGTGCGCTCACCTTCGGCAAGCTGATGGACCGCCTCGGTCGCAAGCGGATGTACGGGCTCGAGGTGGCGATCCTCGTCGCGGGGGCGATCCTCTCGGCGTTCGCCTGGAACTTCACGTCCCTGTTCGTGTTCCGGATCCTGGTCGGCTTCGGCGTGGGCGGGGACTATGCCACCTCGGCCGTCATCACGTCGGAGTACGCGAACAAGAAGTCCCGCGGTCGGCTGATCGGGACCGTCTTCGCCATGCAGGGTCTCGGGCTGATGGCGGGCCCGCTGATCGCGTCGATCTTCCTCGCGACGGGCGTGCCGAACGACCTCGCGTGGCGCTTCATGCTCGGCCTCGGCGCCATCCCGGCGGCCTCCGTCATCTACCTCCGGCGCAAGATCCGCGAGACGCCGCGCTACACCCTCACCGTGAAGGGCGACGTCGCCACGACCGCCGAGACGGTGGCGTGGACCACCGGTGCGAAGCCCCGACTCTCCGGTCGCCCCGCCCTGGCAAGCGCAGCCCCGACGCCGACCCACCGGCTCACGTCGAAGCCCTTCCTCCTCCGCCTCGTCGGCACGGCGGGCGCGTGGTTCCTCATGGACATCGCGTTCTACGGCAACTCCGTGTCGAGCCCCCTGATCCTCAAGTCGCTCCAGCCACACGGCAGCCTGCTCGACCACACGCTGATCTCGCTCGGCATCTTCGCGATCGCCGCCTTCCCCGGGTACTGGGTCGCCGTCTGGCTGATGGACCGCATCGGTCGGAAGCACATCCAGTGGCAGGGCTTCCTCGTGATGGCACTCGCGTTCGGGGCGATCGCGCTCGTCCCCGGGGCGGCGACGAACATCCCGACCTTCCTCGGCCTCTTCGCCATCAGCTACTTCTTCATCGAGTTCGGCCCGAACCAGACCACCTTCGTCTACCCCTCGGAGATCTTCCCGACCTCGGTCCGTGGCACCGCGGATGGCATCTCCGCCGCAGCGGGCAAGTTCGGCGCCTTCCTCGGTGCCTTCTTCGTCCCGCACCTCCTGAAGAGCTACGGCATCACCGGCGTCATGGGTGTCATGGCCACCGTTTCGGTGCTCGGCGTGCTCCTCACGCTCGTCGCGCTTCCCGAACCGAAGGGCCAGACGCTGGAGGAGGCGTCGGGTGAGCTCGCTGGAGCGGTGGTGACGGCGCCGCCGGCGGCTGCGACGGGTCGCTGAGGCACGAGATGGCGGCCCGAGAGCTCGTGCTGGACGAGGGCCTGGCACCGGTGATCGGCGGTGTTGCAGCAGGCCAACCTGCTCGCTTGCCTGGCCGGGGAAGCATGTCACCAAGGCGCCGGTCCTGCGACACCGGCCGTTCACCTGCTGTGCACCTCGGTCGCGTTGGGTCGTCGGTGGTGCTCCAAGACCCAGCGGTCGACCAGGCGGCCTCCCTCCTCGCGGACCCGCTCCGGATGCGGATCATCTCCCTTCTTGCTCGAGAGCCGCTGTGCACCTGCCACCTCATGGCGGAGACCGGCGCCCGCCAGACGACCGTCTCCCACCACCTCCGGCTGCTCCGAGACGCCGGGTGGGTCGAGCCGGAGCCCCAGGGGCGGTTCACCTACTACCACCTCCGGCCCGAGGGACTCGAGTTCCTGGCAGCTTCGGTCGCAGCCTTGGGTGAGGTCGCTCGCGAGCGCCTCACACGAGCGCGCCCCTGCTGACCGCCTGCGCCAGGTTCCGCTCCGGCCTGCGGAGCACCGTGGCCTGCGGGGCCGCCGTGGCCTGCGGGGCCGCCGTGGCCTGCGGGGCCGCCGTGGCCTGCGGGGCCGCCGTGGCCTGCGGGGCCGCCGTGGCCTGCGGGGCCGCCGTAGCGGTCGGATCGTGTCAGGAATCGGATCGCGATCGCTCTCTGCTCGCCCGAGACGGTCGGACCGCCCGAAGGGTCGAACGGCCCTTGCGAGCCACCAGCGCCCCCGGCGATGCTCGCGCACGCGGGGAACAGCCTCCGCCAGAGCGAAGGAGGAACGGGTGCGACCAATGTCCGTCGTGGCAGCGATCGTGAACCTCAGCCAGCCCGACCGCTACTTCCACTGGTCGATCTTCCTCGTCTCGGAGGCGAACCTCGCGCTGATCGCGGTCATGGTCGTGCTGTTCGCGCTCGCACTCCTCCTGCCCTTCCCCGGGCACCACCGCCGGGGTGCCGGAGCGAGTGCCTTCGCGGGAGCGCCGGATGGGTCCGGCGGCTCGGCAGCCGCCGGCCGGGGTGGCGGGCAGACCGGCTTGGAGGCACCGGCCGGCCCGGACCGGCCAACCGGACCCGCTTCGGATGGGCCGAGCGCGACGCCTGCGCTCGCACCCGGAGGCGCGACCGGGTCCGGGCCCGCGACCGAGCGGGGAGTCGCGACCGGGCCGGACATGTGGACCGCAAAGGTCCGCCGGCTCGGGTTGCGCTTCCTCCCGCCGGACAAGCTCCTCCCCGACAGCCAGCCCGCCTACGTCGCCTCCTGGATCTACGTGTTCGGGGTCGCCGCGCTCGCCGCTCTCGCGATGGCGATCGTCTCGGGGTTCCTCATCGCACTTGGGGGTGTCGATTGGTGGCACACCAACCCCGTCGGCCTCTTCTTCAACAGCCTCCACCTCTGGAGCGTCGAGCTCTTCATGGCGTTCATGGTGATCCACCTGTGGGGGAAGTTCTGGATGGCGGCGTGGCGGGGCCGACGAGCCCTCACCTGGATGACCGGTGTGGCTGCGTTCGTCGCTTCGGTGGTCGAGTGCTTCACCGGCTATCTCTCCCAGCAGAACTTCGACTCGCAGTGGATCTCGACGAACGGCAAGGACGCCGTCAACGCGACCGGCCTCGGCGGCTTCTTCAACCTGATGAACTTCGGCCAGATGCTGCTCTGGCACGTCGTGCTCCTCCCCGTGGTCCTGGTCGCGCTCGTCGGCGTCCACGTGCTCCTGGTTCGAGTGCGGGGGGTCTCGCACCCGCTGCCCGACCGCCGGCCCCGGGGTCGCGCCGCGCGGCGTGCCGCAGCGATCGCCGACGCCGAGGCGTGGCAGGGTCCGACCCGTCCGTACGACATCCTGAAGGAAGCGAGCGCGGCAACGGCAATCGTGCTCGTGCTGGTCGTCGTGCTCGCTGCGTTGCTCTCGTCTCCCGACCTCCCGCCCGTCACCGTCCAGAGCTGGGCAAAGGTGGCACCGGCCGACTTCCTCGCCACCGCCGGATCGGAGCTCGCGGGGACGAGCGAGACGGCAACCTACGGCCCTCCGTACAACCACGGCAGCGCGTTCGTCCAGGGCATCGGGATCTCCTGGCAGGAGCTGGCGGGCGTCCGCATCCCCATCGATGCCGCCGACGCGTTCGTGCTCTCGCCGCTCGAGAAGGAGTCCGCAACCGACCCGAGCCTCGCTACAGCCCTGGCGCGCTACCGGGCCGCCCCTCCGGCCACGCAACACGCCTGGACCACTGCGTACCTGCGCGCCGCCACCCACGTCCGCTTCGTCGGTGGCGCGCCGGTGCTGCCCCCGGCTGCGGACGGCCCGGTCCCGACGCTGCTCGCGACGGAGCTGACCCTCGCGCGAAGCGGTGCCCTCGACACGGACCTCATCGCCGAGCGTGCCTTCTACGGGACCAACTACACCAAGCCCCTCCTGTTCATCGAGGACGGTGAGTACTTCGCCTCGCTCGCTGCGGCACAGCACCTCACGGGGACGCAGTGGGGCGTCATGAACGAGACCGGTAGCTACCCCGGTCAGCCCTGGCTCTGGCTCTACACGCTCTGGTACCAGATCCCGAGCTTCTCCTCCTCGGCCAACGTGGACCTGATCGCGATCTACCTGACCGGCGCCGCGACGCTGCTCCTGCTCGGGCTCCCCTTCATCCCCGGCCTGCGGGACATCCCGACGGCGGTCCCGGTCCACCGACTCGTCTGGCGGAGCTGGTACCGCCGAGGCGAGTCGGGCGCGGCCCCTGGGCCGGGCGGCGCCGGTCCGGACTCGGGAGGGCGCCCGGACACGGGTCTCGCCCGCCAGCTCCGCGCCGAGGCTGGGGGGAGCCCCGCTCCGGGACCCGAGGCGGTCAGTCGGACTGGACCATGAGCTCCCAGAGCTCTGGCGAGCCCGCCCCGACCGTCACCATCTGGCCGGCGCTGGCCGAGAACGTGTCAGCCCAGAGCGCGCCGTCGCAGCGAACCCGGAGCAGTTCGGTACCCACGGTCACCGTGGCGAACTGCCCGCGGACGCAGGCGAAGGTCACCTGGTAGGCGTGTGAGGTGGCAGGTAGGGGGAACGCGTCCGGGCCCTCCCCGGCGAGCGGCCCGAGCGCCAGACGGAGCGACGGCGCCGGCGTCGGGTACTCGAGCGGTCGCGCGGCGGTCGAGGGACAGTCCGGCGCCGCGTCGACGGGAAGGACGCCTGCGGCGAGGCTCTCACGCTCGGAGCGAACCGGGAGGTAGACAACCGTCACGCACTCCCCCAGATAGACCTGGCTGACCTGGGCCGGCGACGCGCCGAAACAGCGCCCGGCGCCCGTCGGCGTGCCGATGCAGAACCGGGACGCCATTGCCCGGACTGCGCCGGTCACGCTGCCCTGGTCGGCGGCAGGGCGATCGGTCAGCACCCGCGCAAGGGTCGCCACCCCGAGCGCCACGGCGACCACGGCCGTGACGGCTGCCAGGGTGCGGGTGGACACGACCCCACTGTGCCAGCTCCGCCCGGGTTGGTCCCTGCACCCGACCCGAGCGCCCGTCGCGCCTAGCGTTGTCGGCGGCCCAACTGCCCCGGGGGCATCGGCCAGAACGCGCATGGACGACGACCGAGCCCAGCCACCGAGCCGGACACCGATCCGGCCGAGATCGCCCGACCGGCGCGGTCGTGCCAACGCGCCCCGGGGTGGAGGGAGCGGCGTGCCGGGAGGCGGGAAACCAGGGGGCGCCGCCAGCGGGCGGGGCAGCTCGGGCGGGCG
>JAJYWE010000059.1:0-7559 GCA_021791675.1 Actinomycetes bacterium | reverse complement strand
GCGGGCGGGGCAGCTCGGGCGGGCGTGCGGGCGGGAGCGCATCGGCCAACCGCGCGAACGCACCCGGGCGGCGACGACGTGCCCGCGCCGCGAGACGTCGCGGGCTCGTCGTCGCCGGAGTGGTGGCACTCGTGATCGTCGGGACCGTGGCGGCTGGTCTTGCCGGGGCGGGGGTGCGCACGACCGGGACGCCAACCAGGTCGACCGTTCCCGTGACGACGGACGCTCCCACGACCCACCCCGTCCCGACCACCTCCCCGACACCCACCACGTCGACGACGTCGACGACCTTGCCGCCGAGCGCTCGGACCTACGCGATCGGCCAGGTCCGCTTCCGCTGGGTCGAGCCGGGCCGCGTCGTCTCGTACCCCTTCGCGCCAGACGGTGCGGCGACCGGACCCCGAGTCCTCCTCGCCCGCGTGCTGTACCCTGCGACGGGCCCCGCGACCTCAACCGCTGTGGTGAATGGTGCCCCGCCCGCCCGCTCGGACGGCCCCTTCCCCCTGGTGATCTTCGGGCCAGGCCTCGACCAGTTCGCCTCGGCCTACAGCGTCATCCTGGACGCGTGGGCACGCGCAGGCTTCGTCGTGGCTGCGCTCCGGTTCCCCGTGACGAACCCGACCGTGCCGGGACCGCCGAGCGAGAAGGAGCCCGACGACCTGCACAACCAGGCCGGCGACATGACCTTCGCCATCAAGACGTTGCTGGCGGACTCGGCGCAGGGCACCGGACCGCTGGCAGGACTCCTCGAGCCCAACGAGGTTGCGGTGACGGGCCAGTCCGACGGTGGGAACACGGCCATCGCGGCCTCGCGGCTCGCCGCCTACCAGGACCCCGCCGTGAAGGCGGCGATCATCCTCTCGGGCGCGAACTACGGCTTCGGGCCGCCCGGTGACGTGATGGGCCCCGGTGCCTTCGCCGCCTCGGGGCCCCCGCTCCTCGCGACCCAGGGCACGGCCGACCAGACCAATCCCCCGTCGTTCACCGACGACTACTTCATGCCCCTCCCGCCCCCGAAGTGGCTCCTCTGCCTCGACGGGGCACACCACCTCCCGCCCTACCAGCAGCAGAACAGCTGGTCGGCGGTCGTGCGGGCGGTCACCATCCACTTCCTCGACGCAGAGCTCTACCACGAGCCCGGACAGCTCGCGGCCATGACGGACGCCGGGAACGTCGCGGGTGTCGCCGGTTTCGCCTCGTCGTGCCCGAGCACCTAGGCCCGGTCGAGCACCTGGGCCCGCCCGACGGGCTGGGCCAGCTCGAACGGCACGCCCAGCCCGAGCGGGAGGGCCGGTGACCACGGAGGTCTGGCTTCGCACCTAGGCCCGCCCGGCGGCCGCCTCCCCCTCGGGATCGACGAGCCGCTCGAGGTCGTCGAGGACCTCCTCGGCGTGCTCGGCGACGTCGGCAACCTCGTACACCCTGGCGACGATGCCGTCGGGATCGACGAGGAAGGTGATCCGCCGGGCGAACTCGGCGTAGGGCTCGCCCGGCTCACGCACGACGCCGTAGGCCGCGCCTACGTCGCGCGTCTCGTCCGAGAGCAGCGGGAAGGGGAGGTACTCCCTGTCCCGGAACGCCCGGTTCTCCTCGGGTGGGTCGAAGGACGCGCCCAGCACGACGGCACCCAGGTCTTCGAACAAGGGGGCTCGATCACGGAACCCTTGGGCCTCGCTCGTTCAGCCGGGCGTGGCCGCCTTGGGGTACCACCAGAGCACCACGAAGCGCCCCGCGAAGTCGGCGAGGGCAACGGGGTTCCCGTCGTGGTCGGGGAGGGTGAAGCCCGGGGCGGGCGTACCTGGCTCGATCACGACGGGAACTTTAGCCCGCTCGGCGGACCGGCGTGCGGCGTGGGAGCATCGCGACGTGGCAGAGGCGCTGGCCGGGCCGGAGGCGGCCACGCTCGACCTGACGGTGGTCGTCCCGTACTACAACCCAGGCTCGCTCCTCCGTCGCCACCTCGTCGAGCTGGACCGGGTGCTCACCGAAGCTGGCCTCGACTACGAGCTGGTCGCCGTGTCGGACGGCTCCACCGACGGGAGCCCGGCGTCGCTGGACGGGGTCGCCCCCGACCGGCTCCGCCGGCTCGAGCTCGCCAAGAACCGTGGCAAGGGCGAGGCGCTCCGGACCGGGCTCGCCGTCGGGCGCGGACGGTACCTCGGCTTCATCGACGCGGACGGCGACATCCCTGCGCAGCAGCTCCGGAGCTTCGTCTCGCTGCTCGAGTCGCGGGCACCCGACATCGTGGCGGGCAGCAAGCGTCACCCGGCGTCGGTGGTCGCCTACCCCCCGGCCCGACGCCTCTACAGCTGGGGCTACCAGCAGCTCTGCCGGGTGCTGTTCGACCTCGACCTCCGGGACACCCAGACGGGCATCAAGCTCATCCGCCGCGAGGTCCTCGCCGCGGCCCTGCCACGAACGGTCGAGGAGCGCTTCGCGTTCGACCTCGAGCTGCTGGTCGTCGCTGCACACCTCGGGTATCGCGACATCGTGGAGCTGCCGGTCACGATCCGGGAGCGTTTCACCACGACGGTCTCGCTCCGGACCGTGGGCGAGATCCTCACCGACACCCTGCGGGTGTGGTGGCGCCTCCGCATCCGCCACGCGTACGACGCCGAACCGGGGGCGGGCTCGACGTCCTAGCAGTTCGGCCACGAGACGAGCGGGACCAGGTGGGCGGGTGGCGGGCTCCGCGGGCACCGGAGCGGGCCGGGCCGGGGGGCGTCCCGGTCCTGGGGAACCCGGGGCGTGCTCAGCCGTTCGGGAGCTGGAGCGGGCCCACAGGGTGGGTGATCAGCCACTGGTAGAGATCGCGCACGACGTAGGCAGCAGCCGAGGCGCCGTAGCCGGCCTGGGAGATCACGCACGCGATCACGTACCGAGGATGCGAGACCGGCCCGAAGGCGACGAACAGCGAGTTGGGCTGCTTGCCCTGGACGCTGGCCGTGCCGGTCTTGCCGGCGATGGGCATCTGGGCGTAGGGGTAGGGCGGTCCCGTCTGGTAGAAGGTGCCGTACGCGGTGCCTGCCGGGTTGGCCTCGGTGATCGCCCCCTCGAACCCTGCGAGCATCGCCGCCCGGTTGACCGGAGAGAGCTGGACGTGACCGAGCACCTTCGGGGCGAACCGCTGGACGACCTTGCCGGTCGGGCTCACGAGCGCTGCGGCCACTTGCGGGGCGTAGCGGGTCCCGCCGTTGGCGAAGGTCGCGTAGGCGTCCGCCAGCTGGAGCGGCGAGATCAGGGTCGCGCCCTGGCCGAAGGCCATCTCGAGGTTGTCACCGACGTACCAGCCGCCGTTCGGGAAGGCCTTCGGGTCCTCGCGGTGGAGTGCGGCGTCGATCTGCGGGCTCGCCACGAAGCCGATCGACTCGCCGGGGAGGTCGATGCCGGTCGGCTCCCCGTAGCCGTAGCGGTTCGCCCAGGTCTGGATGGCATCCACCCCGTACTTCGCCCGGTTGATCCAGAAGAGGTACCCGAGGTTGTAGAAGAAGTCGTCGTCCGAGGCGGCGATGGCCGGCACGATGTTGATCGGGCCGAGCGCCTCGTAACCGGCGTTGTGGAGCGTGCAGTGCGGCCCGGTGCAGTTGGGGACCGTGAAACGCCCGGTGTCGTCGTAGACGAAGCTCGGCGTGATGAGCCCATCTTGGAGCGCGGCCGACGCGGTGGCGATCTTGAAGGTCGAACCGGGCGTGTAGAGACCCTGGATGGCGTAGTTGTTCAGCGGGGCACCGTCGGCGGCGCTCACAAGCTTCTCGAAGTTCGCCTGGGAGATCCCGCCGACCCACTCGTTCGGGTTGTAGGACGGGAAGGACGCCATCGCCAGCACGTGGCCGTTCTGCGGGTCGAGCGCGACCACGGCCCCGTTCGGCGCGACCTGCCCGGCCGCCCGGCGCGCCCGGATCTCCGCTGCCAAGTCCTTCTCCGCCTGCTGCTGGAGCGGCACGTCGAGGTTGAGCACGACCGTGTCCCCCGGCGTCGGCGCGACACGCCGGACCACGCCCACGACCTGGCCCGCGGCGTCGACCGCATACGTCGTCGAGCCCGGCTTCCCGGCAAGGGCGGCCTGATACTGCGCCTCGACACCGCTCTGGCCGAAGGGGTCGCCCGCCTGGTAGCCGTCCTTCGCGAAGGCCCGCAGCTCGGTCGAGGTGATCTGGGAGACGTAGCCGAGCAGGTGCACCGCAGTCTGGCCATCCGGGTAGGCACGCTCGCTGTCCAGCGCGACCGAGAGCCCGGGATAGCGCGCCGCGTTCTCCTCGATCCGGAGCACCAACGCGTTGGCGATCCCGAAGCGGAGCGGGACAGGCTGGTAGTAGCTGTACTGCGCGCTCTCGAGTGCCGTCTTGATCGCGGCCTGGGAGATGCCGAGGAGCGACGCGGCGTCCGGGATCGCGGCAGGATCGGTCGCCGCCACCTGGCGGGAGAGCGTGGCCACGAAGACGGTCTTGTCGCCCGCGAGCACCTGACCGCCCCGTGCGACGATCTCGCCCCGGGGGGCAGGCGTCTGCACCACCCGAGTCGCCGTCTGGACGGCGACCTGCTTGACGGCCGCGTGGTCGACGGCGGAGAGGTACCACAGCCGGACGAGGAGGGCGCTGAACAGGGCCACCACGGAGAGCCCGAGCACGCTGAGGCGAAACCGGCCAGATCCCCTTCGGGCGCTTCCCGGCGTCCCTCTCACTGCCACGCCCCGACGCTACCGGCGGGCAGGGGTCCAAGGGCTCGCGCCCGCAACGGCGGGCAGGGGTCCAAGGGCTCGCGCCCGCAACGGCGGGCAGGGGTCCAAGGGCTCGCGCCGGCTCGGCTGGCCGAGCTGCACGGCCAATCGTTAGCGTGAAGGCATGAAGCTCGACCTCAGCCCGCGAAACCTGCCACTTCGTCTCGCCACGGGCGCGTTCATCCTCAACTCCGGCCTTGGCAAGAGGGACGTGCCGCCCGAGCGAGCGGCCGGTCTGCACGGGATGGCGGCCGGTGCCTATCCGATGCTCTCGGGTGTCGAACCGGCTCGGTTCGTGAAGACCCTCTCCACTGCGGAGATCGCAATCGGAGCCTGCTTGCTCGCACCCATCGTCCCCCCGCGCCTGGCCGGCCTCCTGCTCACCGGGTTCGCAGGCGGCTTGGTCGGCATGTACCTCCGCACACCAGGCCTTCACGAGCCTGGCTCGATCCGTCCGAGTGCCAACGGCACCGCGATCGCGAAGGACGTCTGGATGCTCGGTGCCGGGCTCTCGCTCCTCGCTGCGAGCCGCCGGGGCCGCTGACCGGGCTGGCCCGACCGAGCCAGCCCGCGCCCGGGACCATCGTCCTCCGCTGCACCGGGTGTTCACCGGTCGGACAGCTCCGCGACACCTGCATGGGGTAGCGTGCCCCACCGACTCGAGGCCAGAGGCGAAGACCATCGCTCCGAGCAGGGTGTCCCGCGCTCGGTGCGCGAGCAGCGCGGGCATGAGCGGCGCAGGTCCACACGAGGCCTCGGCGAGGCTGGCGCGGGCGTGGCGGGAGCGAGCCCGGTTCGGAGCTGCGAGGCGGGCCGGAGGAAACCAGGAAAGCGAGGGCGGAAGTGCTGGCTACGGGCACGATCACCTACTTCCAATCGATCGTGCTCGGTCTGCTCCAGGGCGTGAGCGAGCTCTTCCCGATCTCGAGCCTCGGCCACTCCGTCATCTTCCCCGCGCTCTTCGGGTGGACAGACCTCGTGCGCGCGCAGTCTGCGACCAACGGGTCCTTCTTCCTTGCCTACGTCGTCGCGCTCCACGTGGCGACCGCGCTGGCGCTCCTCGCCTTCTTCTGGCGCGACTGGGTGGAGATCGTCTCGGGCTTCTTCCGCACGCTCTCGAGGCGCCGGATCGACACCCCTGAGGAGCGGCTCGCCTGGCTGCTCGTCGTCGCCACGATCCCGGCGGGGATCATGGGCCTCGTCTTCGAGCACGTCTTCCGCGTCCTCTTCGCAAAGCCTCTCGCGGCATCGGTGTTCCTGGTCGTGAACGGGATCGTGCTCTACGTCGGCGACCGCGCCCGCGTCCAGTCTGAGCGACGAAGACGCCGGCTCGCCCGGCGCAGTGGCGTCCCCGTGCGCGCCAGCCGCCAGCTCGACACCCTCGAGTTCAAGGAGGCCGGGGTCGTCGGAGTGGCGCAGGTGTTCGCGCTGCTCGCCGGGATCTCCCGGTCGGGCATCACGATGGTGGCGGGACTGGTGCGCGACCTCGACTACGAGGACGCGGCACGCTTCTCCTTCCTCCTCGCGACACCGATCATCTTCGCCGCCGGCGTCTACAAGCTCCCCGAGCTCCTCGGACCAGCTGGGAACGGGATCCGCGGGCAGAGCCTCGTTGGTGCCGTGGCGGCCTTCGCCGCCGCCTACCTCTCCGTGCGGTTCCTCATGAAGTACTTCCAGACCCACACGCTCTGGCCGTTCGCGCTCTACTCGGTCGTGTTCGGCCTGGCGATGGTCGTTCGCTTCGGGATCTTCTAGCCGGGACGGCGGCTGGCGGCTGGCGGCTGGCGGCTGGCCCCGAGGCCCGACGCCAGGGCCCGGCGACGCTCAGGAGGCGACGCGCACCAGCATCTTCCCGACGTTGTCCCCGCGGAAGAGACCGACGAACGCATCCGGGGCGCCCTCGAGCCCCTCGACCACCGTCTCGTCGGCGTGCACCTTGCCCGCCCGCACCCACGCCTCCATGTCGGCGAGGAACGCCGGTCGCCGCTCGGCGTGGTCGGAGACGATGAAGCCCTCGAGGCGGAGCCGCCGGCCGATCGCGAGCGAGAGGTTCGTTGGGCCCGGGCTCGGCGCCGTGTCGTTGTACGAGCTGATCGCGCCGCAGAGCACCACGCGCCCGAAGTCCCGCATCGCCCAGAGCGCGGCCTCGAGGTGCGCGCCTCCGACGTTGTCGAAGTACACGTCGATCCCGTCCGGCGCCGCGTCACGGATCGCCCGACCGAGATCGCTCGTTGCGCGGTAGTCGATCGCCGCGTCGAACCCGAGGCGTTCGAGGTAGGCGACCTTGGCCGGCCCCCCTGCCGTCCCGATGACCCGGCAGCCGCGCTGCTTCGCGATCTGCCCGGCAGCGCTCCCGACCGCTCCGGCAGCCCCCGACACGAGGACCACGTCACCCTCCCGAGCCTTGCCGATGTCGAGCAGCCCGACGTAGGCAGTCATGCCGGGCATCCCGAGCACGCCGAGGTACTTCTCCGGTCCGACCCCCTCGGGCCGCAAGGCCTCGAGGTGGCGGGCGGGGACGACGTCGTAGGTCCGCCAGCGCAGGTTGCCGATCACCAGGTCCCCCGGCGAGAACGACGGGTCGTTCGACTGGACGATCTCGGCGATCCCGCCGCCGGCGAGGGGGGCGTCGAGGGCGAACGGCGGGACATAGGACCGGACGTCGCGCATCCGGCCTCGCATGTAGGGGTCCACCGACAGCCAGAGCGTGCGGAGCTCGACCTCGCCCGCCCCCGGGGGCGAGAGCGTGGTCTCACCTCGAGCGAAGTTCTCGGACCCGGGTACCCCGTCCGGGCGGGACGCAAGGCGGATCTCGACGACCGGACGTCCGCCGGCCCCTCCC